>JBMZBW010000071.1:0-13707 GCA_049612785.1 Alphaproteobacteria bacterium | reverse complement strand
CCCGGCCAAGCCCTTGGCCCCGGGCAGGTCTACGACAGCAACCGGCATGCGCTGGCTGGGTTTTTGGAGCGCGCAGGCGCGGTGGTGTCCGACCTTGGCATCCTACCCGATGACCCTGACCACCTCGAGACGGCCTTGTCCGCGGCCAGTGGCACTGCTGACCTGATCCTGACGTCAGGCGGCGTTTCGGCAGGCGACCATGATGTCGTTCGTCACGTTCTGGAGGCGCGTGGATCCCTGTTGTTCTGGCGGCTCGCTGTGAAGCCGGGGCGTCCGATTGCTTTGGGACAGTTTGAAGACGTTCCGCTGATCGGACTGCCAGGAAACCCTGCTGCTGCTGTTGTCATGTTTTACGTCGCCGCCCTTCCACTGATCCGCAATCGTGAAGGCGCATTGACCAAACCGCCGCTGAAAGTTCCGGTTACACTGGACTTTCAGCACCGCAAGAAAGCGGATCGTGTCGAGTTTGTTCGGGTACAGGTTCGTAGCGATGCGCAGGGCGCACTTACCGCCCACAAGTTTCCCCGTGAAGGCGCCGGTATCTTATCTTCCATCGCCTGGGCTGACGGTCTTGTGGCTTTGGAACCGGACCGGCTTTCTGTGTCTCCGGGTGAGATGGGCTGGTTTACCGCTTTTGACTGGAGCATGTCCGCCTGATGAGTTTAAGCGAACGCAACCTTGCCGGAACTGTCATTGTGTCAACAGAGCCACTCGATGTTGAGCGGCAAAAGAGCCTCCTCTCTGACGGCAACCACGATGTTGGCGGTGTCTGTGTTTTTGAGGGGCTTGTTCGAGAATTCAGTAGCGAAGGTAGCGATAGTCTGACCTTGGAGCACTACCCCGGCATGACCGAAAAGGCGCTGGAGGCTATTCGGCAAAAGGCTGCGCAGAGATGGGACCTGCACGGTCTCACCATTCTTCATCGCGTGGGACGCATGGAACCGGGTGAAAAGATCGTCGCTGTGATAGCCTGCTCTCGCCATCGCCAGAATGCCTTTGAAGCCTGCGCCTACGCTATGGACTACCTAAAGACCGAAGCCCCTTTCTGGAAGCTGGAAGACGACGGCAAAGGGCAAGCCGATTGGGTTGATGCGAGAGAGAGCGATCACGCGGCCCGCGACCGCTGGGTTCCTAAGCCCTAGAACCGGAACTTGGAACCCAGCGAAAACTGGGTTTCCAGCCCATAGGTCCGTCCTTCGACATAAAACGATGATCGCTCATTGAGCTTGCTGTCAATTCCAGCGGTAAGGTGAGCCCATGGCAGGCCAAAACTGCCGAAATCCGACACCACATAAACCAGATCCAAACCACCGCCGATGTAGGGTCTCACGTCGGCTGAGGGGCGTCTGAACATGAAACTGGTATCCAGTGACGGCACCAGTAGAAACCCATCTGTAATCTCAGGTGGGGACACGATCCCAACGTCGAACTCGACTTGAAACCGACTAAACTCGGCCCCAAGACCAACGCGCGAGGTCAAAGCCACAGCACCGTCATCGATGCTGACAAGCGGTGGTCCGATCAACGCAACGCCTGCTTCACCGCTGATGTACATTTGCTGCCCTTGCGCTGCTGTAAACGGCAAAGTGCAAAAGCTGATAGCCAAAAAAAGGAGACGCTTGAGAGCCATAGAGACCACCCGATCAAAGTTTCACCTAAGATGGATGGCTTATTAGACATTGTCAAGACTGAGAAATAGTGTCCTCATTTTGCGAGTTTTTGGAGGTTATCCAGTAAAGAAATAATCGCTTTTTTCCGCTCTTCATCGGTTTCGATCTTGCGCTTGAAGACAAGCCTTTGATCTGGCCGAATGGACATGACTTGAGAGTTGGCGCGGATCCAGGAAATGAGCTTTTCGGGTTTAGAGAAGGTATCTTCCCGGAACCCAACCACGATACCCTTGGGCCCGACATCCAGTTTTTCCACCCGCGCAGCACGCGCTTTGATCTTGAACTCCACTGTCTTGAGCAGGTTCAGCACCGGCTCAGGCGGCGGGCCAAAGCGGTCTTCTACTTCGGCGAGGAAGGAATCAATCTCAGCGACCTCCCGCAGCATTCCAACACGACGATAAAGGCCAAGGCGAACATCCAGCGCTTCCACGTAATCTTCGGGAATGTAAACAGCGATACCCGTATTAAGCACTGGCACCCATTCATCATCCGGCTTCTTCTTAAGCTCACCGGTCGAAGGATCAACGCCAAGCTCATTGGCAAGCTGGACTTCTGAAACGGCCTCCTCCAGCATTTGCTGGTATAGCTCGATCCCGACTTCCTTGATGTGACCGGTCTGCTCTTCGCCAACCAGGTTCCCTGCCCCGCGAATGTCGAGATCGTGGGATGCGAGCGTGAAACCAGCGCCGAGGCTATCAAGCGTTTTCATCACGTCCAGACGGCGCTGTGCATCGGGGGTAAGTCTGCGTCTTCCGTCGAAGGAAAGGTAGGCATAACCGCGCAGCTTGGACCGACCCACGCGCCCACGCAGCTGATACAAAGCCGACAGGCCAAACATATCAGCACGATGAATAATCATCGTGTTTACTGTCGGAATATCGATCCCACTTTCGATAATGTTGGTTGAGAGCAGAATATCGAATTTTCGGTCGTAGAAGGCGTTCATCACGTCTTCCAGCTCTGATGGCGGCATTTGTCCGTGCGCCACGGCGACTTTCAGCTCAGGCGCAAGGTTCTGCAGCCGCTCGCGCATGTCACCGAGGTCTTTGACACGCGGACAGACCACGTAGGACTGACCACCCCGGAACTGTTCCCGCATGAGCGCTTCACGGAGAATGACGCCATCCCAAGGCATGATAAACGTACGTACGGCCAGCCGATCAACAGGCGGTGTGGCGATCAGTGACAAGTCCTTCACACCCGTCAGCGCCAGTTGCAGTGTTCGCGGAATTGGTGTCGCTGTCAGGGTCAGCACATGAACTGTCTCTTTGAGCTTTTTCATGCGTTCCTTCTGACGAACGCCAAACCGCTGTTCCTCGTCGATCACCAGCAGGCCCAAATTCCCGAATTTCAGGCTTTCCGCCAGCAGTGCATGCGTGCCGATAACAATATCAATCTCGCCGCGCTCCAAAGCTTCTTTGGTCGCCGCAGCCTCTTTCGCGCCCACCAACCGGGAAAGCTGGGCAATGCGGATGTTGAGGTCTTTGAAGCGCTCCTCAAAGGTTTTGAAGTGTTGCCGGGCCAACAGCGTTGTTGGCGCGACGATGGCGACCTGGTGCCCCGCCATTGCCCCCACAAAGGCAGCACGGATGGCGACTTCGGTTTTCCCAAAGCCCACATCCCCACAAACAAGACGATCCATGGGTCGGCCAGAGGCCAGATCCTCGATCACATCCTCAATCGCGTTAAGCTGATCGTCGGTCTCGCTATAAGGAAAAGTCTGAGAGAACTCGTCCAAAACACTCTCAGGGACGTTGATAATCTCAGATTTCCGCAGTTTGCGCTCGGCGGCGATGCGCATGAGATCGCGCGCGACACGGGTAATCCGCTCCTTAACGCGTGCCTTACGAGCCTGCCACGCGGCACCGCCAAGCTTGTCCAGTGCAACGCCTTCACCGTCTCCAAAACGGCTGAGCACTTCAATGTTTTCAACGGGGACATAGAGCTTGTCTCCGCCGCTGTACTCGATGTGCAAGACATCATGCGCAGCGCCGGCCAGATCGATGGTGAGAAGGCCGACGTAACGGCCAATGCCGTGCTCAACGTGAACAACCAGATCGCCTGTCGCCAAACCGCTGACTTCGGTGAGGAAGTTGTCAGATTTCTTGCGCTTGCGCGGTCGGACGATGCGTTCGCCGAGAATGTCCTGCTCGGTGTAGAGCGTGAAACCGGCTCCTTCAAAGCCGCGCTCCAGCGGTAACACCGCATTGAAGACTCGGCGAGCGTCGGATTGGTCTGCCAGAGCCTCGTGCCAGCCTCGGAGCGGTTTGATCCCCTCTATGCCCGCATCACCCAAGTTGCTCGCCAGACGGTTAGCGGAGCCTGCGCTCAATCCTGCAATCAGGACGGACTGTCCTTGGCCCAAAGCCTTATCCGCGCGGTCTCTGACGGCGGTGTAAATGTTGCGATCCGGATCTTGGCGTGCGTCCGCAAACGTTGGGATGGACCGATAACTGTGCTTGGCCAGCGCGACTTGAGCCTCTGATGGCACCGAAAAGTTGGTAAACTGCCAGCACCGGTGATGGACGGCAAAGGCGTTCCAATCGTCCTCAGTGGCATACAAGCGTTCCGGCTTGATAGGCTTGTAGGAGTGATCCTTTTTCTCCACCTCAAACACCGACTGGCGAGCCGTATAGAAATCGTTGATGGTCTCCAGCCGCGCATCCTTTGCCGCGACCACGTCAGGCTCAAAGATCATCTCAGCGCCGCCAACATAGTCAGGCAGCAGCGCCATCTGCTCATGCAGCAGCGGCAGCCAGTGGTCCAAGCCAGCATAAAGCCGCCCAGCAGAGACACTTTCATAGAGGGGGTCTTCGCCCTTTACCCGCCCAAAGCTCTCCCGGTATTCGGTTCGAAACCGCTCGATACTGTCGTCGTTGAGCACAAACTCATGCACCGGTCCCAGCACGACACCCTTAATCGGCGCATCGGTTCTTTGTGTCAGCGGATCAAAAGCGCGCACGCTTTCAATCTCATCGCCAAAGAAATCCAACCGAACGGGCGTGGGGCGTCCGGCGGGGAAGAAATCCAGAATACCACCGCGCGGGGCAAACTCACCCGGTTCGGTCACCGTAGAAACCCGCTGGAACCCCAAGTTCAGCAAGCGCTGCTGAACCTCTTCAAAGCCAATTTCTTGACCGGGTCGCAGCGAAAGCGAGAGCGCCTTGATAAAGTCAGGATGGGGGATCCGCTGCATCAAAGCGTTGATCCCGGTCACAACCACCCGCGGCTTGTCTTTACTCGCGGGCCGGATCAATCGCGCGAGAGTAGCCAGCCGTGTGGCAATCAGGTCAGACTTGGGGGAAATCCGGTCGTATGGCAGACAATCCCAAGCCGGAAACCGCAAAACTTCCGCTTCGGGCAACCGAAACTTGAACAGCGAAACCGCCCGAGCCAGGCGCTTGTCATCGCGGGCGACGAAGATAATCGGTTTGTTGGTTTCCAACGCAATGTCAGCGGCAAGAAACGCCTCTGCACCATCAGGAACCTCACCAATCAAGACGGGTTCGTTAACGTTTTGGTCTTCTTTGCCGTTCATGCCACGCTCGGGTTAGCCGATTCTTAGATGCGGTACTCAAACGAACGCAACGCGGAAAGCAAGGGTTCGGGAAGCTCGGCAGGAATGCTTGCCGGGTTCTGTAACCAAACCTGCACATCAGGATCGTTGACTTGCTGCAAAGCCTCGATCTGTTCCATCCGTGTGAGGGCGTCACTCGCTTCATTTTGGGTCAGAGGAAGGAAGTCCTGCGCAAACTGAGTCATCAACAGATCCAGCTCGCGTGTTCCCCGATGCCCTGCCCGCCAAAGCGCACGCTTGCGCCGGTCGCCGTATTCCATGCTAAGAAAGTTCCTCAAGACCTTGTGTGATCATCTGATGAGTTAGCGTGCGCCCGGAAATCCTCAATCCTTTATTCACGCCTGTGACAGACTTACCCGGCATCGGGCCAAAGTCTGCCGCGCTGATTGAGCGGGTCGCGGGTCCACACGTTTGGGATCTGGTTCGGGCGCAGCCCAGTCGCGTGCAGCAGCGCACACGAATAGGCGAGCCGACTTCACTCTACGAAGACCAACTTGTAACCATCCCGCTGTTTGTTTTGCAGCATTTTATTCCCCGCTCCCCCAAAGCGCCCTACCGTGTCAACTGCATGGCCGGAGACACGCCAGTTTCGCTGGTCTTCTTCAATGCAAAGGGCTCTTGGCTGCAGGGACAGTTGCCCGTGCGCGAGGAGCGTCTGGTTTCAGGCAAACTCGCCCGGTTCAACAACAGCTGGCAAATCACCCATCCGGACTACATGGTTCCGCTGGAGGAAGAGGAAGCTATCCCTGCAGTCGAGCCGATTTATCCGCTGACTCAAGGGCTTACGTCGCGGGTCTGGAACAAGGCATTGAATGCAGCCCTTGATCTTGTGCCTGAGCTGCCAGAATGGGCGGATGCCTCGCTTCAGGCGCAGCAGAAGTGGCCAAAGTGGCATCCATCGCTGGCAAGTTTACACTTTCGCGGCGACCTCAAAGGTCAAGAGCGCACGCAGGCTGTTCGTCGGCTCGCCTATGACGAGCTACTGGCTCAGCAGCTCTCTCTGATGATCGTGCGCGAACGGGGGCGTCGTCGTGGAGGCAACCCGCTGATCGGGGATCAATCCCTCAGCGAAGCTGTGCGCCAGAACCTGCCTTTCACCCTCACCGACAGCCAGGAAAGCGCCATCGATGCCGTGCGCTCCGACATGGGCCGGGCGCAAAGGATGATGCGCCTGATCATGGGTGATGTCGGCAGCGGGAAAACGATGGTCGCCCTGTTCTCGGCACTGATCGCGGTCGAGGCCGGCGCACAAGTGGCCATCATGGCACCCACCGAAATCCTCGCGCGCCAATTGCACGCCAACCTGTTCGAAGCCCTGTCCAAGGTTGGGGTGCGGATTGATATTCTCACCGGACGGGACAAGGCCGCGGCCCGTCGTCCTGTGCTGGCCGGTTGCGCCGAGGGTTCAATCAAGATCCTGATCGGTACCCACGCGCTGTTTCAGGAAGGCGTCGCGTTTCGTAATTTGGGCTTGGTGATTATCGACGAGCAACATCGCTTTGGCGTGCATCAAAGACTGGCCTTGGGGCAAAAAGGGGAAGCGCCGCACATGCTGCTGATGTCGGCAACGCCCATCCCGCGTTCCATGGTGCTGGCACTATACGGGGATCTGGATATCTCCAAGCTGCTGACCAAGCCAGCCGGACGGCAACCCATCAAAACCCTCGTCAAACCCCAAGATCAATGGGGTGACGTCGCCCAGGCTTTGGGACGCGCCATTGAACGGGGCGACCAAGTCTATTGGATCTGCCCTCTGGTCGAAGAAACCGAAGTCAGCACCCTGACCGCCGCCGAAGAACGTCACGCCATGCTTAAGGAGATGTTTGGCCCAAGGGTTGCGCTGGTTCACGGGCGAATGAAGGGCGAAGATAAAGACACGGTCATGCGCAAGTTCAAGGCCCACGAAAGCGATATTCTGGTCGCGACGACGGTTGTTGAAGTCGGAGTGGACGTGCCCAATGCGACCGTGATGGTTATTGAGCACGCCGAACGCTTTGGCCTTGCCCAGCTGCACCAACTTCGTGGACGGATCGGACGTGGCAGCAAGGCTTCGACCTGTTTGCTGCTTTACACCGCTCCGCTTGGTGAAACCGCGCGCTCTCGACTGTCGATCATGCGCGAGAGCAATGATGGGTTTGTGATTGCAGAAGAAGACTTGCGGCTGCGCGGCGCGGGCGATGTCATGGGAACACGCCAATCGGGTTTGCCCGACATGCACTTTGCCGCCCTGCCCGAGCATCAGGATCTGCTGGAAATCGCGCAGAGAGACGCGCAGCTAACCTTGAACAAAGCCCCAGAACTGGTCGGCGAACGCGGTGAGGCGCTGCGTACGCTGCTTTACCTCTTCGAACGGGAACAGGCGATTGCCTTCCTCGAAGCGGGTTAACCGTTGGCGGCGCTGAGTTGCCAGACAGACCGGAAGTAGTTCGCCGCTGATTCACCCTGTCCCGCGCACCAGAACGAGTAATCCTGAACGCCATTCTGGTTCATTTGCGCTTCCACCAGTGCAATGGCTTCGTTGCGCAGATTGGCAGCGTCAGCGATGGATATGGGCTCCTGATCTTGCAGCCGATAGCGATCAAGCCTGTACCCTTCCCGAACATGCCACGTCAGCTCGCCACAAAAATCCACAACCGTGATGCGATAGAGCAGCTTATTCCACGCTGGACGTTCAAACTGGCCAAAATAATCGTCCATGTTTGCGTCAGTGATCGTCACTGAAGGCGCTTCAGCCGAAGCATCCGCCGTCTGGTTGCCCCATTGCAGGCCAACCAGCGTCACGCCAGTCATAAGCGCAACCACAGCAAACACGCTCAAAGCAAGCGTAAGGTCTTGTGTCCAACTGCGACGAACGAGGTTCATAATCTTCCGTTCAAACGGCGTTTTTGTAGGCAACCTGCATACTGCAATGCGCAGCACTGGCGTGGTGTTGATCGTGCAATCAAGAGGCCACCTGCGGGCAAATTGTAAGCTATTTCCGGCGGCTAGGGAGACCAATTCAATCCACAAGCTTTTTGGCGGCTTGCTTGCCAGATATTGACGGTTTTGTGAGGGAGCTTGTTGAGATGATTTGATGCGAAGTGTCGTAGGGGTGAAACAGGCAAAATTGGCTAGGGGAAGCCTTAAGATGAAGTTGAATCAATTAGCAACTGCCGGATTTCTGATTCTGGCGACCATAAACGCTCCAGCGCTGGCGCAAACAGATCTCTTACCGCCGCAGGATTTTCCGGACTCATGGTCCCGAGAATTTCCCAACGGCGACTTCACGCGTTCAACGATTTCCTTCGATGAAGTCCTTTCTGGCGGACCACCACGCGACGGAATCCCGGCAATCGACCAACCAGAGTTCGTATCGCTGCAAGTGGCTGCTTCGCGCTACGCTCCGACCGAGCCTGTTATTGGCCTCGAGATCAACGGTGAGGCCCGCGCTTACCCGTTGCAAGTCCTCACCTGGCACGAAATCGCCAACGATGTTGTTGGCGGTGTACCCATTGCGGTGACCTATTGTCCGCTGTGTAATGCTGCAATCGTGTTTGATGCGCGCGTTGATGGGGTCGCTCATGACTTTGGTGTTTCTGGCCGGCTCCGGAAATCGGATATGATCATGTATGATCGACAGACGGAGAGTTGGTGGCAGCAGTTCGATGGCAATGGCCTGACCGGAGAACACGCCGGGCGAAAGCTGGAGAAGATTCCGTCACGCATCGAGAGCTTCGAGCGTTTTGCCGAGCGATTTCCCGATGGAAAGGTGCTCGTCCCGAACAACGACGGCATGCGCCAGTATGGTCGCAATCCCTATCGTTCCTATGACGCAGAAAACGGGCGGCCTTTCCTCTATTTTGGTGAGCTTCCCAATGACATCGCACCCATGGCCAGAGTGATCATCGCTGAGGGCTATGAAAACAGGGCCTACGCGATGGCAAAAATTGCCGAAGAGGGAGTGCTGCGCGACGGGGATCTCGAAATATCCTGGACCGAAGGCCAAAACTCAGCCCTAGACAGCAGCGCAATTGCCAAAGGGCGCGATGTTGGGAACATCGTTGTTCAACGCGTGGAAGCAGACGGCAGCCGCATCGATATCGTACACGACGTCACTTTTGCCTTTGTCTATCACGGGTTTATCGACGGCGGACAGATCATCCAGTAAGTCCCGAATCGCTCGGATTTCTCTCGCCCCAGCCCTGTCGCGTAAAACAAGGCTGGGGCTTTTTTTGTAGTGATAAAATTTTGCCAGTCGTGTAATATATGCTCGTTTTAAGGGTACGCGACGTACCTACTCTTTATTTAAATGACGACTTTATTTTTTAATCGGCCCGGAAAAGACTGGGCAAAACAAGGCATTACAAGCGCATTTGACACCTGAGGCGACCCCTTGTGGTTCCTTGCCCCGTGTTGGTGTGGTTATTTGAAAATCGGAGCAGCCATTATGAATACCGCTCACCCCGTCTATTGGACGCAAGCCCGCAAACTCCGTGCGTTGGCCGAAAAAGGTCAGTTGACCAAAGCCGCTTTAACCGCGGCAGGAGCTGCCATTTTTGCTGCAACTCAAGCTCAGGCCCACTCCGGTGCAGAGCCCCATCATAGCGAAGAAGACGGCTCAACCGTCATTGGTCAGGGTTTGATTGGCGCAACCCATGCCCACCAGAGCGGGTTGGTGCACAGTCATGGCCCCCTGTCCCAGCTACCAAACGGCATACAGCACACCCATGCCGTTGCGAATGCGCCCCTTACCATGGCACCTGCTGCGCCGCAGCAAATGGCCTATGCCCCCGCATACACCCCCGCGCCCATGGGCGCTGTCATGCCTAACGCCTATTGGGGCGCGCCGGTTGCTGGTAGTGGTGGAATGGTTGATGGCGGGCTTCTGCTTGCGCTTGGTCTTGCCGGAATGACCGGACTGGCTGCGATGGTCCTTTTTGGCAATGACGGTGATGCTAATCAGGATGCAACCGGTACTACTGAGAATACGCCTTATCTTTCGAACGGCGATGGCCTTTCGCTATACGATCCAGCCGTACTTTCCTTCACCAGTTCCATGAGCCAGCAGGCCCATGAGGGCGAAGGTGGTGTGCTTGCCTATGTCTCTGCGCATCATCCTTTGGGTCATGATGTCGAGTTCTCGATTATTGGCGGGGATGACGAAGAACGTTTCACCATTGATGGTGAAACTGGCGCGATCTCCTTTGTCGGTGTTCAGCATCCTGAGGAAGGTGATGCAAACGAGAGTGTTCCAGATTACTCCGCGCTTTCTGGTGATGCTGACGGCACGCGCCCGGAAAACGGCAACAACACGCTTGAAGTACGGGTTCAGGTCAGCGACAGCAGCGGTAACTTTGCCAACCAGACCGTGACATTCTTCATCCAGAATGACACCCGGGACGATACCGTCGATCACTACCGTGAGGCCGACGATATTGATCGGATGAACGATGATGACACCAACACCCTAACAGACATGATTGATGCCGAGTTCGGCCAGGATCAGAACGGCGACAACCTGCTCATCAGCGTCAATGGCACTGACCGCGTAACAGTGACTGAGCTGGAAGGCGATGGCGACGTCAGCACCGCTTTCTTTGGCACGAGCGGCGCAGATTACACGGATATCGCTGTGGGTGACATTGACGGTGACGGCGACCTCGACGTCGTGGTTGCTGGCCATGACGACGGAGAAAACGTTGTTGAAGTATGGGAGAGCAATGGCAGCGGCAGCTTCTCGCTCGAATACCGTGCTGAAGAAGGTGGCGGGTTATCGACCCTCGACAGTCTGGGGCAGATTTCTGACGTCGTGATTGGCGAATTTGATGGCTCTGGCGATCTGGATATCTTTGTCACCAATGATGGTGGCGACGATAGCCTGGTTACCCTGTCCGGCAACTACAGTGGCGATGTCGAGACTTTCCCCGGTCTGGAAGCCGATACAGAAAGCGTTGTGGTCAGCGAGCGCTATATCAACTCAAGCACCGACTATGTTGCATCACTGGTCGGCGGGCATATCGCCTGGATCAACGTGGAAGATGGCGAACAGGAAGACGAGGTCGCGGGCGACTATGTCGATCTGGCCGTTTACCGCGACATGGTGTTTGCCGCAGAGGAGTCTCGCATTGATGTCTTTGAAGCGGACTCGAACAGTCTGGAAAGCGAAACAGACGGCATTATCACTGGCTTGGACACAATCACGGAGATTGTCGTCGGTGACTTTGACAACGACGATTCAGATATTGAGCTGGCGGTTCTCGATGCCGGAGAAGATGAAGTCTACATCTACGAACTGAGCCAGTACTACGACACTGCGACTTTGATCGAAGTTATCGACGTCGATCATGGCGCTCTTGAACTGCTTACCCTGCCTGAGTTTACCGAGCAGTTGAATGCGAGCGGCGGCAATCTGGCTGACGATCTCTTGGTCGGTGGTAGCAATTCGACGATTTTCTACGACGACACGTCGCTCTGATCGCACCGTTTGCATAGAAACAAAGGCCGGTCGACAGTTAAGAACGACCGGCCAAATAGCGCAAAAACACCTCTAGAGACTATCGCTGCAATCAGAGCCTTAGCAAGCGCAGCAAGTTGGTCTGGCCAACCTGACCAAAGGGGACACCGGCTGTGACCACAACCTGTTCACCCTCGACCCCAAACCCCTGAGATACAGCGATATGTTGAGCGGCTTCGACGACTTGATCGAGGGTTTCCATGTTTTCGACAACATAGCAGTGCAGCCCCCAAACAATCGTATGCTGACGCGCAGTCTTTCGCTCAGGCGTCACCATTACAATCGGTACAATCGGGCGTTCACGGCTGGCGCGCTGTGCGGTTCGGCCTGAACGCGTGTGGGTCACAATGCACTTGCCGCCAATGGTTTCGGCAACCTGACAAGCGGCTGTTGAAATCGCGTCGGACCCCGTTGCGGGACCACCGCCAGAAGCGGGCGACTGCTTGTAGTGGGAGGACTGCTCGGTTTCGCGAATGATCCGGTCCATCATGGCAACAGCCTCGCGGGGATAGTTCCCCGCCGCGCTTTCTGCAGACAACATCACGGCATCGGCTCCATCATAGACGGCCCGCGCCACGTCGGACGATTCCGCTCGGGTCGGTACTGGATTGGTAATCATCGACTCAAGCATTTGGGTCGCGACCACAACAGGTTTCCCCGCTCGACGGCACGCCTGAACGATGCGCCGCTGAATGGGTGGAACTTCCTCGGGCTGCATCTCCACCCCAAGATCACCGCGGGCAACCATCATACCGTCGGCCAGCATAACCAGCTCATCGAGATGATGAATGGCGGAAGGCTTTTCCATCTTGACCATCAACTGCGCTGAATCGCCGACAATACGCCGGGCTTCGATGACGTCCTTGGGTTGCTGCACGAAAGACAGTGCGATCCAATCCACCCCAAGCTTCATCGCGAAGTCGACATCACGGCGATCCTTTTCCGTTAACGCAGACATGGGCAAAACAGCATCTGGAACATTCACGCCCTTCCGGTCAGAAAGCTTGCGCCCTGCCTCAACCCGACAATCCGCTTCGCCATCACGAACTTCGATGATCCGAAGCCGAACCTTGCCGTCATCAACCAACAAGCGCCCGCCGACTTTCATAGCCGCGAAGATTTCAGGATGCGGCAGGGTCACCCGCTCTGCTGTGCCAACGACTTCTTCTAAAACCAGCGTAATGATATGCCCCGGTTCAACCTCTACGGCGCCGTTGGCGAAAGTGCCCAGTCTGAGCTTTGGCCCCTGGATGTCAGCCAGAATACAGGTCGCGCGTCCAAACTTTGCTTCCATGGCACGGATACGGTCATAGGAAAGCTGGTGGTCTTCATGGCTGCCGTGGCTGAAATTCAATCGAAAAACGTCTGCGCCCCGTTCAAAGAGCGCTTCAAGCATCGTGCTTTCGCGGCTGGCCGGACCGATGGTGGTAACAATCTTGGCGTTGCGTTGTCGGCGCATAGGGGTTCCTTGGCACAATTAAGTGGGCGTGAGGCTCATGTTACAACCAACCCCGCCGTGTTTGACTCGCGGCTCGGTCTTGGCAGACTTGTTTCAGATTCGGGCTGAAAATGAAACGCCTCATTCATAACTATGCTATAGCCAAGCTTAGAGTGCAGATGAAATGCGAATATGACAAACGCAAGTCCTGCGACCCGGCTTAACCAAAACGAGAGACAGAAACATGCCCATTAAAGTCGCTATCAACGGCTTTGGCCGAATTGGCCGCCTCACTTTCCGCGCTGCCTTGGAAAGCGGGCGGGATGATATCGAGTTCGTTGCGCTGAATGACTTGTCCAGCGCTGCAGAAATGGCGCACCTGTTGAAATGGGATTCCGTCCACGGACGCTTGCCCATGGACATTTCCGTTGAGGGTGAAGACACGCTGATCGTTGGTGAAAAACGCGTTCGTTTGCTCACTCAGCCTGACCCGACCCAACTGCCCTGGGGCGAAATGGACGTTGACGTG
>JBMZBW010000070.1:13972-14190 GCA_049612785.1 Alphaproteobacteria bacterium | reverse complement strand
GTAAAGCATCTCCACCCAACGATTCGTCTATGATTGTCATGTCGGCGTTGGTCAGAACATCCTGCATGGTGTCCAGGTACAGACGCTGAATCGTGACATCCGGTGCTTCTTGGTAGGCCGATAGAACCTGAGTGAAGCGCTCCGCCTCACCGCGCGCTGCTGCGACGGTTTCGTTCTTAAAGGCCGTTGCCTCCTGCAGAACTTTGTCAACCGTACCT
>JBMZBW010000070.1:0-13962 GCA_049612785.1 Alphaproteobacteria bacterium | reverse complement strand
GCTTGGGCCTTGTTGATGATTTCGTTCTTGGTCTTTTCTGCGTTTTTCACCGCGTTGTAAGACGGCAGAACCGCCAGTGGTGGCTGGGCGTAAGGAACGTCAACACGGACCACGTTGATCCCTGCCCCATATTCGTCCAGCAGCGCTTGAAGCTGGGTTTCAATGTCGATGGCCAGACCGGTACGGTCAACAACCTCGTCCAGATCCCGCGTCGCAACGGCAGAGCGGAGCGCGGCTTCAGCGGCCAGTTTGATGGTTTCTGTCGGGTCAACCGAGTTCAGGCCGCCAAACCCTTCAGAAGGGTCTTTCACGTTGAACAGGAAGTCCCGTGCGTTATTCACGTTCCAGAACACGTTCACGTCCACGTCGGCAATCTTGCCTTCGTTGGTCAGCATCAGGTTCTGGTTCAAGCGGCCCCGTGTTTCGTTCTGCAGCTCTTGCAGAACCACGTTGGGTTCGACGAAGTCTTCTTCGGTCAGCGTTTCCGTGGTGGAGTTGGAGCGCGGGCTGGATTGCGCAAGACGCTGGTTCCGGCGCTCGATGATCGCGGAAACGTCGACACGCTCGCCATTGGCACCCACTGGTGTTTCGCGCTGCTGAAGAACTTCTACAACGAAGCCCCGCTGCAAGGGTGCCAAAGGCTGGATCTGCAGACCTTCGCCTTTGGTGGTCTGATACTGACCCAAGAAGGTAACAACCAGTTGCTGTGATGGGGATACCAGGCGGACACCGCCTGCGTTCCACCAGATCACACCAAAGGCGGCAATCAGGCCCAGAATGATCAATGGCAATGGCAAGTTCCGCGGGAAGCCGCCGGGCGCTTGGCGGCGTCCACCGCTGCCATTGCCACCGCCGCCGAGATTCCGGCGCGCGCGGTTGAACAGGTCTTCAACGTTGGTACCACCACCGCTGCCGCTGCCGCCGCCACTGTTGTTGCTATTTCCACCGCCGTTGGAGCCACCACCCCACGGGCCTTGTCCGCCCCCAGAGCTGCCTCGGTTGCCGCCGGTATTGTTGGATCCACCCCAAGGGCCCTGGCCGCCGCCGTTGCCGCGGTTACCACCGCCACCCCAAGGACCGGAGCCATTGGAATTCTGGTGCAGGCTGGAGTTATCGCCGCCCAAATCTGACATGAAGATTTCCCTAAATCGTCGATAGTGTTCGCGCACCTTGGTCAGGGGCGCATGCTTAACCCGAAACTTGGGGTCTCAGGGTCGTAATTCAAGCTGGCGGAATATCCAACAGCAAAGGAATCGCAGCCTGCAGGTTAAACAGCCCATGCAGCAGCGTTGGTGCAATCAAGGAGCCGGTGCGTTCAAACAGCAATGCGGACAGAAAACCAAGCGTGAAAATCATCCCCAGCGCTCTGAAGCCCCAGTGCAAGCCCAAGGCGTCAACATACTGCGCATGGAAGGCTGCGAAGACCAGCGAACTGAATATCGCTGCCGAAATGAACCCCAATCGTTGCCGCGCCCACCCAAAGAAAAGGCCGCGAAAAACCATTTCTTCGAACAAGGGCGTGAGGATCACCAGAGCTGCAAAAACCAGCAGCTCAAAAATCAGAACGCCTTGCGGGTGATAAGCGGCAAAAAATTTATCCCGCAGGTCCGTGGCACCGCCTGTATCGAAGCCAAACATGAACAGAGGCTGGATAAAGATAGATATCGCTAGGATGCCACCGACAAAGAGATAGTCCGTGCGCACCGGCATCCAGAACCCAAAGCGCTCCCAGTTGTAGTGTCGGCTCAATCCCATGAGGAAAAAGGCGGCGATCAGGATCAGGCTGATCAGAACTTCGGTCGCAATGGTGCCGTGGCTGGGAATGCCGGGGGTCCAAACAGACAGCACAAACCCCTGCACCAACACCGCAATCGGTGCGAGCAACAGCAAGATGGCAAGCAGCAGCACGACATGGCTGACGGGGATCATCAAACCATGGTCTGCCGGTCCGAAAGCCGGGGCTCGGAAAGGGTTAGGTTGGGTCGGGTCGACCATTGCTCTAGTCGCTCAGCCCCAGCGCAGCCTGCAATTCCCGCCACTCCCGCGCGGACATGCCGCAGTTCTCCACCGTAACTTTTTCCCCGCTGACCATGCGCCGCACGGCTGAAACCATGGGGCCGGACAGTGAGAAACTGTTCAGTCGGTAATCTTCGAACGCTTTCGCCGTAAGCGGCACCCAATCCCGCACCATGTCGTACATGACATCTGCAAAAGCTCGGATCTCGTACTGGGCGTGCGGATCCATGCGTAGGCTCAGAAAGTGCACCAGGTTGTGCAGATCGACTTTCCAATACCACTGGGTATAGGCGGACAGCGGCAAAGTCATTCGCGCCAATTCACGCGCTAAACCCTGTTTATCATCGTTGATGATTCGGCCATCCTGCCGCTCATTGAGCAGGGTTTCATAACGATCATAGGAACGCACGGCATCGGCCTTGAGCATTTCAAGAACATCGTTGGCTTCTTCATCGCGCAAGACATCGCCGCGGCCCTGATTGTTCACTTCGCTCTGGGCTGCCAGATGCTCGGGCGCAGGAATGTAGAATTCCCGATCCAGCATCGAGTAGCGCGCCGAATATTCATTCACGTTCGCTGTCCGATGGCGGATCCATTGGCGCGCGACGAAAATCGGAAGTTTGATGTGAAACTTGATTTCGCACATTTCGAAAGGCGTTGAATGGCGATGCCGCATCAGATAGCGGATCAACCCTTCATCGTTGCGAACCGATTTGGTGCCTTTCCCGTAGGAAACACGCGCGGCCTGCACGATCGATGTATCATCGCCCATGTAATCGACCACACGAACAAAGCCGTGATCGAGAACCGGGAAAATCTTGTAAAGGCGATCCTCAAGCGCACTGGAAGTCACACGCGACGTGGGTCGGGTGAAAGCGCGAAGTTCTTCGATCTCGAGGTCGACGGAGCGGGCTTGGTCTGTTTTGTCACTCATAGGGCGTTAGCAGTAGCCAATTCAGCGGTTGGTGAAAACGCATATTCACTCATAGCCCCGTATCACTAGCCAATTGCATGAGCCGTGAAAACGCTTATATTGAGAGATGAGCCTCGCTCTATGGCAATAAACCAAGCAGGTAATAGATGTTGCGGACCCGGGGGCGGTACCCGGCGCCTCCACCAAAGAACCAATTCTGAGTGAGTTGGTTCCTTGCTGGGGGCGAAATAGGATCGACGTGCATTGAAAGCTGTTTGTTTTGCCCGTGATGATTCCGGCGTAACCGGGTCATTTAAACACAGTTGCAAACAACTATGTTGCTCCACGAGTTGCTCTTGCTGCGTAAGCAGCTGAGTTCGTGAAATTGAATCCCTGCGCACTAGCATGCGTAGGTGGGGTCTTGGGCACCTAGCAACAGAACGCCCAATTTACTCCACAAATATTCGGATTTTGGTGCGGCCCCGCGGAGAATCGACCTGTACATTGGCGGATTTTAAGCGAATCCCACTCCATCGCCACAGCTCAACCGATACCAAAGCCCGTTAATGCGTTCATCTTCGGTCGCATAAACTTAAAATTCTAATAATCCAGTTTCCTTAGGAGAGCGCCTCGTCAGTGAACGGGGAAAGATGAGCGATTACCCACAAGATTCATCGCTTTAATCAGGCCTCCTCGACCGCGTTTCTTTATCTTTGACGACCAAAGAAAAAGAAAAGTGAAGAGTTGGGGGACGAGCTGGTGACGCAGAGCATGCGAACGCCACGGAGACGGCTGTTTTTTTCGGCATCAACGATACTGGTTGCTTGCGGGACCATCGCCTATGGCGAGACCGATATCACGCTTGGCGGTGATTTGGGTATCACCGCTGTTGTTGGATTATCCAAGGACAGCCAAGCCTTCAGCTACACCAATTTCACCAACCTCAATATCAACGTTGAACACAGCACAGACTTTGGCCTCATCATCGGCGGCAAGATTACGCTGAATACGCTGGATTTGCTGAAATTCGACCTTTACAGCCGTACGGATCCTCGCGGGGTCGAGGAGCATTACCTCGCGAAAAAAGTCGTACCGGGCCCAACCGCCATGAAAGGTCACGTCTTCAACGCTTCGGGCGGGATGCAAGTCTCGAACGAAGACATCGTTGCTGTCAAAATCAATTCCGATTGGCACTCCTTGGACGGCACACGCACGGGCATGCAGTTACAGGTTCTGCCTTGGATGGCGGAGAATGTCTGTAAGCTCGCCGGCCGCTTTGCCGACACGATGAACGGTCAGGAAGGGCGGTTTGACACTTTTCCCGCTGGTCCAACCGTAGGTTCACCGAATCTGTACAGCACCCGGGGTAATGGCTTGCAGGTTGGAGACAAAATTCGCGTTTTTGGTGGGGCCGGAGGTTATGTCGCGGCAGGTCAATTCCTCGCAAAAAGGCAAATCTGGGCGAACGGTGAAGTCACTAACACCGTATCCGTAGCGGCACCTGCGGATATCGGTGCTAGAATTTCCGTCAATCCAGAGGGCGGCGGCAATGGCACAGCTGCGGCGGTTTTTCAAAAGCGGTTTGATCTCGTCAAAATCACCCCAAACATGGTGGGAACCCCCAAGACGGCTTCATATCCGCTGATCGCTTGGCAAAGCACGGCGAGCGATTCTGCTACTGTCCTATTCAGTCCGGGTACTGCAGAGTTATCGGGTAGAAAAGTAAACAACGCCAAAGTTTATGCTGGTCCGTTTGCTGAGGTTCGTACCGTTGGCAGCTCGGAGAAAATGGTAATCGGGGCAATTTGTCTGGAGCAAAGCCCGGAAGCGGGGACCACCCACGCCTTTATGCAGCCGTCCTCAAAAATTCTTGGGAAAACCGGGGCATCCATTTACGTGGAAGGCGGCTTTGGCAAGCTGACCATCAGCACCGACGGCGAAAGCGGCGTTATCGACAGCGATGGGCATTGGGCGGATATCGTTTCGCTTTCCGCCGATGATACGCTGGTGCTTTCGGCTGACACTTCAATGTTTGGGATTACCGGTGTAGCTGCGGTCACGCCCAATCCGGGAACACGAGCGCTCAACACAATTGTCGGCGCAAAGCTGGATCTGGGCGGGGTGAGTGTCGCTGCTGACATTCTCTACGATCCAGACGTAGAAGGGGCGCTGGATGCCTGGCAGCTCGAAGCTGCGCTCATATCCATGTCGGACGGGCGATTTGCTCTGGCATTTGATAGTGACGACAACTGGTGGATCGAAGCCGAATACTACAACCCCTTGTTCGCCGTTGAAGCACAGGTCGGCATGCCAGAGGCTGCGCCTGCGGGGACGCCGCTCTATTGGTGGATCACGGGTGAAATCGACGTAAACGGCGCAACTCTGCTGGCGGAATACGATCAACAGCGAGATGTTGCCTTTGGCTTAGAGCTTGATATCGGCGCGCTGGAAACCTTTGCGCGGGTAGAGCGGGCGGATGAGGAAACGACGCTCAGGTTTGGCTCGACTCTTCCGTTCTGATCCCATCTTTTCGACGTCCAAAAAGGCGCGATCATCCTGCTTTCTTGGTCAACATTAGAAATTACCGACTTGCACAGATTAACGGTCTTTGCTTGTAAGGGTGGAACGTCAACGTTGAGGAAGTCCGACCGCATGGGCCAGTCTGTCATCAAGTCACTCTTTGCACAGCGCAGTCGAGATTTTCTGAAAGACGTCCTCAGTCGCTATGCTGATGGTGGTCCCAAGACGCCGGACATTCTGCTGGTTGTGAAAACCGGTCATCCCGGCGCGTTGTTCCCTGATTACCTCAAGGAAGACTACCCAGACACAATCCACCTCGTTTTTGGTGGCTACAGTGAAAATCTGATGCTGGGCGATTTCGGCTTCGACGTCACTCTTTCCTTCGGCGACGGTTATGAAAACCTGAGCATTCCTTACGACGCGATTGAGGGTCTGGTTTGTCAGGACGAAGGTTTTGCGCTCCAGCTGCCGATGCTGGAAGACGATGACGCGGCCTCCGATGATGACAAAGAGCCGGCAACGGTTGATTCCTTCGAAGACGAAAGCACCGAAGAGGCCGATGAAAAAGGCGGTGATAACGTCGTCACTCTGGACGCCTTCCGCCGAAAGTAGAGCCCCGACCCCATGCGAGATCATTTTTCGAGTTCAGCTGCACAAGCTGACCCGCTGATTGCTCAAGCCCTTTTGGATGAGCAGAACCGTCAAAAAAATCAGATTGAGCTCATCGCCTCTGAAAACATCGTCAGCCGCGCTGTACTCGATGCGCTTGGCCATGAGATGACCAACAAAACGCTGGAGGGCTATCCCGGCAACCGCTTCCATGGCGGCGGGCGGTTTGTGGACGTTGTCGAGCAAGCGGCGATTGATCGGGCAAAAGAGCTGTTTAGCTGTTCCTATGCCAACGTTCAGCCCCACTCCGGCAGTCAGGCGAACCTGGCTGTATTCTACCTGCTGCTGGCGCCGGGCGATCGCGTTTTGTCGCTGGATCTGGCTGCGGGGGGACACCTGAGTCACGGCCTGCGTGCTAATCTGTCCGGACGCTGGTTTGAGGCGCATCACTACGGCGTCGACCCGGACAGCGAAGTGATTGATTACGATGCGCTGGAAAAGACAGCATTGGAGGTGAAGCCAAAGCTTCTTATTGCTGGTGGTTCGGCCTACCCGCGCGAGTTGGATTTTGAGCGCATGGCGCAGATTGCCAAGGCGGTCGGCGCGCAGTTCCACGTCGATATGGCGCACATCGCCGGTTTGGTCGCTGGCGGCGTCCATCCCTCACCACTGCCCCATGCTGATATCGTAACCTGCACCACGACCAAAACGCTGCGCGGGCCCAGGGGTGGCCTGATCCTCACCAACAATGAAGACTGGGCCAAACGATTGCAGTCGTCGGTTTTTCCGGGTGTTCAGGGGTCAATCCATACGCAAGTGATCGCGGCCAAGGCGATTTGTCTGGGCGAAGCTCTGCGGCCCGAATTCAAAACCTATGCGGCGACAGTGCAGAGCAACGCAAGAACACTGGCAAAAACGCTTTCTGACCGCGGCATCAGGATTGTATCCGGCGGAACAGATACGCATCTTGCGCTGCTCGACCTGAGCTCGAAAGGGCTAACCGGCAAGCGTGCTGAAAGCGTGCTGGAAAGAGCGGACATTACCGCCAACAAGAATGCCATTCCCAACGACAGCCCTCGCCCGCCGGAGTGGGTTGGCCTGCGACTGGGAACCGGGGCTGTAACCACACGAGGGATGGGCGAGAGGGAGATGCTCGTTCTGGGCGGCCTGATTGCTGATCTGATCGACGCAGAAGCTGCAGGCCACGAGGAACGCGCAGTGACCACAGCCAAGGCTGAGGTTGCGCGGCTCTGTAGCGCTTTCCCGATCTACTGAACGGCGCTGGGCTCTACGCCCAGAACCCAGCCCTCTTCATCATAAACGACAGCGGGATAATCCGCCTGCATCCAGTGCAGGATTTGCGGCTGGTTGGAACTCCAGCGATCCGTCATGGCCTGAACCTGATCAGCGTCCTTGCAGGGCCCACCATAATCCCCGACGGGCCAAAGGCTCAAATAGAGCTCGGTAAAGACCTGAGTGCTGCCTTGAGAGGGGATGTCTTCAAAGGGCCAGACGCGCACGCCGTGAGCCTGTCGCAGTCGTTCGAGCACAGGAATGCCCATTAACCCCTGAGACCCCACTGAACCCACGTAAGCCAGCTTCCATCCAGGCTGCGATTTAGGAACGGGAACTTCGCAAATACGGCGCTCGGCGATGAAATGTTGCTTGGGTCGATAAGGCGACAGGTGGGGACCGGCGTGCTTGGCCGGACAGCCCCAGAACGGACCTTCGGCAAATCCCATGCGCTCGTTCAAACCCGCAGCAACCGCGAAGCGATTATTCAGATTGCGGGCGTCGTCCTCGACCATGTCCGTAAAGATGCGCCAGATCATCCGCCAAGCCGGTTCGTTATCCACCCGTCCCAAGGCGGCTGTGAAGCCCTCTGGATAGCCAAAAGGGAAATCAAACCCCATCAGCAATCGTGTACCTGCGGCCTGACTCTCCCGTATCTGTTCAGCCAGATAGCGCTCCGCATCAAAGCGGGTGGCAAAATTGAGCAGTGCGCTGTCATGGCCCTTGGTTCGGCGACTGATCCAAATGGAGTTCTCGCCCTTGACGGGAACGGACGCCGCAGACCAGTCTACAGCAATCAGGGTGTCAAACTCTTGCATCGTAAGCATCGCGGAAAGTGACCATGGAAGACTTCGACAACTGGCTGTTTTCGTTACATTTGAGCCAGCGGCCCATCAAGCGGTCGGTGACCATCTCCGGCCACGCAACGTCGATTTCTCTTGAGCCCGTCTTCTGGGACGGGTTGCAAGCCTTGGCAAGGGAGCAAAATGCCTCGCTCGCCAGCGTTGTTTCCGCCATCGACCGGGTGCGAGGCAACAACGGATTACCCAGCGCCATTCGACAAGTGCTGTTTGCGAGGGGCGTTACTGACCAATCCTGATGGTGTCAGGGGATGACAGCGGACCGCTGATCTGCAGCACCTGCTCCACCAATTCACTGTCCTCAGCGCGGTAGAGTTCGACGCGGAACGGTGCGTCCGCTGTGAAGCCGCGCGCGGTCAGGCCATCGAATTCGGTCACGCCTTTGGCCAAAAGAGTTCCCCGACGCCCCTTGAGCGCGAGAGTGTTGGTCTGAAAGTCACCCTGACGCACCTGCACGACACCGCTCAGCGACGCTTCGCCATCGAAGAAGAGCGAGCGCAGGTCTTCGTAGGCGTTGATCCCTTCGCCCTGGCTGAGGAAATCCTTCCATAGTCCGGCTTCCAAGTCAGCTGCTGCGTTGATTGCAGTCAGGGCCAAGTCCATTTTGGCGACCCCCTCGACATCGAAGGCGGCATTCACGTTCTGCAACAAGTCGGCCATTGACCCGGCGCGGGCCTGAAAACTGTCTGAGCGGAAGGATAGCGCTTCGAAGGTCAGTGCCGTGTCAGAAGCGAGATCGAAGCGGGGTGTGGCACCTTGAACCGAAACAGACAAGGTGGCGAAGATATCGTCGCTGGCCAGTACGTCGCCAGCGACGGAAAGCTGACCTCCGGCTAACAGCCCATCGGCAAAAGTGCCTGACAGTGCGTTTACCGTGTACCGCCCCGGCGTGAAGGCCACGTCAATCGCCGCGTCCCGCAGCGGGCCAAGGTGGTCGACTTCCAGTGTGATTTGACCCGACAACGACGCCAAAGCCGGGGAAAGCACGCTGTCCTCCGCTTCTGGATCAAACAAGGCATCCAGCAAGGGCAGCGCCTCGATCTTGTTGACCGTTCCGTCGAAGGCCAGTGATTGCGTTTCGAAGCCGTAGAAACCATTGCCTTTTATCGCAACTTCATCGCCCAAAACGGCCTCGACGCGATAGCCGAAGTTCTGGTCCACCCGCGAAACACTCAGCATGATGTCAATCGGCCCATCGGATGGCAGACGGAGGTTGAAGCCAAGGTTATCGAGAAAGCTCTGTGCGTCGTCGTGCTTGATATGCAGCTGAAAGGCCCGGCTGGACGCAGCCTCACCATCCTGTGCATCGTCCAGTTCCTTGAGGGTAATTTCTGCACCCAGCAGACGACCAACCCCAACCAGCTCGCTGTCAGATTGCCGGCCTGTCAAAACGACATCGCCAGCGCTTTCCAATGGCGAGAACGGGATGTTCAGGGCCTGAAAGAGATCACTGGCGCTGCTGGAGCGGAACGTCCAGAAACGGTTGCCGCTCTGGTCAACGTCACTGCTGCCCAGTTCTGTATCCCCACTGCGCAGAACCAGTTCCCAGGGCCGCGAAGGATCGGTCCGCAGAATGCTGAGAGCGTCGATGGGCAGCCGGTCCACAATGTCGTTCACAAAGGGGATTTCACCAGCCTCAGGCGCAAAGCGTGCTATGGCTTTTTCAACGGCGCGTGGTTCGTCATTCAAGGTCACCATGACCTGACCGTAGGCTAGGGTTTCCCCGTCTTCAGCCAACTTGCCTATGGCATCAAACTGAGTGCCATCATCTTCAATGAATGAAGCTGTGATGTCGGTTTCGCCGTCGGTATTTCGGGAAAAGCGGGCCTCTACCTCGCGCAGAATGCGACCACCGAAATTAGCTTGTTTTGCGATGAGCGTCAGGGTTTCGGTCCGCAGCACGTTCATCCGATTCACAATGGCCCGACCCTGATCCGCCAGATCCAACGGGGTATCGACTGCATCCGCCGACTGTGTCCACGCGTTCAGATCCAACTGATCGGTCACCAGCTCGATCCCACCGGCACCAAAGCCCTGAGCGGAATCGAGGGCGAAGGGCATGCCGCTGACGTTGAATTCACCCTGCGCGGTTTTCACCTGCCCCTCAGAGATAACCAGCACGCCATCCTGCATCTCAACCGCACCGTCAAACTGCAAGCGCCCCAGCGAGCCGATCAACTGCGCCAGACTGCCGTCTTCAGCAAATTTTGCAGCATCAGCCGCCACCAAATACCCCTCAAACGCCAGCTGATCCGGACCACTGACGGTCAGGTTTGACAGGTCCAGCGCTAGGCCGCTTGACGTATTTCCTTTTAACCCCCGCAAGGTCAGCCCTTCACTCTCGCTGAGTGTTCCGGTGGTATTGAGTCGGTCTACCGTCTCGCCATTAGGCAGGCGGAAATCCTGCGCCTTGACCTCAAAGTCCACGGTAAGTCCGGCCAAATCAGCGACCGCGCCGGGCAGCAACGCCGTCCAATCGCGGAGAGGAAGCCCAGCAGCGGATTCACTCAGCGCGAACCCGCGGCCCGTCAGGTTCAGGTTCAACTTTGGCGCGTCCGCATCGGGCGTAAAACGGGCGTTCCCCCGCATCTGCTCACCATTGCTCCGGGTCAGCGTCAGCCCGCGAAAGTCGTAACCTTCGCGGTCACTGAGGACTCTCGCTTCGATATCCACGCCTTTACCGTCCGCGACAGCCAGTCGGTCAAACAGAGGATGCTGGAAGTTTTCAGCCGTCAGCTTCCAATCGAGGTCTTCTCGAATGACCAGCGTTTCACCAAATTTCTCATCGATTGCCCCGCGCAGGTTGATGACGGACTGGTCAGCGCGCGTCACATCGATATTGAAGCCTCTTTCACCGCCGGGGTTCGAGTTCGGCACAAAGGAAACCGCCACGCCCAAGGGCTCCTGATCCGCCAGAAGAGAGCCTGTGGCCTCAAACGCATAGCCGCTGATGCGCTGCACTTCGAGTTCATCGATATCAAAGCGAAAACTCTGGGCGAAGGGTTCATCATAGTAATAGAGCTCCCCACCCTTGAGCGTCAGTCGATCAAGAGAAGAGGTTTCACTGGTTGCTCCGGTCAGACCTGTGAAGAGAGGTGAGCCACCAAAAGTAACCGAATGGTCAGCGGCACGGGATAGGCTCATCACAGGACGATCAAGCTCAACCGCTTCCACCTCAAACTTGCCACGGGCCAGAGCGGTTCCGGAAAGGTCGAAAGTCGCGGCATCGGCGGAAAGCAAGATTTCATCCGTCGCCACACCGTCACCGCGCACGCGAACATCGATGAGCTGCAGTTTAGGGCGCGGTAAAAAGGTCAGCGCAGCGCCCTCCCCGGCCTCGACCGGCTGCCCCAGCGCCCGGGTCAATCCGATCAGTGCCTGCGTGCGATAAACGCTGGGACTAAGAAAACGCGGCATCAGGCTTAACGCCGTGAGAAACACAGCGATAAGAGCCGAGATGAAAATCCCTAGTCGAAGCATTGGCTACCCTTTGGCCGAATCCGGTTTGCTGCCCTTATAGCGAGATCGATCAAATCCGAAAAGCAAAGTGTCCTCAGACAATTACAGTGGAATATTACCGTGCTTGCGCCATGGGTTTTCCAGCTGTTTCGACTTCAGCATTTCGAGTGATTGAATGATACGGCGGCGCGTACCGTGGGGCATGATGACATCGTCAATGTACCCGCGCTTTGCGGCAACAAACGGATTGGCGAAGGCCTCCTGATACTCATCCGTTCGCTTCTGCAGTTGCTCCGGATCACCTGCTTCCTTGCGGAAGATAATCTCAACAGCGCCCTTAGCTCCCATCACGGCGATTTCAGATGTAGGCCAGGCATAGTTTGCGTCGCCGCGCAGATGCTTTGACGCCATCACGTCATAAGCGCCGCCATAGGCTTTTCGCGTGATGACTGTGACCTTTGGAACCGTGCACTCGGCATAGGCGTAGAGCAGCTTGGCACCGTGCTTGATGATGCCGCCATGCTCCTGATCTTTTCCCGGGAGGAAGCCGGGAACATCGACCAGCGTCACCACCGGAATGTTGAAAGCGTCACAGAACCGAATGAACCGCGCTGCCTTGCGGCTGGCTTCGATGTCGAGACAACCGGCCTGCTCCATCGGCTGATTGGCCACGATGCCGACGGTAGATCCATCCATCCGCGCCATGCCCACGATGATGTTGGGGGCAAACTCGGGTTGGATTTCAAAGAACTCGCGGTCGTCTACGATGCGGTCGATCACTTCCTTCATGTCATAGGGCTTGCTCGGGTCCTCTGGCACCAAACGATCAAGCGCATGGATGTCACGGCGTGGATCATCCAGCGTTGGCTTCACCGGCGCTTTCTCGCGATTGCTCAGCGGCAAGAATCCAAAGAACCGGCGCAGATTCAGCAGGGCATCGATATCGTTGTCGAAGGCCGCATCTGCGACGCCACTGACAGCCGTATGCGTGGACGCACCCCCCAGCTCCTCTTGCGTGATATCCTCATGGGTCACGGTTTTCACCACGTCAGGACCAGTCACGAACATGTAGGAGGTATCGCGGACCATGAAGATGAAATCCGTAATCGCAGGGGAATATACTGCACCGCCGGCACAAGGGCCCATGATCATCGAAATCTGGGGAATGACACCACTGGCCAGCACATTCTGCTGAAACACGTCGGCATAACCCCCAAGGCTGGCGACGCCTTCCTGAATGCGCGCGCCACCACTATCGGCAAGACCGATGACCGGCGCGCCAACTTTCATGGCCTGCTGCATGACTTTGCAGATTTTCTCTGCATGCGCTTCAGACAGCGATCCGCCAAAAACCGTGAAATCCTGGCTGTAGACAAAGGTTCGACGGCCATCGATGGTGCCGTGCCCTGTGACCACACCATCACCGGGGATCCGGTTATTTTCCATTCCGAAATCAGTCGCACGGTGCTCGACAAACATGTCCAGTTCTTCGAATGAACCAGGGTCGAGCAGCACTTCAAGGCGCTCCCGTGCGGTGAGTTTTCCGCGGTTATGCTGGTTGTCGATCCGCTGTTGACCGCCGCCCAGACGGGCGCGTTCGCGGCGACGTGCGAGTTCAGCGACGTGGTTAGCCAACGCCTTTCTCCCTCTTGTCTCTGTTACTCAATCCTGCCGACTGAGTGCGGCGAGAATTGTGCCCGCGGCCCGCGCGTCTTCGCGCTTGCCTTCCAGCGAGCTTTCAAGATCTTCATCTGGTCCCCAGGTTTCAATCTGAAACCGTTCTTCGAGGGTCGCCAGTTCCACGGCCTCATCCGGCGACACACGCCCGAAATAGACCGCAAGCGCCAAAACCAGACTCCCAGTGGCCCCCACCAGTGTCCGCAACGCCGTGATATGTAGAATATCTAGCCGCTCCAGCGGTCTGCGCAAAGCAAACAACGACTGTGCAGGCTGATCGACGGCCATGATCCCCCGGGTCACCGTCAAGGGCGCATCCAACTGCTTTGCCGCCCAGTCCAGCAGCGGTTGCCAGTTCTCATCCTGCTGCGCGCCCAGCGCTTTCGGCTCAGTCACGCGGTAGCAAAGCAGATCAGTCTCGCCGTATTTGGCCGTTTCATCTCGGATCAGGTCGATCTCATCACCGAAATTGTCGATTCCGGTAAAGACCAGTTGAGTTACCGGCATCGTGGTTGGGATGACGTCGGTTTCTTGTGCATTCCACTCGTAGGCAACAGCCTGAGCCATGCTGCGCGTGGGAAGATGCAGGTCCCGCTTGGCCGTTGTTTTGAGCGC
>JBMZBW010000069.1:0-14255 GCA_049612785.1 Alphaproteobacteria bacterium | reverse complement strand
AGCCGCCGAGAGTGACGTCTACAGCACCAGCAGAACCAGCTGCCGCTACTGCTGCGAGGCTAGAGCCCGCAATCAAGAACTTTTTCATTTTTCTCTTCTCCAAAAAAGAATGTCGATCAGACTGGGACCCGTTTTTGATGACGCCTCGTCAGTGCAAGTACGTCGTAGGCCTTCTGGTTTGATTAGGGAGAAGAATTAAAGTTTTTAGGAGCAAAAGGGCGGGCCATTCAAAGTGAAACTTTTGCTCCCTGCCTACTGCGATATTCACGCAACATGTACATCTTCAAAATCAGACTTTTTTATTAAAATAAAATAACTGCTATCAGGCAACGGGCTGTTCCAAATACATTAAACGCATAAAACAGATAGCATTTTTACTGGACTCAACAGAGGTGACGCCGTCCATTTTGGGCCGCCCCGGGAAACGTGGACTATGTTGTGAGTGAGGATTGGCTGCTAAGAGAAGGAGCAGGATGATCGCTAAAGAATCCAAGCCATAAGAGATCAATGCAAAGCTTAAAGAAATCGAGGTGCAACTGAGCCGAGGCGATAGCGTTGGCAAGGCGGCTAAGTCGATCGTCGTGCGTGGGTACGTGCGCAGATTTTTTGAGATTGAGTTTACAGGCGGTCAATACCTGACCAAACGGCAAGAGAACTACCCCTCTGGCCCAATCCTGTCTCACTCAGCCCCAGCTGACCCACTCGCTGTTTCTGGCCGAAGAAGCGACGCAGGCCTCGACAAAATTCACCCCGTCCACGCCATCCTGCACGGTCGGGAGCAGCGGGGCTGCACCGCCGCGGATCAGTGTCGCGGCTTCACTATAGAGCGTGGCAAAAGCCTCCAGATAGCCTTCTGGATGCCCGCCCGGGATTCTCGATGCTGCTGTTGCAGCCTCACCCGCTGCCGAACCACCTCGGGTCATGGTCTGCGGGGCGGCACTTAGGGGCGAATAACGCAGGGAGTTGGCCGTGGATTGATTCCACTCAATCGAACCTTTGGTCCCGGAAACCCGCAACCTAATTTCGTTCTCATAGCCCGGCGCGACCTGTGTTGCGAGCAACACGCCTTTTGTCCCGCCTGCATAATCGAGAATGACGTGCGCATTGTCGTCCAACCGACGACCTTTGACGAAGCTGTGCAGTTGCGCCGACAGCCGCGCAACCTGCTTTTGCGTGGTGAAGCTGACCAGATTGAAAGCGTGGGTGCCGATGTCACCGATGGCACCGCCCGCGCCGGACTGCTTGGGGTCCGTGCGCCATTTGGCCTGCTTCACACCTTCGCTTTCGAGATCTTGGCTCAGCCACTCCTGAATGTATTCCACGTGGATCAGTCGCAGATCACCCAGATCACCCCGCTCGATCATCTCACGCGCCTGCCGGATCATGGGATAGCCGGTGTAGTTGTGGGTTAGAACAAATGGCGTTCCCGTGCGCTTGGCAACCTTAGCCAGCGCCCGTGCGTCTTCGCCGTTCGAGGTAAGCGGCTTGTCGCAGATGACCGGAATGCCAGCCTCAAGAAAGGCTTTTGCAGCCGGGTAGTGAACGTGGTTTGGCGTCACGATGGAAACCGCGTCTATACCGTCTTCGCGGGCCGCTTCAGCCGCTGCCATGGTCGCGAAATCGGGGTAAATCCGGTCGCTGGCGAGGCCCAGGTCTTTGCCCGAGACCAGCGCCTTTTCCGGGGTTGAGGCCAGAGCGCCGGCGACGATATCCCAGTGACCATCCAGCCGCGCTGCCATCCGGTGAACCGCGCCGATGAACGCACCCTGTCCGCCCCCGACCATGCCCAGTTTCAACGCCCCCGACATGGATCAGTCGAGCCTCATCATGGATCGGATCGCAGACCGGTCGGTGCTGCTGGCTGCGAAGTCGTCGAAAGCCACGTCCGTTACCTGGATGATGTGGTCGGCAATGAACGGCGCGCCTTCAGCCGCACCCTGCTCCGGATGCTTGAGGCAGCATTCCCACTCCAGCACCGCCCAGCTGTCGTAGCCGTATTGGGCCAGTTTGGAGAAAATGCCGATGAAATCCACCTGTCCATCGCCCAGCGAGCGGAACCGTCCGGCACGGTCTGTCCAGCCTTGATAGCCGCTGTATACGCCCTGTTTACCCGTTGGATTGAATTCGGCGTCCTTGACGTGAAACGCCTTGATGCGCTCGTGGTAGATGTCAATGAACGCGAGGTAATCCATCTGCTGCAGCAGGAAATGGCTTGGGTCGTAGTTAATGCAACACCGCCTATGTCCGCCCACGCGGTCCAGCAGCATTTCAAAGGTCGCCCCGTCAAAGAGATCTTCGCCCGGATGCAGCTCGAAGGCGACATCGACACCAGCGTCTTCGTATGCGTCAAAGATTGGTCCCCAGCGCTTGGCCAATTCACCAAAGGCTTCGTCCATCAAACCATCAGGACGCTGCGGCCAGGGGTAGAGGTAAGGGAAAGCCAAAGAGCCGGAGAAGGAAACACAGGCCCCAAAACCCATATTGGCCGACGCTTTAGCCGCCAGCTTCATCTGATCAATCGCCCATTCCGTACGCGCCCTTGGATTGCCGTGGACTTCTGAAGGGGCAAAGGCGTCGAACTGCATATCATAGGCTGGGTGTACAGCGACCAGTTGACCCTGAAGGTGCGTCGAAAGCTCAGTTATTTCAACTCCTTGCTCGGCGCAAATACCCTGCAACTCCTGACAGTAGTCTTTGCTCTCCGCCGCCAATTTCAGGTCCATGTAGGCGGCATCTACCGTGGGCAGCTGCACCCCCTTATAGCCGTGCCCAGCCGCCCATCCAGCGATGTGTGGCAGGGTGTTAAAGGGCGCTTTGTCAGACATGAACTGCGCCAGAAAAATTGCTGGTCCTTTCATGGTTCCCTCTTCTTTCTTTGTTCTGCCAAACTTGCCGCTCCAGCCTTTGGTGCCATCACAAATGCGGCTCAGGGACCCCGCTCCTTTAGAGCATGACAAAGGGCTGGTTGTGCTCGCGATCCGGAGACTGCGCGCTGCTGCATTCGGAACGTAACCAACGTCGAAAATGGCGTTCTGCACCGCCGCTCGAAGCCTCTCGCTGACCCGATCCGAAGAGTTGAGCACGCGGCTGACCGATGCCGTCGACACGCCGGCGCGACGTGCAACGTCAGTGATGGTTGGCAGATCGGAACTCATTTATTGCCTTTGGGAAAGGGCTACCGCGAGGATGATAATCCCCCCACGTGCAATGAGTTGCTGGCTGTACTCCAACCCCATCAGGATCAGACCGTTGTTAATCATGCCGATCATAAGAGCGCCCACGATGGTACCGATCACGGTCCCCTTGCCACCGAACAGGCTGGTTCCGCCAAGTACGGCCGCGGCAATCACGGACAACTCGTCACCCTCGCCCAGCTGGAACCGTCCCGATTGCAGCCGACCAGCATAGAGCATGCCTGCGATTGCAGCAGCGGTACCAGAGACGACCAAAACCTGGAACTTGACGTTCTTGACGTTGATCCCGGTGTAGCGTGCGGCTGTCTCACCCCCACCCGTGGCAAGCACCCGCCGACCGAAGCCCGTGTGCTTGAGCTGAATGTGGCCCCATACGCCAAAGATGAGGATCCAGAAAAACAGGATCGGCACGATGCCCAAGGAACCGCCACCAAAGAACCAGGCAAAGGAGCGTGAGAGGATCGGCACGGCCGAGGTATCAGAAATCCACATGGCAACACCTTTGGCGATGCCCATCATGGCGAGCGTCGTCAGGAAGGACGGAATCCCGATCCGAGTTGTAAGCCAGCCATTGCAGACGCCGACCGCAATACCCGTTAGCAGTCCGACCGCGACCCCAGCCAGAGGTCCGGCGACCGATATTGTCAGAGCCACAGTAACCGTCGTAAGTCCGGCCACGGCACCCACGGAAAGATCTATTTCGCCCGCTGACAGAACGTAAGTCATGGCAATGGCCATGATCGCGATCATTGCCGTCTGGCGAAAGATGTTCAGCAGGTTATTGGGGTTTAGGAAGCCCCGATCATTCAGGGTCAGCGCAAACAGCAAGAAGATCAGTACAAAGCCGATGTAGATGATGTTCTGACGCCAGTTTTTGAGTGCAAAATCGATCATTGCTTCTCACCAAAACTTTCGGTTTTCAGGGTTCTGTTCGCATCTTGAATTTTCTCTTCAAGAACGCGTTGAATGAAGGGCACCAGGTTGACGCCCGACGGATTTTCGGCGGCGATATCGTCGCGGCTCACGTCTTCACAGATCACACCGTCCGCGAGGATCAGGAAGCGGTCGCAGGCCACCGCCAGCTCCGAGAGTTCCGATGAAGCAACGAGCACTGCCATGCCCTCGCCCGCCTTGCTGTGAATGGCATCAATGATTTCTGTCTTTGCGCCGATATCGATCCCTGCGGTGGGCTCGTCGAGCAGCAGGATCTTTGGCTCAATGCCAAAATTCTTACCCAGCACCACCTTTTGCTGGTTACCCCCCGAGAGATTCAGCACCGGTGTACTCTGGCTCTCAACCTTGATGTTGAAGTCGTCGATCTGCTTCTGCGACAACGCCCTGACCCGCTGTTGACGGATCAGTCCTCTCACCGAGATCCGGTCAAGGATGCTGAGGGTGAGGTTATCGCTGGTTGCGTGTGACCCGATGATCCCCTGAGTGGCGCGGGACTCAGGCACATGCGCTATCCCCACCGCCATGGCATCAGCAGGCCCGCGAAACTCAACCGGCTTGCCCGCGACTCTGATCGACCCGCTGGCTTTCGCATCAACCCCGGCGATTAGCTTGATCAGTGACGAACGACCGGACCCGAGCAGCCCTGCCAGCCCTACGACCTCGCCCTCGCGAATGCTCAGGGAAACAGGGCGCAGCTTGTGTGTATCCTGCAGTGCATCCAACTCCAGCACTGGCGCGCCGAGCGTTTTGCGCTCGAGGGAAAGATTACTGAAGTCCCGCGCTTTCTTGCCCACAATATGTTCGATCATCTGACTGACCGAAGTGGACCGGGTCTCTGCTGTGGTCACCTTTCTGCCATCGCGCAGGATGGTCAAACGGTCGGAAATCTCAGCGATTTCATCCATTCGGTGGCTGACATAGATCACAGCGTTACCCTGCGCTGTGTGCGCCCGAATACTCTCGAACAAGCGCTCGACATCAGTCACGGACAGAGCGGTCGACGGTTCGTCCAGTATCCAGACACGAGCATCGTGGCTGATCGATTTCGCAATTTCAGTCAGCTGCCGCTGCCCCGGACTGAGGTCAGACACCAGCATCCTTGGGTCGACTTCGACGTTGAGCTGCTCGAATAGATCACTCGACCGCTCGACCGCCACGGCTTCATTAATCAAGCCGTTGCGGATGAATTCGTGGTTGAGAAAGATGTTCTGCGCCACCGTTAGCGATGGTATCAGGCTCATCTCCTGAAAATTCATGGCTACGCCGGCCGCACGCGCCAATTCCGGACTGTTGCCCTGAAACGGCGTGCCGAAGACCGCCACCTCACCGGCAGTCTGTCGGTGCACCCCGTTCAGGATCTTCAGCAGGGTTGATTTTCCCGCGCCGTTACCGCCCAACAATGCATGGACCTCTCCGGCTCGCACCGATAGATCGACATTGTCGAGGGCAACGAGACTGCCGAAGTGCATGGAAATTCCCTGCATCTCGACAGCTTGGCTCTGGTCAGGCGCGACACGCACTAAAGGCTCTCCCACCGGTCAGTCTCAGCTGACCTGGCTATGGCGTGAGCGACCCGCTCAACTCGCAGTGCCTCGTCAAAGTTTGGACTTGGCTGCTCGTTGTCGGCAATTGCTGAAATCAGATCGAAGCATTCCACAATCTTGGTTTCAGAGTACCCGATGCCCAGCGCCGGGATGGGCCAGAGCCCCTCACCATAAGGATGCGCGGGACCGGTGTAGATGGTCCTGAAACCTCGCGTGTCCGCCGGATCATCGGCGAACATCACCTGCAGTTCGTCACGGCGTTCATAGTTGAAGTGGATCGAGCCCTGACTGCCGTGAATTTCAAGCGTGATGAAGTTGTTGCGACCAAAGGCGTTGCGCGAAGCTTCAAGACTACCAATCGCCCCGTTTTCGAACCTGAGCAGCGCAGAAACCTCATCGTCCACGTCCACAGGTGCCCGCGGTGCGTCTGATTTCTTTTCCGAGGCCCCAAGAGCATCGAAGCCACTGTCCTGGATCGGACGATCCGCAATGTAAGTCTTTGTCATTGCCAGTGTGGACGATATTGGGCCGACCAGATGGTGGGCAAGGTCAATAACGTGGGTACCGATATCCCCCAGAGCCCCCGAACCTGCAACCGACTTCTGGAAGCGCCAAGACAGCGGGCCGTCAGGGTCAGCGGACCAGTCCTGCAGATAGGTGCCTCGGAAATTGCGAATTTCACCGATCTTGCCTTCGGAGATTAGCTTCTTGGCAAGCGCAATAGCGGGCGTTCGGCGATAGTTGAACGCCGCCATGGAAATGACCCCAGACTCACGGACCGCAGTGGCCATGCGCTCGGCGTCTTCCAGAGTGTTGGACAAAGGCTTTTCGCATAGGATGTGTTTGCCTGCCTTGGCAGCAGCAATCGCCATTTCGGCGTGCATGTTGTTCGGCGTGCAGATATCCACGACGTCGATATCATCTCGTTGAACAACGCTCAGCCAGTCGGTTGAAGCTTCGTCAAAGCCAAAGCGGTCACGTGCGTCGTCGGCCAGTTCCTGTGAGACATCCACGACGACTTTGCGCACCGGAAGCGCAGGTGCAGGCCAGAAAAACATGGGCATGGCAGCATAGGCCATAGCGTGAGCTTTCCCCATGAATCCGCCACCAATCATGGCGATGTTTAGTTTTTTGGTCATTGTTCTTAACTCATGAGTTTCCAAAAAACGGGGATGCGACTGTAGCCCGCGATCCCCGTTTCTCAGGTGAGTCACCCGCCGCATAGAGCGGGTTAACTACGGAGGGAGACTTGGATTAGTTCATGCTGTTCTTGATGTTCTTGGTGGCCTCAACGCTGTAGACCGTCTCCCAAGCATCCAGCAGGTTCTCCTTGGTTACAGGCAGGGCTGGCAGGGCCACAAAGGCCGGCGCTTCCTTGCCCAGCAATCCGTAACCGGCGAGCATGGCTTCGGTTACACCTTGGTTAAAGGGGCGCTGTGCCCCCAGGCCGTAGACGTAGCCACCACGCGCCATAGAGATTGCAACGTTTTCACCAAGGTCGATCGTTGTGATGACCAGATCGTCCTTGCCCGCAGAGCGCGCGGCAGCGATCACACCCTCTGCCGGAACGTCCCAGACTGCCCAGATGCCATCGATGTTGCGGTTGGATACGATCATGGCCGAAGCAGCCTTGTCAGCATCGCCCGAGAAGTCCGGGCCACCGATACCTTGCTCAGCAACAATGGTGATGCCCGGGTAGTCGCTTTCGATCGTAGATTTGAAGGCGTCATAGCGCTGACGCGTGACGAAGAAGTCTGCCGCGTGGAACACGATGCCGATTTCGCCTTCACCGTCGAGGGCCTGAGCCATCAGGTGCGCTGCCGCTACACCATTGCCGTAGTTGTCCGCAGAGACAGATGCAACATAGTCCTGACCCGCGACAAAGTTTGCGGGAACATTGTCCATGAACACCAGCTGTACCCCGGCCTCAGACGCTGCGCGGAATGCACCTGCTGTCGCGACCGGATCGGTTGGAATGGAGACAATGATATCTGGCTTTTGCGCCAGCACGGTTTCAATATCTGCCACCTGCTTTTCTGGCTTAAAGCCAGCATCGGTTACCGCAATAACGTCGATACCCATGGCAGCAAACTGGGTCTCCAGTCCGTTGATCTGCGCCTGGCTCCAGTCATTGCCGCCGTAGTGCATCACAATTGCTGCGGTGGCGTTCATGCCCTTAATCTTGGCCAGTTCATCATCCGTCAGGGTGATATCGGCAGCTGAAGCAGGGTCTTCGCCGTTTGGTCCTTTGGACAGGACCGAGGATTGCAGGCTGCTCAGCTTTTCTGCGGGATCAGCGTATAGCGTCCCGCTCATGGCCAGCGTGGTAATGAGAGCACCAAAGAGTGCCATTGTAGACTTCGTTTTCATGTTTTCCTCCCGAGGAATGTTTTGGGCTCAAGCGCCCGTTGGTCGGAACTCAATGGTTCCGCAAATAACTCATGCTGAGCCGAGCGCCTTCTGCCGGGTCATCCCAGGCATCCAGCTCGGTGCAGACCCAGCCTGAGAATTGGACCTCACGCATTGCTGTGAGAATTTCGTCAGTTGGAACGTCACCCCGATCCAGCGGCGTAAAGGCAAAGGGGTCGCGCTGTAGCCCTTTGAGGTGGACGTAGGTGATTCTGCTGGCGTGCTCCCGGATCAGATCGCTGGGAGAACCGCCTGCTGCCGCCAGGTGTGCTGTGTCAGGACAGAAATTGATCGATGTCAGCTTGAAGATCCGGCTGACATCGTCCGGCCCTTCGACAATGGTCGACAAGTGCGGGTGATAGTGGGCTTCGAGACCTCGGCTATTGCCGATGTCGTTAACCCGGTCGAGCGCTGCGCCGAGGCGGTAGTAGTCGGTATCAACCGTGCCGTTGTAGCGCTTGGCACCACCGCCAACGACCAGGTGCTCCCCGCCTAATTCCGCAAGTCGGTCGGCGGACTGCACGATGCGCTGCAGCTCTTCGGGCAATACGTCGTCAAAGATGAAGTTGGCACCAGCATAAGCTGCAACTAGGCTCAAACCGTTGTCGGCCAGCAGTTTCCGCATCTCAGAGGCAGAGTAGTCGAGAAAGTTGCCATCGAAGAGTTCGACCCCTTCGTAGCCAGCCGCAGCGATCTCAGCGAAAGCGCGATCCATGTCTCCGAAAGTGCGGTAGTGGAGCTTTGTGATCGACGTCACACCCTCTGCGTTACCGCCCAGGTCGCCCCAGCAATTAGCTTGATACGCAAACTTCCAGTTCATCTTCATCCTCCTCAATTTGCCGTAAGCGCTGCCTGAACTGGTTCCTCTCATCAGCTCGGACAGATCTCCATTTCGCAGTTTTGGAGCGTATAGAACGTCGTTTTGTGCAAAAGCAAGCCTATTTTGTGCAGAATTACAATATTTCTGCATTTTTTCTGCAAAATAAGGAGCTTGAAATGCTGAAATTGTCGCGATAGATCATTCCAACTGGAGCTTGCCGGGCGGGATTCGGCGAATAACGCGAGAGAGTCGGTGCAAAAAAACAAACGCCAAAGAGTGCGGTCCAAGGAGTCGGTCGTAGCCAGTCTGGCCGAAATTCTGACGTTGATTCGGCTCGGTCGCGCAAACACGCGCCTCGCCATTGAAGAGTCCAGCGAATACGGCAGAGCTATCGTTGCCGACCGGCTGGCGACCCTGACCGAACTGGGCCTTGTGCACGAAAACGATGCAGGAGAATCCACACGCGGACGTGCGCCGCGACTGGTTCAGTTCTGTGCTGACCGAGCGCTGATCTTCGTTGCAACGCTTGGTTCGAACTCCATCGGCGCGGGGTTGGTAGATCTCGACGGAAACCTAGTGACCGAGCACCATGAAACGGCGGATTTGTCGGAGCGACCAGACGATATTGTGGATCGCATCCTGCGCCTGATTGACTGGACCATGAGTCGACAGCCTGAAGGACAGGAAATATGGGGCATATCAATCGCTCTGCCAGGGCCAGTAATCGGCCTGTCATCGTCTCCGTTTGAAGGTCAGAACCAGATTGTCGAGCCCACGCTGGTGAATGCGGACGTATTAAAAACACTTTTCCAAGCGCACCGCGTACCCATCTGGCTGCGCTCAAGCGTCGAAACGATGACCATGGGTGAATACACGCGTGGGGTCGAAGGCGACGTGAAAAACATGCTGTTTGTCAAACTTGGCCGACAGATCGGAGCAGGACTGGTTTCCAACGGGCAATTGTATCGTGGTGCCATTGGTGCCGTGGGTTTGATTGGTCATTTGCCCGTCGCCGGCGAACCAGTAGGGACGCTTGATGGATTGGCTGGAACCGAAATGGTGCTTCGCGAAGGTCAAAAGGCGGCGGAGGCTGGCTCTAGTCCCAGATTGAGGGAGATATTCGACCGCACGGGCGCCATTACCGTTAACGACGTCTGCCAATCAGCTCAGATGGGTGATATCCCCAGCATCGACATCATCAGCAAGAGTGGCCATCGGATCGGCGAGACCATCGCCACGCTTGCCAATATGCTAAACCCAGAGCTGGTGGTCCTTTCTGGCGATCTAGCGCAATCTAACGACATTCTGCTGGCAGCAGTGCGCGAGAGACTGTACCGGGCTGCGCACCCGTTAGCGACCAGAGACCTGCATATAACCCGCTCTCAAATGGGGGGCTCAGCATCATTGATCGGTGCAGGACAAATTGCGGTTGAGACGCTGTTTGAACTGCAAACGCTGAGGCAGTGGGTCGATCTTGGTTCGCCGGTACTCCACCCGATTTTTGCCGATAACTCTGACAGCACCCCTGCAGTCAGACTCGCAGGCCGAGACGAAGAGGAGCGATGAAAATGTCTATTTCAGGTCTTGGGCCTCATGGCGAATCTCCGTCACCGCCAGAACGCGTGGTCCTACTCCCCGAAGACATTCGCCGAGCCAAGGAACGCGACTTCCGGGTCGGCATCGCCATGCACACGCTTGAAGGCGACTGGTCACGGCTACTGCTCAACGGAATGATTGGCACCTTTGGTGAAAGCGGTGTCGTTGTTACCGAAATCATCGATTGCAAGTTCTCGCCTGACCGCCAGATCGAGGCGCTTGAGCGCCTGAGCAAGCAAGAACTCTCGGTGTTGATTTCACTTCCCGTGGCTAACGCGCCGGTGGCACAGGCGCACAAGGACTTAAGTGCCAATGGGATCGAGCTGATGTTGCTAGAAAACGCACCAGCGGCTTTGATTCCGGGCAAAGACTATGGCGGCTTGATCTCTGCTGATAACTTTGGCCTCGGCCTCATGGCGGCCAAGTCCTTAAGCGAATTCGTCGCGCCAGGTACCAAGGTCGGCCTCTTGGGCTTTCAGGCCGACTTTTTCGCCACCAACCAGCGGGAACTGGCATTTTCGCGCTGGATGGAGCGCAACCGACCGGATATCGAACTGGTCTCAACGCGTTTTGAAACGGTTGAAGATGCCGGGGCTGTCGGACGCCAACTGCTGCTGGAGCACTCAGATATGGCCGGCCTGTTTGTCGTATGGGACACGCCAGCAGAGAGCGTGCTCAGTGAGCTGTCCGAGCTTAAGATCCCCATGACAACCGTTGATCTGGGAAAGTTCTCAGCAAAGTCGCTGGCCAGCGGCGGATCGATCGTCGGCATCGCGGGCCAGCACCCGTTTAAGCAGGGTGTCGCAGCAGCCCGAACCACCATCAGCCAACTGCTTGGCCACAAAATACCAGAGTGGATCGCGATCCCCGGTGTCCCGATCAATCGCGCAACGGTGCTGGAGCAGTACCAGTCGATATGGAGGACAATTGCACCGCAGGATATCCGTGACGCCTTCTTTGCCAACCAATCAGACTAATGGGCACATAACACCGCTCGGATTGAACGAAACCGATCTTCACCGCTCAAAGATCCACCCCGCAGGTTCGCCCCGCTACGCCCACCTCGACACATCGCTCAGCCTGTCATGCCGATCGGGGTTGGTCGTTGTGGCGGTGCGGTGATGCGGCGGTGCGGAGCTAGCGCGCGAATTTACGGCTTGGATACGGTTGAGTCCCCCGTCGCGCCAGAACGCCGGGGTGGAGCTATTTCAGCCAAGGGTAACAGCGCGGGCAGCGTCACGGCCAATGCTTGCGTTTCGTGGCCGCGATGAACGCGTCAGATGCGTCGGATCGTTAGGACGCAAGCCCTGCCCGTCACGCGTCAGCCTCGAAACCGATCCAGTGCAGCAGCGTGTCGATCATCTCGTCCTGACCATCGCAGAGGAAGTCCACAAGCCCACGAAACAGCCGCACGGCCTCGGAACTATCTGGCCGGCCTTTGTCGGCATGCAGCCGGGCCCAGTAGTCCCGCCACGCCTCGTAGTCCGCATCCCGGTTGTCTTGGATTTGGCGCTGCAGAAACTCAGCCGGTGTGTCCACGATCAACCTGCGGCTACCGATTTTGACGGAGCGGATCTGACCTTCGTTGATGAGTTTCTGAACCATGGTCCGGCCCAGTCGGGTGGCGACACAGAAGTCGCGCGCTCTACTTGTTCAAGTACGCCGGCAGCCGCGTTACTTGGGGGCCTAAGGCTCTCACCTTCCTTCGTGTCACTGAGTCTCAGCCACCCTCGGTTGAGATCGACTTCAGACCACTTTAACTTTTCGATTTCTCCGCGGCGACAGCCAGTAAGCATTAGTAGCCGAATGATCTGTATGCCCTTGAGGTTCGTACCGTCAGTTTCGGCATTTGCCAGGGCCTCTCCTAGGCGCCTTGTTTCGTTTTCCGTGAGGTACCGTTCTTTGGCTTTATCCTTGAACCGCTTAACGCCGGTGACCGGATTTGTTTCGATGTACCCCTGATCAACCGCAAAGCTCATGATCCCGCCAAGCAAACCTAGTGTGCGAGTTGCTGTCCATTTGCCCCCCGTAATCCGCGCGACCCCAAACTTGCCGGTTTTTTCAACTTTCGCCGTCTTCCCTGAAGCGACGTCGTTTAGGAATTGCTGCGCAGTGCCACACGTGAGCTGATCAACGCGAACGTGTCCTAGGAGCGGTTTGATATGTCTCTGAATGCGCCCAACATCTGTAGCGATCGTACTGGTTTTTTTTGTCGATACACCTTGATCGAGATACAGATCGCACAGTTCCGCAATTGTTGGCATTCGAGCAGACTTTCGTCTCTGTTCTCGTGGGTCCTCACCCCTGGCGGCTAAAGCAAGGATCCGCTTGGCCTCGTCACGGGCTTGATCGACGGTCCACGGGCTGCCGTATCGTCCAATCGTCTCTCTGGGCTTTTGAGCGTTACGTCCGCGACCAACACGATAAGTGACGATAAAGGTTTTCCGGCCCTTCGGCGTAACCTTGAGCCCGAACCCTCGAAGCTCAGAACAGAAGTGGAAGAGGTCCTTATCGCCAAGCTCCAGGCGGTCAATTAGGCTCTTCGTCAGTCGGGGCATAGCCCGAGGTCCAATTTGCTTCTAGTACCCACATTTTTGGAAACGCCATACAACCTAAAGACACAGCTTGCTGTTATCATTCTGATTTTATTGCTATTTCTCGACTAGATGAACGTTGGTACAAGCCAATGAAACTGCAGCCCTCGCCCTCCGAAGACAGAGGCCAGAGGATCGTCAGACAGCGAAACTAATAGGCACGCGGCACAAGCTCAGATTGCTATCGCCACTCTCCGCCCTTCGCTTTGCAAAAAGTTTCAATAGCGAACGCCAAATTTGTTTCCAGGCTAACAACCCGGCACAGCTTTTGGGTTGAGGCATAGGTCGAAATAATCGAATAGGTCGAGCCTTCTGACGTGACCAATTCGAAACCGTCCATTTCTTTGCCCAGCGCCTGATTCAATGCATCCGGAATGCTGTCGAAAGAAGGACTTAACTGAGACTCAAGGTCGACAAACTGGACCGCATTGGCGATGGCCCTTCTTTTGGCCGCCCGGGATAATGTTGATTTCTGCACGACTTCCAGACCAATCAAAACGGATCCAGGGTCAACGCGGTTGTATTTTGCTGCTCTGGCCAGTTGGCGCATGAGTTGTTCAGCGCGACGACCCATTGATCGTTTCTCGCCGATGTAATCCCCAATAGCGCTCTTGCACAGCTGCTGGTCTTCGACATTCACAGTTGTTTTGCAGGCAGCAAACACCTCATCGATATTCGTTTCAGCAGCACTCTTTGACGCCAAACCGATGAAGGTAAAGAGCCCCAAAACGGCGAAAAAAACTCTCATTTCTTGGTTCCCAATGACTAATTGAATTGGGCGAGGATGGAGGACAGATTGGTCGGATCCACCCGAACCAGACCATCACTCTCCAGCGCGCCCTCGATTGATTGAACCAAGCTCACGGTGTTTTCCTCTGTGACGGGTAGAGTTTCATCCAAGCTTGCTTCGGGTCCGCTTGGCTGGGACGCAGATGAAGGCGCTGACGCCAATGACGCAGAGGAAGGAATGGATGCAAACGAAACAGCGGATGCATTCGACGGGGCAGACGGCAATGAAGGGGCAGATGGTGCAGATGGAGCGGAGGGTGCGGAGGGTGCGGAGGGCGCCGACGGTGCCGAAGGAGCTGAAGGAGCCGAAGGAGCGGACGCACTGGATGCTAAAACCAGACCTGCCGGAGTCATT
>JBMZBW010000068.1:0-14389 GCA_049612785.1 Alphaproteobacteria bacterium | reverse complement strand
AATTAGCTCGTTCCTCAATTCCGAACCTGGACCAAGTACCCCGCCTTCGTGCGGGGTTCTTTTTTTCTGCAATCTGCTCGATTTGCTCGATGTCAGATGCATGGTCCTGCAAAGGTTCGGGCAAGCTGTTCAGCGAAGGTATGGCGTCGCCCCGTAATGGTTACTCCGGTATTCGCAACGAAGGTGCCAATGCGCTTTTTGGACGGATAATGACAGAAACTTTTTGTTCGGATTTTATTCAGCGCCCGTTCCCTGAATCAGGGGCAGGATTTGCCAAAGCCCGTATCCCAAAGCGCCAAGGAAGCCCAGCAGGATGGCAATGCGGATAATGCCCGCAAACTTTCGGATCGCTTGTTCCACCAAAAACCAGCTTACTGCACCGATAACAAAGGCCAAGCGACCGTCTAAGTCACTGACTTTATTGGAAGTTGCGACCATGAAATCGATACACCACTGAATAAAGGCTTCCATCGTTATGCTCCCAAAACTTTGGTTTTGATGTCGCTGGCAAGATCGCTTGCGAGTTGGGCGACAGTTGGTTCAGGTAAGGCTGTGAAGGGCATGGGGCGCAAAATTTTAACAGCAGCCAGACCGATCCTCGCTGTCATGAGACCATTGATGGCCCCTTCTGACAGCTTAGCAGAGATTTTCCCAGCAATGCCGCCACCCAGAATGTTCTGAAGAAGGCTGTCTCCAGCCTCAAGGCCACCGGCAATAAACAGATTCCGAAAAATGAGTCGCAGTAATCGCAAGCTTGAGAATGCAGATTGCGGCCCGCCATAGAGCGCGGAAATCTCGCGCAGCAGTTTAAGTGACCGCCACAGCGAAATGGACACGTCCAAAATGGCAAAGGGTGAAATAGTCGTTAGCCAGGCGGAGGAGAAGCTGGCCCGACGAATGGCTTTAAGTGCACGAGTGTCAAGCTCGCTCATGACCGTCTGTTCGTAAAAGGTCAAAGCCTCAGAGGGGCTGTAGGCATTCTGTTGCGTCAGGTCAAAACGCTCATGCACCTGTGCCAGGTCCGGGCGACTGCGCAGCTTTTTCTCCATGCGCCGCAGACCAGTGGTCGCTGCGGCGGTGTCACCAGCCGCAAGCCCCGCATCAAGGTCTAGCCGGGAACGCCGATGCTGGCGCAAGGCCCCGGCCAGCATCCATTCTCGGCCAATCATCAGAGTGAAGAAAGTCAGTCCCAAACCGAGTAGCCCCAGGCCCACCCATCCCAGCCAGGGCGCGACCGATGAAAGGGCACGCAGGGTGAAGAAGGCGTCGGCAGCCATTGCCACCAGAAAAAACAGAAACAGGAAGAAGCCACCCCAAGCCGCGAAAGACCATCCGTTTTGCTGAGGTGATCGGATTTCAGCCTGTGCGTGATCGGAGCCGCCAAAGGCGTCTTCGAGGTGATGCATGGCGACCTTTGTGTCGTTTGCGTCCAAGCGGGTCGGCTTAGGCTCTTTTTCCGGATGTGAGGGCTTCGAGCGGGGCTCGATAGCGATCCGCGCTGGTTTTGGGGGCGTCGAAGGCGACTTCTGGTCGGTCATTGCAGTAAATCTCCGAGCAGTTCTTCGAGCGCGCGGTCCAGATTGATATGCGGAAATGGCCGCATTTCCTCGAGCGTGAGAGGGGGTCTGAAGGCGAGAATTTCCACGTCTCCCGGAGCCAGATTCTTCAAATCAATAAGGTCCCGTGGCAGCTTTCCCGGATAGACGGCTTCAACCGAGTTGCTGTCCACTGGAATACCACTGACGCAGTCCACGCGTTGACCATCGAGCTGCGCGGTGGCAGGTGTCGTGGCTCGCAAACCTGCAAGTGCCATAACGGACGTCTTCGCGCCGGCAAAGGCAGCGCGGCTCTGTGCCTGATTGAGCAAACTTGTCAGAAGCCGCTGAAGCTCATCGTGTTGAGAGGTTGGCAAGTGGTCAGCTTTGGTCGCTGCAAACAGAATTCGTTCCACTCGCTTTCCATGCACAAGGGGGTTGAGCCAGGTATTTTGTCCGGGTTTGAAGGCATTGAGCACCGAAACCATGGCATCTTGCAGCTCATTGATGGCAACGGCCCCGCCCTCAGCCGCGCCAAGCAGATCAACCAGAACAAGCTGGCGGTCTATTCGAGAAAAATGCTCTTTGAAGAATCGCCAGACGATCAGGTGTTTGTAGTCTTCAAAACGCTTTGCCATGCCTGCGGCGATGCTGCCGTGTTTTATGGCTTGGCCGGGTTTGATAGGCAGTGGCGCGAAGGTCAGCGCAGGTGATCCCGCCAGATCCCCGGGCATCAAAAAACGCCCCGGTTGGAGCATGGATAGCTTCACGCGCTTGGTTTGGCGGCACTGACGCAGATACTCAGAGTAGCTCTGATGCAGGCGTTGAGCGGTTCTTTCGTCCCACGGTTCGTGGAGATTGCATTGGCTGGTTGCTTCAAGCCAGTCTTTCGCCAGTGTCAGTCGAGGTTCCTGCTCAGCTGCTGCGAAAACCTGCGCGGACCATGTCTGGAAATCCAGATCCATCAACGGCAGATCCAGCAGCCATTCGCCCGGATAATCCACAATGTCGATGTGGAGGATGTTTTCACCGCTCACCGCGCGTTTGATCCAAGTGCCGGAACGATACCGAAGCGAGAGGCGGAACTGTGAGATAGACGACGTGCTCTCCGGCCAGCGTGCCGGGTCGCCCAACAAGGCATCCCGGTGGTTCTCAAAGGCAAATCTTGGCAGAGTGAGGTCAGGCTGTTCACTCAGCTGCGCACCGATCACGCGACCACTGCCCGCAGCGGAAAGCAGGGGCATGCCCCCTTGATTCAGCAGGTTCTGGATCAACGACGTGATCGCGACGGTTTTGCCCGCACGCGCCAGCCCCGTAACGCCCAGCCGAACCACAGGCTCAGCAAATGGCGCGGCGATGCCCTCTACCAAATCGGCGGTTCTGTCAGACAGGCCGGCGAGCAATTTTTCAGTCTGGCGGCGAATGTCGTTGCTCAAAGCAATCCCATTGGTGTGGTGAGACGTTCAAGTCGGTATTTGGGTATTATCAGCCCGAAACGCTACCGACAGGTTTTGCGCGGGCCAAGATCAAAGTGAAGGTGGTCCTTATGCCTTGCGTTGTAATTGGGGGAAAGAACAACATTGAAGCGATTACAGGCTGTTGCAGCCATATCCCGCAACAACTCTTCCTCTTCCCAATCATCGAGAATGCTCAGCGTTTCACCATCTTCAAACACCACGCCCTCAATATCGATGGCGTTGGCGTAGGAATGCTGCGACCACGAGGAGGAGCCTGCGATTTTGCGGCAATTATAGCTGCCCATGTGGTTGATTTGTTTGAATGGCTCTTTGCCATACTTGCGCGCCAGCCGTTTGACATCTTTGTGCACCCATTTAGCCAAGCGCTCGGCGATGGGGCAGGATAAGGTCAGACCTTGCCCTTCAAGCTTGATGCCGCTGACGGATTTCACCAACACCGGATACCGCGCACCGCATCCGCGATCGTTGCCAAAGGCGCTGAGTTGGCTGAATTCCAGACCGTCAATCCGCGCCAGCCGCTCGAGACACTTGGGACCATCGTTTGGCATCAGCGGGGGACCATCACCCGTCCAGGTTTGTTGTCGCTCTGGCTGACGGAAGTCCAACAAGCGCAGGATGCTGACAATCGTACCGCGCCTGTGCTCCAAAGCGAGCAGGCCAATCAGCACGGCCAGAGCCATGAGGAGCAGGGCAATCGTTCTCATTGATGTCTTTTGTGCGGTGGCTCAGGCCGTCAAAGGTCCAAATTGTGCAAAAACCATTGAAAATCAGCCAGAGATTGCGTGGGGATTTCTTCCATAGGCATATGTCCCACGCCCGGATAGGTCCGAACGCGCAAGTCTCGCACGCGTGAGGTGAAGCCCGGCATGTTGTCTCGCATGGGGAGCAGCGTATCCGCTTCGCCCCATTGCAGAAAAACGGGGCACTCGATCTGACTTAGCATGTCCGGGTTTGGCTTCTGCAAAAACCGCAGATTATCCTGCACGGCGGCCCGAGAGCCTTCGCGCATGATTAAGTCGTAGATGCGATGCAGCGAAGAGGGATCCAGCCGCTTCGGGTCGCCAAACATCGACATTTGTCCTGCCAAAACAGCCGCTTTCGGGGTGACGGATTGGTAGGCCTGACCGACCAGCGGGATTTTAAAGGCCTGAACCGCCAGCGGCAGATTGACTGTTCCGCCAGCCGGGTCGAGCAGGCACAGGGCCTGGATGCGTTCTGGTGCTTCTACGGCCAATCGCCACGAAAGGAACCCGCCCAATGAGTTTCCAACCGGAATGAACCGCTCCAACCCCACCTTGTCAGCGAATTCGAGCAGCAAAGCCATGTAAGTGGCTTCGTCCAAGCGTCCCTTTGGGTAAGGGCCGGTGATGGCAAAGGGCGGAACGTCAAGAGACACAACGCGACGGCCCTTTGCGAGTTCATTGGCCCACTCTTCCCAGCAGTACAGCGAGGACATCAGCCCGTGAATCAGCAGCAGGGGCTGTTGATCAGACTCTGCAGGTCCAAGGTCGTGGTAGTGAATTTCCAATCCGCCAACATCGACAAACTTTGATCGCTCATCACAGTATCGGGCCTTCAGGGTCTCGACAGGAATATCTTCCAGACCCGGATTGAACCAGTCACGGAGATCTTGCGCCCTTGCGTTTGCTTCTTCGGCCAAAGTGGTCCAGCGGTTGGATGAGTCCGACAAAGTGGAACCTTTCTTGATAATGACAATGTCTAGTTACGTGTTTTGTTGTCCTTTATCAAGAGCGTCGGCTGGATTTTCCTTGAAGCTCAGCAGAGGCGGTGCGAGTTAAGCGCAGAGTTTCAACCGACGGATCGGCAAAAATGAGCGACAAGCCTGACTGGAGACCGGATTCCGGTGAACTGGCCCCGAACTTCTGGGAAGGACGCCGCTTGAAGGACTTTAACCCCGTCGAGTGGGAAGCGCTGTGTGATGGGTGCGGGCAGTGCTGTCTGGTCAAGTTGATCGATGAAGACGATGAACGCATGTACGTCACGGACGTCGCCTGTCGCGGCTATGACTGTCAGAACGGCGGCTGTGCTGTCTACGACAGGCGGAAAAGTGTCGTGCCCGAGTGTATTTTCCTGACCCCCGAAAACATCGCGGAAGCTCCGCATCTTTTCCCGGTTACATGCGCCTATAAGCGTTTGAATTGGGGGCTGGATATTCCTGACTGGCATCCGCTGCGACATGGTGGTGATCGTCAGCCCATGATCGACGCCGGGGTAACAATTGCAGGCAAAGTGACCTCGGAAACTGAGGTCAAGGACGCCGACCTCGAAGATCGCATTCGCCCCTGGTTCAGCGATCAGGCCTGATCGAGCAATCGAAGCCGGCCGATCAGTGTCGCGCGGGCTTCACTGAGCAGGCTTTCCGCCAACTCGTCCGAAATATTGGCGGTTGGGTTGAAAATCCGGGCGAAAATGAACCAGTACGAGATCAGGCCAATGTAGTTTTCGGCCATGGCCGTGAATGAGACATTGGCGACAACGCCGCGCTCCGCCTGCTTCTGCAGGTAGGCAATCAGTCGAGCGCGAAACGGGTTGCGGCCCAGTGTGTAGATCTTGTCTTTGAGCTCAGGGAAACGGCTGACTTCGCTGATGATGACACGGAACATGTTCAGCGTATTGTCGTCTCGCATCAGGTCGATAAAGCTGGCCGATACCTGTTTCAGCCCTTCTTCCAGCGGGAGGGAAGGGTCGATGTCATCCGGTGGAGAGGCGATGTCGAACTCCTGAATCCGATCCGCGACGACAGCATCGAACAGCGTTTCCTTGTTGGCGAAGTGCTTATAGAGCGTCGCGGTCGAAACGTCGGCGTCTTTGGCAATCGCGGCCATGGCTGCGCCCTGGTACCCTCGCTCCAGAAAGACCCGCTGGGCCGATTGAACAATCGCCTCGCGCTTTCCTTCTCGGATGGTGCGACGGTAGGTTTCTAAGCTCACTCGTTTACCTTCAGACTATGACAACCCGCAGGGTTTAGCGCTTTGAGGGCCTAAAGTAAAACCATGAGTTTAGTTTAGAGACAGAAGCTTAGACGCGGTATTTATTGGCCAGTGGCTTATAGCGCGCGGGCCAGGAGCGCTCTGGTCCTGTGTCGATATGGATGAAGTTGGAGCTGGGGTAATAGCCAACGCCGCCATCGCTGGATTTGAGCGCCGCAACATGCACGTCTTTGATCTTCGCCCCATCGACAAACATGTCCATGGCTCGGCCCCGGACATGGTAGGAATTCTTCGCCACACCACCGGATTTGGAGCGGAGCAATTTGTTGGTTTCCGGCGAGCGATAGCCCGAAACGAGATGCAGGATCGCCCGGTCATGCCCGCGTGTGCGCATGGCGATTTCATGGGCCGTATCGAACAACTCGCGGTCAATGTCGCGCACCTTGCCATTTCGATGGTCACGGAGCAGGTGGTTCAACTCAGCCAGCGCGCCTTCATCATACAGCCCGTTGGACACGAACTTGGCGCGCAGACGCTCGCCTGTATGAGTGCTCTGAATTGTAATTGTCTTGGCATCTGCGTTGGCGATCCGGACTGTTTTGCTCTGACCCGGCAGGCTGGAACGCGTTTCGGACGATCCGGAAACACTCGAACGATTGTTCGACGAAGCAAGCTGCGACGAGCGATTCTGAGCCGCTTCAGGCCGTAAGTCCGGAACAGTACGGTGGGCTGGAATTTCCAGTGAGGCTCGTGTGCCGGGGGTCGGAACCAATGTCTTGCCGGCCAGATTATCGGGTGCAAGACGCGGCACAGGGGTTACCCCAATGGCTTCCTTGCCAATAACGGGCGGAAGGGGCACGCTTAATTCCTCCTGCTGAACATCCAGCAGGGCAGCGAGCATTGCGTCGAGGTCTTCGCCCGTTTCTTTGTCTACGTACTTCAGGGACTCGTCGTGTGACTGCAGGTTCAGGTCAATGTCGGCGTATTCGATCAGCTCAACCGGCAAAACATCTTTCAGGCTCGCGCGCTGCAGCATCAGATCGTTCATGGGGAGTTTATCGAGGCCAAGCTCAGAAAACGTCATCTTATCCGCAACGCCAATGCGCGTTCCGCGGTACAGGCCATAAGCGGTGCCCGCTACGCCGACGGCAAGGATGGTTTGCAGGGCGGCGCGACGGCTGGGGGTTTGAGCCGCATCACGCGCAGCCAACCGGCCGCTACCGATAGCTTCAGCCAAGCGATCCAAGAAAAAGTGCATTTTCTTTTGGTTGCCCCACATCGACCTATTATTCCGCCGTGCCCTGAATTCAAATACCTATGAGGCGCGTAATCACGCCGAAAATATTGCCGGGTTATACGTGCAAAAAACGTGCTGAGCAATGCTAAAAGTCGCTCTAATCTCTGAAGTTAATTCAGTAACATGTTATAATTACGACATAACTTACGGATGTATGCGAAATTTAGAGAAGTCGGGCAATGAGGTCCTTGTCCAAGCCATAGATGTCATTGGCGATCTGCAGCCGACCATCATCGCCAACGAACGCCGTCATGTAAGAGAGGAAAACCTGGACCGAGCTTGCAGGCTTGGCAATTTCAATTCTACCGGCATTCATGGCCTGGCGGATGCGGCTACTCTCCCAGACGGTATCTTTGAGCATGTATTCAGCCAGAGCAGCGGGCTGTGAAACGCGGACACAGCCTGAAGAGTGTGCTCGATTATCGAGGTTGAAGAGCTCTCTGGTCGGCGTGTCGTGCAGATAAATCGCCTGGTCATTGGTCAAAGAAAACCGAACCGCGCCCAACGGACCGCGCGTGCTGGGCGGCTTACGCAGCGTCACTTTGGAGGAAATGTTCTGATCAAACCAATTCACTCGGTAAGGATTGACGATCTGCCCCCCAAACAAGACCTCAAACCCTTCTTGAAAAGCGAAGCCTGGGTTGGCTTGGAGGCTGGAGAGATAGTCTTTCTCCATAATTGAACGCGGTACCGTCCAATCTGGCGAGAATTTCAAGGAGGTGATGCGGTCGGAAAGAACAGGGGTCTGACGGGTGTCACGACCAACGACCACAGACATGTTCAAGACATCCCGGTCTCCTTCACGCGCTACGAGAGTGAAATTTGGAATGTTGACCCGAACGTGCCGCTCCGTCTCCAGTCGGTCTTCCCACCGTAAGCGCTCAAGGTTGGCAAGGATCAGGCCCAGACGCTCGGTTGGTGATGTGTTCATACGGCGCTTGGTGTTGGAACCAATGATGCCATCCACCGACAGGCCGTTGCGTGCCTGATAAACCTTCACAGCCTCGAAAAGGGCATCGTCGAAAAGGTTGGTGTCAGCAACCGCAGTCGTCTGCACGTAATCGCCGGAAGCCGTAAGGTGCTGGCGCAGCTGGCCGACGGTGGAATGGGTCACACCGCGCTTGAGCAGCGGGCCATCATCGATGCGCGTTGGCGCACGGGCGGATAGCCGCCGAATGCGCGAAAGGTAAGCTTGCAGCCCGAGATATTCTTTGGTTTGCGGTGCAAGGCTTTCGAGAAAGTCCGTCAAGCTACTTTCTTCGTCAAAACCCAACAGGATCTCCGAGGGCTGTTTCTTCAACGACTGTGGATAGCGGCCATTGAAGATGTCAGAGGCATAGCGCAGGGTCGCCGCCGTCAATACCAGATCGCGCTGGGCAATATCCGTCTGGTCATAAGCCGGGGCTAAATTATCCATGCCGATGGCCCAGTAATTGGCGGGCTTAAGACCGTGATTGCCAGCCAATTGCATCACTTTGAGGGTCGGAATGGTGTCAGTACGCCAACTGAAATCCTTATAGAAGAACGGCTGGAAGTCTCGCCGGGCATAGAAGTCGAGCAGGTCCGTGCGGCTCAGTCCAAACGTTCGCAGGTCTGGCGAAATTTCATTCGTCAGCAAATCCCGCATGAAGCCTTGGGGCTGGGCAGCAGTGGTGGCGGCATCCTGAGCCGGAATTGCCGCCGCCTGTTGCACGGCAAAAAAGCCGCTGATGACCACCATTGTCGCTGTAAGAATTCGGATAGAACCGCGCATGAGTTTATCGACTACCGGGCAAAATAAGTGATATAAATCTCTAGTTTTCGACGGATTATCCGCCGTGATAAGTGTGTATATCAAATTAGGACAATACGTGGAAAGGGAGCGGCGCTAATGGGGCGGCATAAATCTATTCACAATTCAAAGACTTCGGCCATTTTCGCGGTGAGCACGGCGCTTGTCTTGACCCTATCGGCCTGCAACTCCGTAGAAGATGTGAACTCAGCCGCTTTTGCCTCAGCAAACTCGGGCTTGAGCACTCAATTGCTCCAAAACAGCCTGACAGTTGACGCAGGGACTGAGCAGTCTGCGTTGACGGCTGCGGTCAGCACTGCCGTATGGACGCCAAGTGACAAGCTGAAGGCTGATGTTACGGCCTACTTCGGGCAATTGGGGCCAAAGGCTTTCGCCATCACGCCGCCCACCGATACGGGCGCGCAGTCTTGGGGTAGCATCCACGGCGCGCGCTCTACGCAAGAAGCGCAGCGTGATGCCATCCAGATTTGCTCAAACGTGGCCAGTCAGCGCGGAATCAATCTGCCCTGCTCAATCCTGTTTATTGAGAATTCACAACAACCACTCGGCTGGTAAGGCCGATCCTCAGGGGGCGAGCCACGCCGCACGGCGCTGCCCGGCGAGGCCATAGTCAAACAACAATCGCCGATGCTTGCCCTTGAGTGACAAAACCTCCATCCGATCCGCCGTGAGGTGAAGAACCCGGAAGTTCTTCCGCGCACGCGTCAGGTCGTCAGCCGTCATGTCGTCGACAGCGATGGTTGTATTCTCCGGCTCCAGCATCGCCGTACCGGGTTCAACGGTATTGGCGTAGATGGTTTTGGTCGCCAGCGTCAGCTTCGACCAAGCCTGTTCCGTATATTCCTTGCGCGTATCAAGCATTTCAATACGCCCCATGACCGTAACCTGCAGAGACTTGCGCGGCTCGAAAAAAGACAGGCTTGCATGCTTGGCTTTGGGGATGACAGCCGCTTTGCGAGAGCGCGCATCAGTATGGATTTCGAAGCGCTTTGCCGAGCGGTCGAGATCGCGCAGAACCACTGTCCGGGGCACAGGGGTAAATCCATCGAGATAACAGAGCGTAGGCCAGTGAAAGGCGTGTCGAGGCTTTTGCAGTCCTTCGCGCAATTCGTTCCAGACCACGTCGTGACCCAGCTTCAGATCGTCAAAAGGTGAGGGCTCATTCACCATCAGCCCGCAATCCGTGCAGTATGGGCCAGATCTGACCAGTTGTGTTTAGATGCGAGATGAGCATAAAGCGGTGCCAGCCAGCCTTTTTCACGCCATGCAAGGAAAACGCCTTCGCTGACTTCCGCCAGTCGGCTCTCGTCGACAATCAGGAAGCCGCCTAGTTTAAGCGACTGCGTTTCGCCTAGTTCAATCTCACGATCATCTTCGACAAGAATTCCGGCGTCCTGAAACGCGCGGAGCATCGCGAGGCTGTCTTCCCATTGACGATTAAAATCGGCGCAGAAGGTCAGGGCTTCGTTAAGAAACGGTGTGGGTTGGCGGTTCTCAAACAGCCGATCACCGCGATCTTCCGACAAACGCCCACTCGATTCCTCAACGCCCAAAACCATGCGCTTGCTCTCTGGATCTGACATCAACAGAAATGGAAACCGGCGAATATAGGCGGGAATGTAAGCGCTTGGCTGCCACTGTCCGGCCTGATCGATGAACAGATTTCCGCTGTCTTTTATGCCCACGATGCAGACAGGGGACAGGGGTGCCTGAGGCGTAAAAACAATTGGATAACAACGGCTTGCAGTCTGGAACTCAACCCCGGTAAGGGGCAGTGAAGTAACCTCTCTTGCATATCCGAAACTATAGGCGGGCAACAAACGCATGTTGTTATGCCGACCAGCCGTTACGGGGGCCGGATTAGAGTACAGCGGAGGTTGGCGCTTTGCGCTCATAGAGTGAGTCTCGTGCGGTCCGTTACGGGTCAAGACGTTTACCTGCGGTTCCGGCGCGAAACGGTCAAGCCCCTCAATTGTGGATCATGTGAGCAGGTTCGAAAAGCAAACTAGATTTAATTTTAAACAACGGTTCTTACCTTGGCCCCCGAATTGCACCTCTCTCCCTAACGCTCAGCACTGGCCGCATAACCCGGTAGGTGCACAAAGGGTCGCAAAGGCTCAGGGCAAACAAAAAAGATTTTAAAGAATTGAATTGAGGAACAGGCCATGGCTGAGAAGCCTAAGAGCCAGGACGAGCTGCGTCAGATACGCGAGCTTTTGTTCGGCGAAGAACAGCGCGACATTGATTCGCGCGTCGTCACTTTGGAAAAGGACGTGGTCGAAGTACGCGGCAGCCTTTCGGATGTCGATGCGACCTTAACCAAGAAAATCGATCAGGCGAGTTCTGGTGCCAGCGATGATGTCCGCGCGTTGAATGAGGAAATGCTTTCTCGGCTCAACGGCATGGATCAAACCATCGCTGATAACACGGCGGCAGCCTCTGAATCGCTATCGATGGCGGTGGGTAGTCTGACATCCGAGTTGAAGAGCTTGGGGACGCAGTTGAATGAGACCACACGCAAGCTTGACGAGGAAAGAGAGCGGCGGGAAATGCTGGCGAATGGATTGCGGGCTTTGGCTGATGCAATGATGTCGCCAGCGACCGAATGATCCTGTTCGCCAAACATTTCCTTTTCACCACGCCTATTTTTAGTGACGGAGGCTCCCACGCGTGAGCACCGATAACCAATTTCCGGTGAACGATATCGACGCCCTGCGTGCGCTCATTCTGGGGGATGACGACGCTGCGTTGCGCTCTGTCAGTGATCTGACAAAGCGTGTCGGGACGGTCGAAGATCTGCTGCGTCAGGACCCGGTCTCAGTCGAACGATTGCAGTCGCTGTTGGGCGAAGTCTTGCAGGGGCTGGAAGGTGATGAGCGTCGTCTGGTGCAAGACCGTTTAACCGCTCTGTTGCTCACGAACATTCAAAACGAAATCAAAGCGGCAAAGCCTGAGTTTGTGCAGGCAATCTATCCCGTTGCAGGCGGACTGGTGCGCAAAGGCATTCAACAGGCCATTGCCGAGTTGCTGGAGCTGATTGAGGAGCGTTTGTCCGAACCGGCGACGGTCTACAAGCGAGCTCAGATCCGATTTGAGTCGCTGATTACTGGCAAGCCGGAAGCGGAAATCTGGTTGCGGCAAACAGGACTGTTCCATGTTGACCGAATGCTCATGGTCGACCGGGCTTCTGGGACCGTTATCACCGGGCTGCGCCAGGATCGGGATGGGACAGCGACCGATACGATCAATTCAGCAGGGTCGATCCAGGGTGAAGATCAGATCGTGTCGGGCATGCTGACCGCGATTATGTCATTCAGTCAGGAAGCCTTTGGTAAAGGCGAGGGCGGGGGTGGAGAGCTCTCCACGCTCGAATTCGAAAACAGCCACTTGTACGTCAAGGCAACGCCGCTGGTTCTGCTGGTCGTGCGGACCCTTGGCACGCCGCCTGCGAAAATAAACAGCATCATTGAAAACCGCTTTGACCGCATGGTGACAGACAATGCGGATGCTCTGGCGTCTTTTGATGGTCGTCTTCCCGATGCTTCGCGACTGGAAATTCAAGCTCAGTTGCGGCGTTTGCTGCGAGAGCTGCGCAAAACTGAAAGCGACGCTGCTTCTTTACGAAAACAGGGACCAAAGCGGCCTTTCATGACCTTTGTTATGGCGCTGGGTGGGGTCATTCTTGCGGCTATGCTGGTGATCGCCGTGCTCAATGCGATCCGCATCAACAGCAACGTCACGCGGGTTCAAAATTCAATCGAGACCGTTCCAAGCCTGCAATCCTATCCCATCGAAGCCGATTATGATCGATCCAAGGCCAGCATCGTCGTCCGCGGTCTGGTGCCCGATGCCGCGTCAGCCGGGATGTTGGAAACCCAACTACGCGACAATCATCCTCGACTGGCGCTGAGTTTTTCGCTGTCCAACATCGCAACCGATGCGGTGCGCCCCATCTTGCGTGGGCCTCGGATCGAGCGGGAGGCCAATTCTGCAGGGGTCAATCAGTTGCGCGATGAAGCCTTCATCCGCGATACGATCATCCTTGATCTCGAACAGCAAATCAGCGACCTGCGTCAATCTATGGCTGGTTCTGAAGCTGTTTCTGCTGCGAACTCTTACCCGGCGCTGACTTATGATCTTGATCCTGATCTGGGTGCTTTACGGGATCAGGTCGGCGGCTCTTTGCTGGGTGCCTTCCAGACCATGCGCCACAGCAACGCCTTTGAAAACGAATTCAGCGATCTGTTCGCAGACGATGATTCGAATGCTGCTTTTCAGGATGCCCACCAGATCGATGAACAAACCATCGCTGGTACTTTGATCGGGTTTACCGCAGCCGGCAGCTTTACCGACGTGGAGTTAGCGCGGGAGGCAACGCGACTGGTGGCCGAACTGATCGCGTCCAAGCCGCTGGGTACACGGCTTGAGCTGTTGACGATTGCCCGCCCTGTCATCGGTCGGAATCTGCCACAGAATATGGAGCAGTTCATTGCCTCAAAGACACGAGCGCTGCTGATCGCCGAGGGCGTCGCGCCGGAAAGCATTCACATCCGCACGGGCGGGAATGCTGCGCCGGTCGCGGAAATCGACCCTTCGACTTGGCGTAAATCCCACTATGTAGGTTTCCGGCTTGCATATTAGCGAAAACTATCGTCCTTGGAGATTCTATCTCTAAGGGGGAAATCGTGACCGTTCTCGCCCAAAAAGTTTGCATCATTGGGGAGTTTTCCGTGGGGAAAACATCCCTGATACGGCGCTACGTGCTTGGCCTGTTTTCTGAGGATTACAAGGCGACGCTGGGGGTCAATTGCTACAACCATGCCGGCCAGTTCCTTCACCCTCTCACGGGTGAAACCCAAGCCATGAATATGGTGCTCTGGGACATCGAAGGGGGTCAGCAAAAATCGTCCATGCTCAATACCTATCTGATCGGCGCGGCGGGTGCCTTGTTGATCGCAGACCTGACACGCCCCGAAACCATCGAAGCGCTGGACCACTATTACGGTTTGCTGGAAAGCGTGATTCCGGGGCGTCCAAAGGTCTTGGCGCTGAATAAAGTGGATCTCATGGATGGAAGCTCCGCCATGACGCAAAGCCTGTCGCAGGCACAGGCCAAAGCCAAGGCGCTGGGGTTGAGGTTGGTTCAAACTTCAGCGTCACAAGGCAACCAAGTGCCGGAGCTGTTTGGCGGTTTGGGGTCCGACATTCTGCGGTTGAGGGGGTGAAGCATGCAGTTGGATGATCCCATCCTGCTGGCGCAGCAGGCTTTGCTAAGCTCTGGTCTGATTAATCTGGTGGTGATTGATGCCGATGCTCGAATACAGGCATCACAAGGC
>JBMZBW010000067.1:0-14460 GCA_049612785.1 Alphaproteobacteria bacterium | reverse complement strand
GCCATGGCCGAACGGCTTTCGACCCTCGCCGCTGATTTGGCAAACAAAGCGGGCACCGCGATCCCGGAAGAGCGTTTGGCGCAGGAAGCCGCTGTGCTGGCGACCAAGGCCGATGTTCGTGAGGAACTCGATCGCTTGCGCGCGCACATTCTCAGTGCGCGAGAGCTGTTGAGCTCCGGTCAACCAGCTGGTCGAAAGCTGGATTTCCTCGCCCAAGAATTCATGCGCGAGGCGAACACGCTCTGCTCTAAAGCTGGATCCATGGAGCTGACGAACATCGGTCTGGCTTTGAAATCCGTCGTCGATCAATTCAAGGAACAGGTGGCCAATGTCGAGTAGTCCGCTTTCCCGTCGTGGTTTGATGCTGGTTCTGTCCTCCCCCTCCGGGGCTGGCAAAACCACCATTTCGCGCGCCCTGTTAGAGGGTGACGATAACCTGCAGCTGTCCGTTTCTGCGACCACCCGCCCCCCGCGCGAAGGCGAACAGGACGGCGTGCATTACCACTTCATCAGCGAGCCACGGTTTCAGGAACTGGTGGACAATGACGGTTTGCTTGAATGGGCAAGCGTGTTCAAAAACTCCTACGGCACCCCGCGGGCGACCATCGAAACAGCGCTCGCTGAAGGGCAGGACGTGCTGTTCGATATTGACTGGCAAGGCACCCAGCAGTTGCGGCAGAAAATGCCGCAGGATCTGGTGAGCGTCTTTGTTCTGCCACCGTCCCTCGCCGCGCTCGAATCCCGGCTCAAGTCGCGCCAGACGATGACGGGGGAAACGGATGAGCAGGTGGCCTATCGCCTGTCCAAAGCACCGGGCGAGGTTTCGCATTGGGCCGAGTACGACTTCATCATCGTCAACAGCAACATCGAAGAAAGCGTCCAGCAGGTTCGCGCGATCCTGGCAGCGGAGCGTTTGCGCAGAGAGCGCTGGAACGGACTTGATCAGATCGTTTCCGACATCCGCTCGATTGAAACCTAGGCTGAAAGCGCTTCGGCGATTTTGCGGAAATCCTCCGGCGCACGCTCTTCGGCGCGGGCGGTTGGCGGAATATCCAACCCCTCCAAGAAGCCTTCTGCGTTGGAAACCAGCGATTTCAGCGATTGGCGCAGCATCTTGCGGCGCTGGCCAAAGGCCGCAGCGGTCACCCGTTCAATCTGCGCGAACAGGGGCAAGGGGCCGGGAACATCCGGGCGTGCGTCCAGCCGGACAATAGCAGACGTGACCTTGGGCGGTGGGGTGAAAGCTTGCGCCGGAACATCAAACTGACGCTCGGCGGAGGCGACGGTCAGCGCCGTCAGAACGGCAAGCCGGCCATAGGCCTTATCGCCGGGCTGGGCGGTGATACGATCCACGACTTCCCGTTGGAACATCAGACTGAGCGAGCGATAGGCCCCCGCCTCTCGCCACAGGTCGCGCAGCCAGCCCACGAGCAAGGGCGTTGCCACGTTGTAGGGCAAATTGGCGACAATGACGCGTGGCGCGCTGACTTCGGTGAGCAGATCAAGCTCAAGCGCATCCTGAAGCAAGACCCGAAAGCCCTTTTCCTGCCCTTCAGCGGTCTGAGCCAGCTGATCGAGTATCGGCACCGTGCGCGTGTCTTTCTCAATTGCCAAAACTGACTTTGCGCGGGTTTGCAGCAGAGCGCGAGTCAGGCCGCCGGGACCGGGGCCGACTTCTATCAAATGACAGTCGTCCAAAGGCTCCGCCGACCGCGCAATCCGCGCCGTCAGGTTCAGATCCAGAAGAAAATTCTGCCCCAAGGCTTTAGTGGGCGCGAGATTGTTGGCCTCGAGCACAGATCGCAGCGGGGGCAAATCATCGATTTTCACGAGATCAGCAACTCAGAACCGATAGTCGATGTAAGCATCACGACGCAGGTCGGCGTCATAGCGGCGGGTGAGGGTTTCAATCCGCTCATTGGTCAGACGCTCACGCACGGCCTCCGCCGTCAGCGGATCGACCTCAACGCGCTTGCCGCAAACCATGTACACAGACCCGCCACCCTCAGAGGGCAGCGGCGGGCTGACTTCACCGACTTCCAGACCGGACAGGGTGATCGAGATGATCGGCGGCAGGGTTGAGAGATCGACTTCACCCATATTGCCCGACCCCGGCTCCCCATACTGCGCCGTTACAGAATCAAACTGCCGACAGCCGCGAACCTGTTCGGAAATACTGGTCAGCAGAGCCAGACGCTGCTGGGCAATAGGGTTGGACAGGTCTTCAGGCAAATTCAGGAACAACTGCCGCAACGCAGCGATGGTTCGAGACGAGGCGGCCCCGATGGGGCGACGATTCAGGATGCCCATGATGTAATAGCCATCATCCGTGCGGATCGGCGTTTCGGAAATACTGCCCGGTCGCACCGTGGCCAAGCCTGCTTCGAGGTCAGGCTCCAGCGAGCCTTCTGGCACCCAGCCCCGCGAACCCCCCAGTCCAGCGGTCGCGGCGTATGAATACTGCTGCGCCAGTTTGCCGAAATCCACGCCTTCCTGAAGCTGCGAGATGATCTGCTCTGCCTGCTGCAGAACCCCAGCCTCACTATTCTGTCCGTTGAAGGGCAGGAATATTTCGACGATCAGGCGTTCTGAGCGGCCACGCAGGGCATTGATGCGGTTGATCTCCGCCATCAGTTCCTTGTCGGAGATTTCGACATCCGGCCTCACCGCACGTTGGCTAATGGCGTTGTAAGCAATCTGCGCCTTGATCTGCTCTCGCATGGTTTCAACCGGCACACCCGAGCGACGGATCAGGTCTTCAAAACCCTCGCGGTCGAGTTTGTTCTGCTTGGCGATGCTGTCGAAGGCATCGTCAACAAATACACTGCGAATGTCGATGGTGAGCCGGTCTGCTTCCTGCAAACGAATTTTGTCGGTCACCATTTTATCCAGCACCTGAGGCGCCAGAGCCAGACGGCGCTGCGTGGTGTTGGGGACTTCGGCCACCATGATCGCAAGGTTGATGCGATAGGCGAGATCAACGTCGGTGATGATGTCATCGTTCACCACAGCAAGAACGCGCACCGAGGATTGCTGTGCCGCAACCGGACTCAAGCTCAGGCAACTCACCACAAGCAGGGTGAGGACCGCAAACCAATGTTTAACCTTAGCCAAGGAGTAATCCCTTATCTCGCAACCGTAAGAGGGGGGTTATCGCAATATGCGACTATAATCCACATCTGCGGCAAGAATCGAGCCTCTGACGCGCCTTTCCGATCACGATGCGGCAGGCTCTTTCCGGCCCAGACCGTCGAACAGGTCCAGCGTCGCCTCCAACCATGCCTGCACCGGCTCGCCGCCATGGGATGCCAGATCGAAGGTGGAGATGGTTCGAACCCACTGGAAGGCCCCAAACGCGATGTAGTCTGCATAGGACGGCACCCGGCCACCGAGCCATTGCTGGGTTTCCAGTGTTTTGGCCATGGGCATGAGGACGCCTTTGAGCTGACCCTTGGCAGCTTCGCCACCGGCGGCAAAATCTTCGAGCGACATGCCAAAACGCTTCTCACGCGAAGTGCGGAAGTAGTCGCGGTCCTTGTCCTGCAGGCTATTGTAGATGTCCATCAGGATGACCCGAATCACCAGAGGATGCAGCGAAAACGAAGCCCAGTTGTTGATGAACAGGGCGTGCGCCTTGCCCTTCTCACCGCCAAACAGACTCGGGCCTTCGGGCACTGTTTCTTCGAGGTGCAAGGCGATGGCCCAGCTGTCGGAAAGAACCGTTTCGCCGAACTCGACTGTTGGAACAATCTTTCGCTCGCCATCACAGATGCCGGGAATGTCGGTAAAACCGATTTTCTCGCAATCATGGCTCAACCCCTTATGGGCCAGCGCCATCGTAGTCCGCCACGCGTGCGGGCTGAAACGCGCGCCTTGAGCGGTGGTGATGTCGTAGGTCTTGATCGTTGTCATGGTCGCATTTCCCTATGAAGTCGCGCGGATCATATCCGCAGCCTTTTCGGCAATCATTATTGTCGGAGCATTGGTGTTGGCGCCAACCAGTCGCGGCATGACAGACGCATCAACAACCCTCAATCCTTCCACCCCTTTGACCCGCAAGTCAGGCAGCAGTGGGGCATTGAGATTATCCGCCGCGCCCATGGCGACGGTGCTGGTCGGGTGATAGACGGTGTCGGCTGTTTCTCGAACCCACTCGCGGACCTGCTCGCGTGTCTGTATTTCCGGGCCGGGACTGATTTCCGCGCCCCGATGCTCATCAAAGGCCGGCGCGCCCAGCATCTTCCGCCCCCAACTCACCGCCGACATCAGAACGTCGAGATCATGGTCTTCCGGGTCGGACAGGTACTGCGGATCGATCAGCGGTTTGGCCATGGGGTCGGTTGACGCCAACCGTATCTCGCCCGTGGATTCGGGATAGAGATTGCAACAGTGAACGCAGAACCCGTAGCCCCATACGGACTTTCGTCCATGGTCTTCGATGCGTGCCGGCAGAAAGTGGAACTGGATATCGGGGATGTCCTTGTCCGGCGAGGATTTCACGAAACCGCCCGCCTCGGCCACGTTGGACGCCAAGGTACCCCCGCGCCGCGACAGCCACAGCCGCGCCCAGTTCAGGCCCCGCAATGGCGTATCAAAGTTAAAGCCCATGCCCACGCCGGTTTTGGCGTGGTGTTGGATGATGATGTCGAGGTGATCGGCGAGACCCTTGCCCACGCCGGGTGCGTCCTGCACCACGTCGATCCCCAGCGCACGCAACTCCTCTGCCGGGCCGACGCCGGACAGCAGCAGAAGCTGGGGGCTGTTAATCGCCCCAGCAGAAATCAGAACTTCCCGCCGGGCCGTGAGGCGCTGGTCCGCCAACTCGATCCCCGTGGCGCGCTTGCCCTCGAACGTGATGCGCTGGACCTGCTGCGCGGTCATGATGTGCAGGTTTTCACGCGCCATAACGTCATCGGTCAGATAGGACCGGGCCGACGATTTGCGCAAACCGTTGCGCGTTGTGGTCTGGTAAAGGCCGATGCCCTCTGCATCATCTCCGCGGTTAAAATCGTCCGTGAGCGGCAACTGCGCCTGCTCTCCGGCCTGAACAAAGGCGAGGCTCAGAGGGTTGGGATCGGCGTTATCGGAGACACTCAAAGGACCGCCCGCACCATGAACCTCGTCCGCTCCGCGCCCGTTGTCTTCAGCCTTGATGAAATAGGGGAGAACCGACTCGTAGTCCCAACCCGTCGCTCCCATCGCCGCCCAGCCATCATAATCTGCACGCATACCGCGCGCATAAATCATGGCGTTAACCGAGGAAGAGCCACCCATCACTTTTCCGCGCGGCCAAAACAGGCTGCGATCCTTAAGGTGGGTCTGGGGTGTGGTGTCATAGCCCCAGGACAAATTCTTGAACTTACCCAGCACCGCGAGGCCAAAAGGTAAGTGAATCGAGGGGTTACGGTCCTTTCCACCGGCTTCAATCAGGCAAACAGTGGTCTTCGCATCCGCTGACAATCGATTTGCCAAGACGCATCCTGCGGACCCGGCTCCCACAATGATGTAGTCAAATTCCACCACGATCTCCCCTCAAAGACACTTGGCCTTTCAGCATTAGCACGGCTTAATTGCAGACGCATGCCTTGCGAATTGCCGCAAACCGACTTTATTGAGTACCAAACCAGTCTTCTTAACGCGCCGAACACTCATGCCCAACCTTGTCGTCTCTAACATATCCACTGGCTACAGCCCCGATCATCGGGTGCTTGAAGACCTGTCTTTGCAGGTCGAAGACGGGGGCCGTCTGGCGCTGGTGGGTGCGAGTGGCAGCGGCAAGACTACGCTGTTCCGGGCCGTGGCTGGCTTTATGGATTTGACCGCAGGCAGCATTACCGTGGGCGAGCATGAAGTCAGCGCGCCGGGACTGACGGTCAACCCGGAGCGTCGCGGGATTGGGTTGGTGTTTCAGGATCTCGCGCTGTTCCCGCACATGTCGGTGGAGCGCAATATCCGCTACGGCCTCAAAGGGGTCTCTGGGCGCGAAGCGGCGCTGCGGGTTGATGCCCTGCTTGAACTGACGGGGTTGCAGGACCTCCGAAACACACGACCCGGCGAGCTCTCGGGCGGTCAACAGCAACGCGTGGCGCTGGCCCGCGCCATGGCCCCCAAGCCCGGTGTTCTGCTGCTTGATGAACCGTTTTCCAGCCTTGATCTGGAAACGCGCCTGCGTTTGCTGCAGTCGGTCACGGAAATCCTTGATGCCGAGCGGATGACGGCTTTGCTGGTGACCCACGATCAGGGGGAAGCCTTTGCCTTTGCTGACCGTGTTGCCGTGATCGGTAACGGCAAGGTCGAGCAAGCGGGTGCGCCGGAAAGCCTGTACGCCACACCAGCCTCCCGCGAAGTAGCACGCTTCATCGGCGAAGGCTCCTTCCTGCGGGCCTGTTTCGCGCCGGGTCAGATGACCGTGGAAACCCCCTTTGGCGACGTCATGCCGCGTTGGGTGCAGGATCCCCCCAGCGGTCAGGAAGAAATCGACATTCTGATCCGCCCCGAAGACCTTTCGCTGGCGCTACAGGGGGATGAAGGCACACACGTCCGGGTGCTGAGTCACCGCTACATGGGCTCCTTTGTCGATCTCATGGTCGCGCTGGATGACGGCCAACAGCTTCATTGGCACTCGCCGGTGATGACAGCGCCCAGCGCGGGCGCAGACGTGCGTGTGACGCTCAAGGGCGGGCTGTATCCGGTTTTCCGCCGCTGATTAAACCCGCGCGCTCAGGCGTCGGCGCCTGTCGGTATGCCGACGACCACACCGGGCCGTATGTGGGCCTCATCATGGGCTTTGCGGGCAAAGACTTCGCGGACCATGGGCGCGAAGAAATCCAGATCCTTCATGGGGTAGTCCGGGTCAAAGCTCGACTGATCCCAGCGCTCACAGAAATCAACGCAAGACTGGTAGTAAGGGCTGTCGCTAAACTCCTGGCGCTTCTCCGGGTCCCAGCCGTAGTGCTCGGCGTAGTAGACCATCTGGAAAATACCATGGTGCTCAACGGTCCACGCGACTTCATCACGGACAAAAGGCCGAATGATCTCCGCGGCCATCTTGTCGTGGTTCTGCGGGGCCAGACCGTCGCCGATGTCGTGCAACAGCGCTGCAACGATCCAGTCGATGTCGGCCCCATCGTTGAGTGCGCGGGTCGCAGACTGCAAGCCGTGCTCTAACCGGTTGATCTTGTAACCGGCCAGCGTCTCATTCCCCTGTCGCGCCAGTTCTCGCAGAACACGCTCACCGGTTTCGTTGACAAAAGGCTGTTCGAGTTGGTGCAGCGCCAGATAGTCCTCCCGCGTGCCATGCTTCATCTCGGTGAAGGAGACTTCGAAGCCTTCTGGTACAATTTCGCTCATGGTCGAACCCTTGATGATTTGCTAAGCCGTGGCTTACTCCATTTTGCAGGTCGAGGTCATGTCCGAAAACGTCAATTCTTTACCCACTTCCTCGGACCTGATCAGAACCTATGCCCGGTTGGGCCTGACCTCCTTTGGTGGACCTGTTGCGCACATCGGGTACTACCGCGATGCTTTCATTGAAAAAACCGGCTGGATGGACGACGAAGCCTTCGCCGAGCGCCTTGCCCTGTGCCAGGCCCTGCCCGGCCCGACCTCCAGCCAGATGGCCTTTGCCTGCGCGTGGAAAATGTCGGGGAGTCTGGGGCTGGCTTTCTTGTGTCTGGGCCTGTTTCTGATCCCTTCCATGGTCATTCTGCTCGTGCTCGGGCTGTTCTTTGTCGCGGCCGCTGGTGGTGGACTGGGCGAAGGCTTCATCCAGACCTTCATGGCGCATCTGGCCGATTGGATGACACCCCTTGTCGTGGCCGTGATCTCCTACGCGACCATCGGCATGTACAAGTCGCTGTCCTTTGGCGGGACAAGGCGGATGATCACCATCCTCGCCTTTGCGCTGATCCTGATTCTCATGGGCATCGACAGGTTGCCCGAAGGCGACCTTGGGCCTTTGCGCACGGTCGTGAACATCGTTCCGATCCTGTTCGGGGCGGTTATGGGCCTGCTGTTCCTGCGCAAGGATGAGGCCGTCACCGCCTCTGCGACCGCCTCGACCGTATCCGGCGAAGGTCGCGGCCTTGTCTGGGCCTGTCTGATTGTTTTCTTCGTGCTGCTGGGCCTGTCGATGGTTATCATCCTGTTCGGACTGGGGTCCGTCCCTGTGCAGCTGATGGCCGGTTTCTATCAGGCCGGTTCGCTGGTCTTTGGCGGCGGACATGTGGTGCTGCCCCTGCTCAATGACGTGCTGGTCGAACCTGATCTGGTGCCCGAAAGCGCCTTCCGCACGGGTTACGGTTTTGCCCAAGCCATCCCCGGCCCCGTTTTCGCCGTTGCAGCCTTCATCGGCGGGCAGTTTGGCGGCTTGACCGGTCTGGTGCTTGGCATCCTTGGCACCATCGCAATTTTCCTGCCCGGCGTGCTACTGGTCGTCGCTGTCGTGCCGCTCTCAGCCAGCTTTTCGAAAAACACCGCTTACAAGGCGGCATTGGCCGGGGTTAACGCTGCCGTGGTCGGTCTCTTGGGCGCGACCGCCTTTTCCCTGTTCTTCCTGCTGTGGTCACCGGGAATTCTGGTGCAACAAGCCAGCGACCCCACCGCTTATGTCGCCGCAGCCCTGCTGGGCCTGTTCTTTCTGTGGGTCCTGCGCCTGCCACCGCTGGTGCTCATCGCCCTGACACTGGCTGCCGCCCTGTTGACGACGCTCCTCTGAGTCGCCCTTTCGTGGCTATGAGAGTTATTCGTTCCTGTTAAGGTGCGGCCCACTTAGTTTAGCATTTCGGAGCCCGCCGTCGTGGAACCCAAAACCGAATCCTTCAGCTACGAGCAGTTGCTCGCGTCGTCCCGTGGTGAGCTGTTCGGCCCCACCAATGCCCAGCTTCCGGCCCCGCCGATGCTCATGTTCGACCGGATCACCAAAATTTCCAACGAAGGCGGTGAATTCGGCAAAGGCGAGATCATCGCCGAGCTCGATATCAAAGACGACCTGTGGTTCTTCGACTGCCACTTCATCGGCGATCCAGTGATGCCCGGCTGTCTGGGGCTCGATGCCATGTGGCAGCTGGTCGGCTTCTACCTCGGCTGGACCGGCGGTGAAGGCAAAGGCCGCGCGCTGGGGTCAGGTCTGGTGAAGTTCACCGGTCAGGTCACCAAGGACGTCGAGATGGTCAAGTACACCATCCAGATGAAGAAGGTCATCCGTCGCGGCATCAATCTGGGCATCGCGAACGCCAAGCTCGAAGCCGATGGTCGGGAGATCTACACCTGTGAAGATCTCCGCGTGGGTCTGTTCACGTCCCTGTCCCAATTCTAAAGCTCCGTTCTAAGCTCACCCAAAGGAAGCCCAGCTCATGGCCATGCGTCGCGTCGTTGTTACCGGTCTCGGAATCGTTTCTAGCATTGGGGTCGGCAAGGAAGCTGTCACTCAGTCTCTCCGCAATGCCACCTCTGGCATCGTGCTTCAGCCTGATTACGTCGAACGTGGGTTTCGGTCGCAAATCGCCGGCACGATCAAAACCGAACTGGAAGACCACATCGACCGCCGCGCCTTGCGCTTCATGGGCCCGCCCGCTGGTTACGCCTATATCGCCATGCAGGAAGCTTTGGCCGACTCTGGCTTGGAAGAATCCGACTATGCGGAAAACGACCGTGTTGGCCTGATCATCGGTTCGGGCGGTCCATCGATGAAGTGGCAGACCTACGCCATGGAAACCGCAGCGGAAAAGGGCGTGAAGCGCATCGGCCCGTTCAACGTGCCAAAGGTCATGTCCTCAACCTGTTCGGCTGTGCTCTCGACCCTGTTCAAGATCCATGGTCACAACTACTCCATCACCTCTGCTTGTTCGACCTCTGCCCATTGCATCGGCCACGCTGCCGAGCTGATCCAGTTCGGCAAGCAGGATGTGGTTTTCGCCGGTGGCGGTGAGGAAGAACACTGGTCGCTGTCCATGAGCTTCGACGCCATGGGCGCGATGAGCTCGAAGTACAATGAAACCCCGGAAAAGGCGTCACGCGCCTTTGACAAAGACCGCGACGGCTTCGTGATTTCAGCCGGCGGCTCTGTGCTGGTGCTCGAAGAATACGAGCGCGCCAAAGCGCGGGGCGCAAAGATTTACGCTGAGATCGTCGGCTACGGCGCAACCTCTGACGGACACGACATGGTCGCCCCGTCCGGCGAAGGGGCCATCCGCTGCATGCGGCAGGCGCTGGCAGGCTTCGATGATCGGGCTGTGAAAGCCTCTGACGTGCAGTACATCAACGCGCACGGCACCTCGACCCCCGTGGGCGACGTGGCCGAGCTGGGGGCCGTGAAGACTGTCTTCGGCGAAGGCACGACCCCGGCGGTTGGCTCCACCAAGTCGCTGACCGGTCACGCGCTGGGTGCTGCTGGGTCGAACGAAAGCATTTATTCGCTGCTGATGATGGACGGCGGGTTCCTCGCCCAGTCCCCGAACATTGAAAACCTCGACGAAGCCACGGCGGGTGTCGACATCCTGACCGATCACCGGGATATGGAAGTCCACACGGCGCTGTCCAACTCCTTCGGCTTCGGCGGTACCAATGCGTCGCTGATTTTCTCCAAGGCCCTGCTCTGATCCGCAGGGCTGCGGCACTAGGCGGCGGTTTTCACAGCACCGGTCCAGAAGCGCAGGCGTGTCTCATTGCCCGCCTGCGGGTCCCGCGGGATGAGCAGCGACAGGATCAGTGACCCCACCGCCATCCCTGCGCCTGCAAAAAACACAAGCGCCGGCGACACCAGCCATACCAGGCCAAAGACAAAGGGAACCCCAACCGCCGCGATGTGGTTGATGGTAAAGGCAACAGCGGCGGTACTGGCGATGTCTTCCGGGTCGGCGATCTTCTGGAAATAGGTGCGCATGGCGAAAGCCAGCTTGAAGAACAGGTGGTCGAGGATGAACAGCGCAATGGCCAGCCAGGGCGTGGTTACCAGCCCGTAAAGGATGAAAATCGGGATCAGGCCGGCATACTCGATGACCAAGGTCCGCCCTTCACCAAACCGCTTGATGAACCGTCCAACCAGCGGCGCAAAGGCCATGTTCAACACCTCGTTGAGCAGCAGCAAGGCAACCATATCCTCAATGTGGATGTTGAACTTTTCAACCAGCAGCACGCCGGCAAAAACCGTGAAGATCTGCCGCCGCGCGCCGGCGATAAAGGTGAGGGCGTAGTAAAGCCAGTAGCGCCCCCTGAGAACGATCCCCGTGCGCTGGGCCGCCCCACGCGGCAGAGTCTTGAACCCGCCAAAGCCGATGACGGCTGAAACCATGCAGACCACACCGCCAATCAGGAACACCATCAGGTAGCTGAGATCAAAGATCTTGAAGGCCACCCAGGACCCCCCAATGGCAACAATGGCCGCGATTGAGGTGGTGGTCACCACCCACCCCAGCAGCACCGGTGCGCGGTCCTTGGGGAACCACTGCAGCTGCAGGCTCTGGGCGTAGGTTTCGTAGTAGTGGAAGCCCACCGACATGATCGACATGGTGATGGCAATGCCCCAGAAGGTCGGAAAGAACCCGGTCAGCGCCGTCCCCAGACCCAGCATGGCGAGAAAGAAGACGGCAAGCTTCTGCTCCCGGATCACCGCAACAAAGAAAACCGCCGTGAACGCCAGAAAGCCGGGAATCTCCCGGATCGAGTGCAGCGCCCCCATCTGAAAGCCGTCAAAGCTGGCGATTTCGATGGCAAAATTGGTGATGAGCGAAGCCCAGACCGTGTAGCCAACGGCCCCGCCTGCCGCCATGATCATGATCAGAGCAATGGCCTGTCGCAGGGTCGGTCCGGTGAATTCAAGCGCGTCGCGGGGAAGGGTGGTCACAAACAATAGGTTCCTTGGTTTCCCACCAATCTGCACCGTGCCGGAATGAAGTCAAAACCCTACAGCGACATGCCTGTTCCGTTCACCGCAGGAAAGAGCCGGGCGACGGCGTCGCGTTGCGCGATTGGCGGGAGAGGCGAAGCCGAGCCCGGCAAGCGCCACCCAAACGCGTGAAGATCGTCCGGCGTCCACCAAAACGAAAGGCCACGGAGGATTCCGTGGCCTTTGGTAAAAAGCCGGCTCGCGCAGCGGGCCGACATGGGGCTCAAAGCGCGGTTTAGTCGTCCGCTTTTTCTTCGCCGGTTTCCTGATCCACTTCCTTCATGGAAAGCTTGACCTTGCCCCGATCATCAAAGCCGATGCACTTCACGTACACTTCGTCGCCTTCGTTGATCACGTCGGTGGTCTTGTTCACGCGGCCTTCCGTCAGGTTGGAGATGTGCACCAAACCATCGCGGGAGCCGAGGAAGTTCACAAAGGCACCAAAGTCGACACACTTGACCACCTTGCCGCGGTAGATCGTGCCCACTTCCGGATCAGCGGCGATGCCCTTGATCCAGTCGATGGCAGCAGCGATGGATTCCTGATTGGTCGCAGAAACCTTGATCGTTCCGTCTTCTTCGATATCGACAGCAGCGCCGGTTTCCTGGGTGATTTCCCGGATGACCTTGCCGCCGGTCCCGATGACTTCGCGGATCTTGTCCTTGTTGATCTTGATGGTTTCCATCTGCGGTGCGTGCGGGGAGAGTTCTTCCCGCGCGGTATCCAGCGCTTTGGCCATCTCACCGAGGATGTGCATGCGCCCACCCTTGGCCTGATCCAGGGCAATTTCCATGATTTCCGGGGTGATCGAGGTGATCTTGATGTCCATCTGCAGGGACGTGATGCCCTCAGCCGTACCCGCCACCTTGAAGTCCATATCGCCCAGGTGATCTTCGTCACCGAGGATATCGGAAAGAACAGCAAACCGCTCCCCTTCCTTGATCAGACCCATGGCGATGCCCGCACAAGGCCGCTTCAGCGGCACACCCGCATCCATCATGGACAGCGAAGCACCACAGACCGTGGCCATGGAGGACGAGCCGTTGGACTCCGTCACTTCCGAAAGCACGCGGATGGTGTAAGGGAAATCGTCTTTCGCCGGCAGCAAAGGACGCATGGCGCGCCAGGCCAGCTTGCCGTGCCCGATTTCCCGACGACCTGCGCCACCCATGCGGCCCGTCTCGCCCACGGAGTAAGGGGGGAAGTTGTAGTGCAGCATGAAATGCGAGCGGTAGTCGCCTTCGATGTTGTCGATGATCTGCTCATCCTGCGCGGTACCCAGCGTGGTCGTAACCAGCGCTTGAGTCTCACCGCGGGTGAACAGGGTTGAACCGTGCGTACGCGGCAGGATGGTTGTTTCGGCGAGGATCGGGCGAACCGTTTTGGTGTCGCGACCGTCGATCCGCAGACCTGTGTCGAGGATACCCCCGCGCACGATGTCCTTTTCCAACTCCTTGAGCGCCCCGGCGACCATGCCGCCGTCAAACTGCTCTTCAAGCGCTTCTTTGGTCGCTGTCTTGACCGCATTCACGGCTTCAACGCGTTCCTGCTTGACCGTCTTGCTGTAGGCTTCGCGCAGACCGTCGGTCGCCTGAGTTGCAACCGCAGCGGCACAGTCGGCCAGCTCAGGGGCGGGTTCAGGCATGTCGATTGGGTCTTTGGCACAGTCTTCAGCAAAGTCGATGATCATGTCGATCACGTCCTTGTAGCTGTCGTGACCAAACTTCACCGCGCCCAGCATGACCTCTTCAGAGAGTTCTTCAGCCTGGGACTCGACCATCATCACGCCTTCAGACGTCCCGGCAACCATCAGGTCGAGGTCCGTGTCCGCCATTTGCGAGATGGTGGGGTTGAGGATGTATTCGCCATCCTTGTAGCCGATCTTGGCAGCACCAATGGGACCCAGGAACGGCAGGCCGGAAATGGTCAGCGCAGCCGAAGCCGCAACCATGGCCAGCACGTCGCTGTCATTTTCCAGATCGTGGCTGAGAACCGTGATGATCACTTGGGTCTCATTCTTGTATCCATCCACGAACAGAGGACGGATCGGACGGTCGATCAGACGGCTGGTCAGCGTCTCTTTCTCCGTCGGGCGGCCTTCGCGTTTGAAGAAACCACCGGGAATACGGCCCGCTGCGGAATACTTTTCCTGATAGTTCACGGTCAGCGGGAAGAAATCGATCCCCTCCTTCGGGGATTTGGCACCAACAGCGGTCGCCAGAACGACGGTATCGCCGTAGCGTGCCATAACAGCACCATCAGCCTGGCGCGCGACGCGGCCCGACTCAAGGGACAGCGTCCGGCCGCCCCACTCGATTGATTTACGAGTAATTTCAAACATCGTTTGTCCTATGGCCCAGGGTTCACTTCCCCACCCCATGCGGGAAAGCAGCCGACCCAAGGCCGTCTTTTTCTTGCGTTTCAGTTCATCTGCTCTGGAACACCGGACCCACGCAGCAATGGCCCAGCGCACGGTTCAGTTTGCCTTGCGGCGAGAGCGCCAGCGATTGGTGCGTAAGTCCGACGCCACCTGATTTCAGGCGACGCCCGGTTTCGGCTGCTCCAGTGCAGGGGAG
>JBMZBW010000066.1:0-14519 GCA_049612785.1 Alphaproteobacteria bacterium | reverse complement strand
AACTACTCAACCAACTCGACCGAGATCGACGCTGAATACCGGAGCCATGAAGTCAGAGCACTCGACATGAATGACATTGACGGTGATGGCTACGCTGACATTGTTGTGGCGGGTAGCGGCGGCACCAACAGCACAGATTCTGTGGTTCAGATTTGGGAAGTTTCTGTGGTTCAGATTTGGGAAGTCGGCAAGTCAGGCGAATTCACATTCAAAGCTGCAGACAAAGATTCTGAGCCATCCAAAATTGAAGATGTCGTTATTGGCCACTTCAACTCCGACAATGCATCGAAAGAGACTTCGCCAACCAACATGAAGAAAATCATGGTGATTGGTGGTGGAACCAACGACGTGGCGGCAGAAGACGCCCTGTACTCTGTCTATTACGATGATCTCGAATACGCCTTTGACTCCGAACAGCTGCAGGGTGGCTGGAACTATAGCGAGGTCGAAAGTGTCATCATCAACGACAATGAGTATGCGGTAGGAATCTACGGCACAAACGGTGGTGATGGTATCAGCATGGTATACCTTGAGGGCGATGCAAGTGATGGCATTGTCAGCGCTGGAACAGGCATTAGCCACAATGACATTGCCGTTATCGGCAACGTTGTTTTCACCGCGACGGACAAGGGTGTTTATTACAGCAAAGCCTTCCACTCTGGCCTCGATGCGCCCGAAGCGCTTTCGATCACGAACGATGGCTTACACATCGCCGACATCAAGGCGAGCCAGATCGAAGCCGGTAACTTCGATGGCGATGATGAATTGGAGCTGGCCGTTCTTGACGTGCTGGACCAGACGCCAATCATTCGTTTCTTCGACGTGGATCTGACAAACCCGCAGGTGGTCACTCAGATGTTTACTACCGAGCCAGTCCCTGGCGCTGTAGAGCTGCAGGTTATTCCTGGTTCTATTGAATCTGCTGATCGCGCAGACGGTAACATCGGCGCCGATGAACTGCTGGTCGGGATCAATGAAGCTGGAACGGCCTCCTACTTCAATGGCAATGAGAATATTTCACAGACGTGGAACGGATCCATCATCTTCTACGACGATACGTCTCTGTAGAAAACAAATTGGATAGGGCTACTATACCTTGTAGCCCATCCATTTCTTGACCGCTCTAAGGATCAGTTTGGACTCGATCCGTGTGACTCCGGGCATATGAGCGATCTGGCGGTGCACTTCTTCGTAGTGCGCCGTATCCCGAGCCGATACGCGCAAGGAAAAGTCCGCCTGCCCTGCCATCAGATAGCATTCGAGCACCGACGTGTTGTCCCGGGCGGCACGCTCGAAAGCCTCAAGGTCTTCTTCGGCCTGGGAATGAAGCGATACATCCACGATGAAATGCAGATCAAGGCCGAGGGATTTGGCATTCAGCCGCGCAGCGTAGCCCTCGATCACCCCTGCAGTCTGGAGTTGCAGGACGCGCCGGTGACAGGCTGACGAGGACAAGCCAACCTTTTCACCCAACTCCGCCATGGACAGCCTGCTGTCACGCTGCAGCGTGGTTAAAATTGCGCGATCTATCTGATCAAGTTCGGCTGTCATCCCAAAATCCCTCAAGTTTGGGCGAGACTTTCGCAGATTTTTGCGCGGCTAGGCAAGGTCTTAGCTACCAAAGACCTTCCAAAATGCGCGTAAAGCCACGAGGATCAGGAATGCGCTGAACAACTTTTTCGTGAGTGTTCCCGGTAACCGGTGAGTCAGGCGAGCCCCAATGGGCGCCATAACAACGGTGAAAGGGATCATGAATGCCAACACCAAAACGTTCACGTAGCCAATCGACAGAGGCGGAAGCCCGGGTTTTCCAAAACCAATAAGGACAAAACCAATCGCCGCCGGAATGGAAATCAGCACGCCAACACCGGCTGAAGTGGCAATCGCCCGCTTGATATCGGTCCCACTGAGCGACATGAACAGATTGTTCACTACGCCGCCCCCAATGCCCATAAGGGTGGACAAGGTACCGATGCACAGCCCCGCGACTTGAGCAACGGGTGTTCCCGGTACTTGCTTAGCGATCTGCAGATTGGGCGAGGCCAGCAGCTGATAGACACCCACAATCAGCGCAATGGCGCCGAAGACCAAACCAAGGCCCCCCGCATCCATGATGGTCGCCAGATAGAGCCCGAGCAGCACGCCGATCGGAACAAAAATCGCGTACCGTCGCAGCAAGTCCATATCGATCCTGCCAGAAGCGTAATGAGTGCGCGCAGAAAGAAGGGACGTGGGAATAATGATCGCCAACGATGTTCCAACCGCCAAGTGTTGCGCGTGAACATCGCTGGAACCGCCCAGACCCAAAGCAAACAGCTCGGTGAGGATGGGTACCATAACCACCCCACCACCAACGCCAAACAAGCCCGCGATAAAACCGGCCAGCACTGCGCCGCCGGCCATGACGCCGGCAAACATCAGAAAATCAGCAATAGAAATTCCCAGGATCACAAACTTAGTCCTTCAGGTGTTCATCGAAAAACGCAATCAAAGCCTGTCGGTATTCCGAAGGCCGATCCCACATGGTCGCAACGTGTCCCAGTCCATCGGGCATAAAGAAAGTCTTGTTCGCGTTTGCACTCACTGCGTCGCGCGCACGCTGGGCATGGTGAAACCCAACCGTTTGATCCGCCGTCCCATGGACCCAGTAGATCGACTGTTCAGGCCTTGCCACCAGACCGTCGATTGGGTTGGTCTTGGTGAAGCTATGCCCTCGAAAAATTCGAACTGAAAAACTGATGATTTCAATCGTCCAAGGGGGGATGGATGCCCGATCAGAATTATCCTTCAACACCGTTTTGATGTCGACGTAGGGTGAGTCCAGAAACAAGGGCCCCAGATCCTCGTATGCGTTGGCGATCAAAGTGGTTGCACCGCCCATGCTTTCTGCCCAGAAACCGATTTTGGAACGATCCAGCCCGAGCTCCTTCTGGACGTAATCGAAGGCGCCCAGAACATCGTTGTATTCGTCGCTTCCCATTGCTGCGACCCCGTCGAGGATGGTGGACTCTCCGTGCTCGCGAAGGTCGATGGCCAGCACACCATAGCCCTCACTGGCCAGCATTCCGATGATGCTCAAACCGTGTTTATGATGCTTGCAGCCGGTGAAGCCATGGGTGGCAATCACCAAAGGGCCGCCCGGCACCGGAGCGCTGAGAAGCCCGGACACAGCAACTTTGCCATCACGGGAAGGAAAGGAAACCTGCTCCACATTTTCGTAAACCGCAGGATCGATACGGTGCGCGAGGGGATTGGATGAAACTACGAGCTTAGCGTCATCTGCGCTGAATAAGCGGGAATCATGACAGGCCGGGTCCACGGACAAATTCTGACCGTAGATATAATTGCTGGCCCAAACCAAACCTGCGGTCAAAAGCGCCACAAGGCCAACCAGCACCATCCCCAAAATGCGCATATCCTGGCTCCAATCCGAAATAAGCGATGTCTGTATAGAAGTCCCCGTAACATAGGTCACGAGGAACCAATGCACAGCGCTTATCTGACTCGACGTGGACGGAACAGCCGACGGACAATGGACTGCCGCCGCTCACCTTCACGGTAGAGGACAAACAGACCAGAAAGCACGATGATCGAAATGCCGATCAGCGTCATAGCATCCGGATACTGACGGAACAGCAGAATGCCCCAAAGCAGATTGTACCCCATCAAGCAGTACTCGAATGGCGCAGCGAAAGACGGCTCAAGGTTACGATAGGCGGCGGTCAACATGATGAAACCGATGGCCGAACCCAAGCCAATCCCCACCATGATCAGAACGTCATTTCGCGTGGGCCAGACCCATTCCTTGAGGAGCACTTCCAGACCCGCTGGCGCATGATCGACGGCCCAGCCATCACCAAAAACAGCCCAGAACATTGCCCCAAAAAACAGGTTCATGATGACAAAGGTAATCGACTGCACCGTTGTTGATTCGGTTCGACCCAGCCAATTGGTCATCAGGGCAGACAACGAATAGAAAAAGGCTGACGCCACCGCCATCATGGCTGGCAACAGCGGAATGTCACCCGCCCCCGGTTTGACGATAAACAGCACACCGACGAAGCCAATCACCACACCAAGAAGGCGTCGCCATCCGATCGGCACCCTTGTGGTGACCCAGCTGAGGAAAGTGATGAACAGCGGAGCGGTAAAGTAGAGCGCCGTCGCCTGCGCAAAATCGAGACCGGCCAGAGCAAGATAATAACAGGTGTAAGACAGCGACAGCAAAGCCCCGCGCAGGAACAAATACCAGAACTTGGTCACCTGCATGTTCTTACCCTGATCGAAGGCAAAACTCAGCAGGATCAAAGGCCAGATGTTGACCAACGAGCGCACAAAAACGATCTCATGCACCGGATAGCGCTTCGTCAGATCAGAAATCAAAACGTCCTGAACCGAAAAAAGAAACAAACCGCCCAGCAGCATCACCAAAGGGATGGTCGGGCGGTTTGTGTCAACCGTGCTTGTCATACCCACAACTCCCGCGCGACGCTCGACGTGGTGGGGTAAGAGCGTCAAATGAGAACCGGGAAGCCAGCCCAGAGTGGAGCGCATGTGGACTGCGTTCAGAGGCGTGCTTCAAGACCTGCCAATGCGCCGATTAGTGACCCGAAGCTAGTGCAGAAACGACGGATCAGCCCTTCACGCGCCATAGGCTTAAAGCTGGGCTGCACCCGATGCGGGAAAGGCTCGAAATTCGCAACGTGCGCGCGGGCAAAGCCGACAATTTGTACCCACCGGCGAAGGCTCCGCATCTCGCAGTGAATCCGCGTAGACCACCTGCTCGGCATGCTCAAAGGAGCAGCCTAGTACGACTGTCAGGCGTCGCTGCGGACGGCCAGAGGTCGGCAACCCCTTTCGAATGGATTTTGCCAAAGACAGGAACTCTCCCCCCTCAGGCAACTGCACCTTGTCAACGCCAAGGTTACCCGGATGCCGGGGAGCATTGACGATTGACCAGGCTGGGCAGGCACCGCCGTATCGAGAGAACGAGAAACCGCCCGCACTAAACCGCTTGGAGACGTTGCCCGCCGCATCCATGCGCAGCAGAAAAAAGGGCAAAGCGCGGGTGCCCGGTCGCTGAAGCGTCGTCAGGCGATGGGCGACTTGCTCAAAACTGGTTCCAAAACGGGCCTGAAGAATGTCGACATCGTGCCGGGTTTCAAGCGCCGCTTCGGTGAACCGGGCATAGGGCATCATCAGCGCACCGGCGAAATAACTCGTCAGCGTCGCGCGCATCATCGCTTCGCTGGCAGGCTCACGCAGTTTGAAGGCAGCGATTATTTCGTTGATCTCATCGCGGAGCTGAAGGTCAGCAACGATTTTCCCCAACGCGAAGACGCGCGTTTCGACGGGCGTAAGCTCGTTGAACAGAACCCGTTTGCCATGAAAGTCATGTCGATAAGGGGTGGTTTCCATGACGCGCGCGGGCATGGAGCGCACGACGTGGCCGTGGGTTTCAGCCAGATAACGCGAGAGACCTGACTCCAGCGCGTTCTGGCGCAATCCGGCCTCATCAGACAGCGCTTCCGCTGCATTTTCCAGCATCGGAAAATGGTTCTGCCGGTCTTCCAGCGCATCAAGCAATTCATCGACTTCAGCCGGGCGACCCAGCGCAGCTTCTCCGGCCTGACGACCATCGGGGGCGCTGCCTTGCTGGTAACGACTATAAACGAGTTGCAGCGCCTCAGCGATCAGGGGCACGCGTTCGACCGCATCGCGCAAATCCTGCCGTGTCAGCTCAAGGCCTGAGAACAACGGGTCAGCCAGAATTTCCTGCAGCCGCGAGGACTGGGTGTCCGTATCATCGACCGCAAATTCCTGAATGTTGATTCCAAAGGCATCACCAAGCCTAAGCAGCACGTTCACGGTTATGGGGCGTTGGTTGTGTTCGATCAGGTTCAGGTAAGCAGCGGAGATGCCCAGATCGTGCGCCATCTGGGCTTGAGTCACGCCTTCTTCGCGCCGCAGGCGACGGAGCTTGTGACCAATGAAGAGTTTCCGTTCTGCAACCATAACAAGCGTATAACACGGTAAATAATTAACAATCAAACAAGTAATTTGTTTGTAAATATTTTCCACTGCACTCAATCACGTCAGACAGCCCCCCACACTTTCGGCATGCTCAGGTCACCTCTTTTTCTCGAACTCCAAAATGCACCAGGGAACATGAAGATGTCGAAGACTCGCAAGGAACAGATTGCCGAACTCCAGCAGGACTGGGCCACCAACCCACGCTGGGCTAACGTTAAGCGTGGCTACACGGCTGAAGACGTGGTTCGGCTCCGCGGCTCCAAGGCGCGCGAGAACACCCTCGCCCGCGATGGTGCTCGCAAATTGTGGGAACTGATTAACCGCAAAGGCGACGACAAAGCCGTTCGCTCTCTGGGCGCTTTGACCGGAGGCCAGGCTGTTCAGCAGGCTAAAGCGGGCATTGAAGCCATTTACCTTTCTGGCTGGCAGGTTGCAGCGGACGCAAACACCGCACCCACCATGTATCCAGACCAGTCCCTGTACCCCGTGAATTCCGTTCCGGCGGTTGTTGAGCGCATCAATAACGCTTTCATCCGCGCGGATGAGATCCAGTGGGCCAAAGGCGTTGAAGCCGGCGAAGAAGCCTTTATCGACTACTTCCTGCCAATCGTTGCCGACGCCGAAGCAGGCTTTGGGGGCGTCCTGAACGCCTTTGAGCTGGCCAAGGGGTTAATCTCCGCCGGTGCCGCTGGCGTACACTTCGAAGATCAGCTCGCGTCTGTAAAAAAGTGCGGCCACATGGGTGGCAAGGTTTTGGTTCCTACGCAGGATGCGGTTCAGAAGCTGATTTCAGCGCGTCTTGCCTCTGACGTCTTGGGCACGGACACCATTATCTTGGCTCGCACCGACGCCAACGCTGCCAACCTCGTGACTTCGGATGTTGATCCCTATGACGCGCCCTTCATCACAGGCGAGCGCACCACCGAAGGCTTTTTTGAAACGCGGGCTGGTTTGGACCAAGCCATTTCACGCGGTCTTGCCTACGCGCCTTATGCCGATCTGGTCTGGTGTGAAACCGCCAAGCCGGATCTCGATGAAGCACGCCGTTTTGCCGAAGCCATCAAGAAGGAATACCCGGATCAGCTGCTGTCCTACAACTGCTCCCCTTCCTTCAACTGGAAGCGCAACCTGGATGACGCCACAATCGCCAAGTTCCAGACCGAGCTTGCGGCCATGGGTTACCGCTACCAGTTCATCACGCTCGCGGGCATCCACTCCATGTGGAACTCCATGTTCCGTTTGGCCAACGACTACGCAGAGCGCGGCATGTCGGCTTACGTGGAGCTGCAGGAGCAGGAATTCGCAGATGCCGAGAAGGGTTACACCTTTGTATCGCACCAACAGGAAGTTGGCGCTGGCTACTTCGACGATGTCACCACGACCATTCAGGGCGGCACGTCTTCGGTGACGGCTCTGACTGGCTCGACCGAGGAAGAACAGTTCGACGTACAAGCCGCCGCCTACTAAGGCGCTTCGATCATATCGGAGCCGCCAGACACTCAGGCTCCGAACAGAGGGGGGCCACAAGCCCCCCTCTTTTGTTTCAACCCTAACCCCACTTTGCCCACTTAACTCAGCACTGGAGAACGAACCATGTCAGCTACAGCACCTGCACAGACTGCGACCACCGCACAAACTGCACCCGCCACCGAAGCCCGTCCCGCAACGACGTTCTTCTACGTGATTGGCGGCGAATTCACGGACACGTCGTTTGAGTCGGTATTGACCCGCTCAAACCAGATCCATGGCCCTTTCAAGACCCACGCGGAGGCCCTCACCAAGTGGCGGTCTCTGTCTTTCCAGGAAACCGGAAATGCTCAGGTTCGCTACGAGATTGCTGAAGTGGCGCACCGGATGGACCGTCGGACCATCCTGTTAGGCTAACCCAAAAAGCACGCAGGGTTCCTGATTGTGTTGGGCTTCAGGAACCTTGCGTCTTTGCTGCGCAGTTGTCGTCTCGCATTTCACGTTGACGCATGGGCATTCCATCGATCTGCGCATAGATTTCATTGATGTTATCCGGCAAGCGTGACCGGCGTTTTTCCCAGCCGTCTTTGCCCACCAGAACCAAGCCAAAGCCAGCCTCTACACCATAAGCGCGTCTGAGTGCCGCGTTCGAGATCGACTCAAGCGGTGCCTCTTTAACCTCTTGGCCGCCAAACCAGACCCCTGTCGCTAAAACGGGTCGATCTGCATAAACCTCCAAAAGCAGCAAATCCCTGTTGTTAAAGTCACAACGGTCTTCCAGCAGTTCCAGACGCTGCCGATAGGCCCAAGGATCCGCAGGCTGATCCGCGAACAGGAGCAGTACCCGCTTCTCCCACTGGAACAGGTCCAGCGGATTGGTCTGGGCAAGGGCCACCGTTGGAATAGCGCTGGTGAGCCAGAGCAAAAGACCAGAAAGCAGCTTAGCTTTCATTTCCTGTCACCGACGTGCGCTCAAGGGCTTCGATAAAGGTGTCAGTCGCGGCTTCCCAGGAAAAGTTCTCTGCATAGGTACGCGCATCTTCCGACTTCAGATCCAGTGACGTCATGCAGGCTTCATGCAGATCTTCGCGCAAGGTGCCAGCCTTGGGGTCGGTGATAACGTCCTTTGGCCCGGTCACGGGATAGGCCGCAACCGGCGTTCCAGCGGCGCAAGCTTCAAGCAGAACAAGCCCGAACGTATCGGTCTTGGATGGGAAAACGAAAACGTCAGCATCCGCATAAGCCGCAGCCAGCTCATCACCATGGAGCGGGCCGGTGAAAACGGCATCGGTAAATTTGGTCTTCAACGAGTCCAGCGATGGGCCGGAGCCAACCACCATTTTGGTTCCAGGCAGGTCAAGATTGAGGAAGGATTCGATGTTCTTCTCAACCGCAACACGGCCTACGTAGACAAAGATCGGACGCGCCAGATCAGCCGCGTGAGATGATGGCTTCTTGGAGGGATGGAACTGTTCCAGATCCACACCGCGCGGCCAAAGATGCGTATGCTTGATGCCAAACCCGGCGAGCTCGTCCGCCATCCCCTTATTGGTCACCAGGACCCGCTGTGCCGGACGATGGAACCACTCCAGCCACCGCCAAAGCCATTCCGCCGGAACTCCCGTACGCTCGTTGATGTACTCAGCAAGCTTGGTATGGAACGACGTTGTGAATGGCACTTTGTTCCGCTGGCAAAAAGCGCGCGCCGCCATCCCCAGCGGGCCTTCGGTCGCGATGTGAATCGCGTCAATCGCGCCCTTTTCTTCGATGACTTTCTTGATCCGCCGGCTGACTTCACCGGGCCAAAAAAGCGCAAGGCCGATTTCTTGGTACATGGGCATCGGCATATTGACGTCGAACATGTCGGGCGTAATCCGACTGAAGGTATGGCCTTTTTCTTCGACGATCTTGCGGGTGGTATCCAGCGTACGGACGACGCCGTTGATCTGCGGATACCAAGCGTCACTAACCAGCAGAATATGCATCAGGCAACGTACTCCTTTTCCTCAACCAGGCCGTCGTCTGACCAGTACAGCAGACTGAGGACACCGGTTTCATTTTCGACCAGGGCAGTGCAGGATTCCACCCAGTCTCCGCAGTTGGCATAAGTGAACCCATCCTTGGTGTTCAGCGCCGGACGATGGATGTGCCCGGCCACGGCGCCAACCGCGTTCAAGGCTTCCGCCTCGCGTTTCAGACCTCGCTCAAAAGCGCCTTGCGGCTGAAAGATCCGTTTAGACAAACTCTTGACCCGTGCCGGCATATCCTGCGCCCAGCCCATACCCGGCGCTTTGGCAACCTGCCGCATGATGGCGGTGTAGCCCTCGTAAAGCACGTGACCAAAACGAGACAACCACTCCATGTTCTGAGTTACCGCGTCGAACTGGTCACCGTGGGAGACGTAGAACAACCGCCCGTCCGCCAACATGTAAGTATCATTCAACCGCAATTCCATACCGCGATAGCGCTCGACGCTCAGGACAGAACGAACCATATCATCATGGTTTCCCGGTATGTAGACGACCCGTGTTCCGGCTTTGATGATCCGATCAATCTGAACCAGAATTGCGTCATCGGTTTCAGACCAGTTCCAATGCCGCTGCAGCGCCCAACCATCGATCATGTCACCGACCAGGTACAGCGTCTCACACGATAGCCCCTGCAGAAACGACAACAGCGTCCGGTTTCGGACGCCGGTCATCCCCAGGTGCGTATCTGAGATAAACACGGTTCGAAAGACAGGTCTGGCGGTCATGCCGGCGAATGGTTCTCGCGTCATTAAAAAGTGCTCTCTTTTACGAGGCAGACCCCAGCACGCCTAGGCCCAAAAAGGCATGCCCCCCCGTCATCATGGCATCGACAAGCGGTTCAGACCTAGTAAGGTCAGTCGCAGAGGTGGGAGAGGAGAACCAACATGAGACCCAACAAAATCCGCGAAATCTGGAAGCAGGGCGGCGCTGTCGCCAACGGCTGGCTCGCGACACCAGCAGCCTTTACCGCTGAGGTCATGGCCCATTGCGGCTGGGATAGCGTAACCGTGGACATGCAGCACGGATTAATCGACTACCAGGTTGCGGTTTCCCAGTTCCAGGCGATTTCGACCACGGACGTCGTGCCCTTTGTGCGGGTGCCTTGGCTGGATGCGGGTTTGATCATGAAAGTTCTGGATGCCGGAGCCTACGGGGTGATTTGCCCAATGATCAATAACGGCGAAGACGCAAAGCTGTTTGCACACTATGCCTCCTACCCTCCCGTTGGCACCCGGTCTTTTGGTCCGGTGCGAGCATCGATTTACGGTGGCGCTGATTATACCGACAAGGCCAACGATGAAATCATCCGCATGGCTATGGTCGAAACCAAAGAAGGGCTGGAGAAGGTGGACGAGATCGTCAATACAGACGGCATCGACGCCATCTACGTTGGCCCGAACGACCTTGCCAACGCATTGGGCCAAAGGCCGACGCTCGATACAGAGAACGAAGTCGTCCTGAAGGCTTTTGAAAAAATCATCGCAGCCTGCCGCAACGCAGGAAAGCCTGTTGGCCTGCACAATGGATCTTCTGCTTACGCGGTTCGGATGATCGAAATGGGCTTTCAGTTTGTTACCGTTCAATCCGATGCGGGCATCCTGAAAAACGCCGCAACAGCGATTGTCTCCGAAATCAAAGGCGGAGCGGCCAAGCTGGATACATCCTCTTACTGAGACCTACATCCAGTCCATGATAACCGGCACCAGCGGCTCGTCCGCTGGTGGCATGGCCAAATCACGCAGCTCGAACTTGGACACCCATTTGAGCGCCTGCCCCTCTTTCCCTGTCGGCTCACCCGACCACTTGCGCGCGGCATAGAGCGGCATCATTAGGTGAAACTTAGGATAGGGAAAACTGGCAAAGGTCAGCGGGGCCAAACAGCCGATACCAACATCAATCCCGAGTTCTTCTTTCAGCTCTCGGATCAGTGCGGCTTCCGGGCCTTCGTTGGGTTCCATTTTACCGCCCGGAAACTCCCAGAGGCCTTCGAGTGATTTGCCTTTGGGCCGTTGCGCGACCAGCACTTGATCCTGTTCATTGAATAGCGCCGCTGCAACGACCCAGACGACAGGCACGTTGCGGTCTAGTTGGGGCTGCATGGTGCAGCCACCTGAGAAGACGAAATCATCGAAATCAGCGCGGGTCATCACGGTTTCGAGGTGGGGTTGAGAACCGCTGTGCGCCGTGTCGATAGCGCCTTCGCTCCAGTCTTCAAATCCGCACTTTTCGAGCACCCGTCTGGACGCTCCATTGCCGATGATGACCCCGGAGCCGATAACGGGAAGTTCCATGTACCAGTACCCAAAGGTCAGGGCATGAAACACGGCTTCCGAAGCAACGCCCCGACCCCAGGCCTGTGGCGCAAACCAGTAGCCGATCTGCCAAGGCTTCGACGCGTCCGGGTCAACGTCGAGGCCAATGAGCCCCAGCATCTCCCCACTTTCGCGGTCGCTGACAATCCAGCGAAGCGCTTGTCCAGCCTCAAAGCCCGCCTGAGAGTCGACAAGGAACGCTTCTGCGCCATCGTCGGGATAAGGATGCGGCACCCTTGCCAGCCACTGCGCGACTTTCCAGTCTGCCGCTTGGCGTTGAACAAAATCGACGTGCTCAGGGCCAAAGATGGTCAGGCTCAGCTTTGGGGTTTTGAACTGCGCCAGCTCGCGTGTCTCGGGAAACCATTTTGGTGCGAACTCACTCAACTGCGGTAATCCCCGTTAATGGTTATGTATCCGTGGGTGAGGTCGCATGTTCGAACGCGCGCTGAACCCTGACCCAAGCCAATTTCAACACGAATGGTGATTTCATCAGCGGTCATGTAGGCGGAGACGGTTTCCTCGCTGTAATCCGGATCCCGCAGACCCGCTTCGGCCACCCGATGCGGGCCGAACCAGATAGACAGCCGGTCTCGATCCGCCGGTTCTCCGGCCTTTCCAACAGCCATAACCACACGCCCCCAATTCGCGTCCTGCCCAGCCACGGCTGTTTTCACCAGTGGCGAGTTGGCAATGGAAAGGCCAATGGTTTTGGCCGAAGCGTCACTGTCCGCGCCCTCGACTTCAATCGTGATCAGCTTGGATGCCCCTTCACCGTCGCGCGCGAGCATTTCAGCGAGCTGATCGCACACCTCGAAAATGGCGCGCTCAATGGCGTCGAGATCGTCTGGGGTCTCGCTTCCGCCAAGGGCGAAAGCCAAGACTGTGTCGCTGGTCGATGTATCGCTGTCTACCGTCACGCTGTTAAAGGTCCGCTCGGCCACATCAGAAAGTGTGGTTTGCAGCCAATCGGCGGGAAGCGCTGCATCGATGAAGACATAACCCAGCATGGTCGCCATATCAGGCGCAATCATGCCCGACCCTTTGCAAATGCCCGTCACGGTCACTTTGCCGGCTTTGGCAACAGCCCACTTCGGGAAGGTATCCGTGGTCATGATGGCCTTTGCAGCGCTTTCCAAATCCTGCTCTGACGCCGCCTCCGCCAGCGCCTGAGCTGCCTTCGCGATGGCTTCGGCCTCCAGTGGTTCACCGATGACGCCTGTAGATGACAGCATGACTTCATCCGCCCCGCAGCCCAGAGCCGCTGCAACTGCTTCGGCGGTGATCCGGCACCCTTCAGCGCCAATCGCACCGGTAAAGGCGTTTGCGTTGCCTGCATTGACCAGCAAGGCCCGCGCGGTACCGCCGTTCAGGGCCGCACGTGACCAGTCCACCGGAGCGCTCGGACACTTGGATTTCGTAAAGACGCCAGCCACGGATGTCCCAGCGGGAAACACCGCTAAAGTAACGTCGTCTCGCCCTTTGTAACGGGTCCCGGAATTGCCAGTGGCAATCTTCAATCCCGGTACAGGCTCAAGCGCAGCCATGTTTGCAGGCTTCAGCGGAGATACTGGCAGTTGATCCATTCTTCACAATCCATTGCTCGTGCGCGTCCAAGCCTTGAGCTTGGGTGCATCCTGTGGTTTGTCGCAGCAAATCACGGAACGCAAAGCAGGAGAACTGCGAGATGCAGACACGACCCTTGTTGAGCCGTCTTGGCGCGCTAGGAGTTTTGGTGGTAGCGGGCCTGGCCTGGTATCTCAACCAGCAGGATGCTCAGGCAGTTGATCTTGAGTCCTACAAACAACAGGAAGCCTCGGCGCAGGTCTGCGGCCACGACCTCGAACTCGATGGTCCAGAAGTCGAAACACTGGTGACCTTTGGCGAGGAACAGGGGCTGCGTTTCCCGTACGCCTTTGCGCAGGTAACGGCCTATCTCTGGCTTATTGGCGAGCTGCCTGAATGCTACATGACCAAAAACGTAGCGCGAGGCCAAGGCTGGAAGAATTCCGGCACCACTGTTGACGATATCGACAGCGACGGGGCCATTGGCGGGGACACGTTCGGCAACCGCGAAGGTCGCCTGCCGCAACGTCCCCGCAATCGCTATGTTGAAGCGGATCTGGACTATGTTCGCGGCAATCGCGGCGCAGCCAGACTTGTTTACGACCGCGAATTGACAGATCGCGGTTTCATTTGGGTCACTGTTGACCACTACGACAGCTTTGAGCGGATCCCGGAGTTATAAGCATGCAAAATCCTACCAAACGTGCCGTCATCAATGGCCTAGGCTCCGATGACAGCACGACGCAGGTCAAGCGACTGTATGAGCAGCTGGGGATCGCAGCTGGGGTCAACCTGGATGCCTTGTCTGACGTGCTCACCGACCCGAACTGGTTACCGGGTCCCGTGGTGATCTGCTGGTTGGCTTGCCCCAAGGGTCGATCCGGCTGGCGCGCTACGCTATACGACACACTTCAAGACGCTGCCGGCAAGCGCGACGATTTGACTTTTGTTGTCCGCTAGACCTGACTTTTCACCCCTTCAACCCACCTGAGTGGCTATGAGAACAATCTTCCTTATCCTGACGATGGTCTTCCTGATTGGAACCCTCGTTACCATGCTGCTCGGGGCCTTTTCGATGGGCCGGGGCGGAGACTTTAACCAGAAATACGGC
>JBMZBW010000065.1:0-14542 GCA_049612785.1 Alphaproteobacteria bacterium | reverse complement strand
GCTTCGTTGACTCCGAGGGGGACTCCCGGTTAAAAACCGCTCAATTCCTCGGAACCCTATTTGAGTTGGCCGCATGGCCACGGAGAGAGCCATGAAGGTTTGTAACTCACTGAAGACCGCAAAGCTGCGCGAAAAGGGCTGTAAAGTCGTCCGTCGTCGTGGCCGCGTCTACGTTATCAACAAGCGTAACCCACGCTTTAAGGCCCGCCAGGGCTAAGGGTTTGCCGCTCTAGGGTGGCATAATCAGTTAAATATTCGGGAAAGGCCGGGTGCGCATAGCTCCGGCCTTTTTCTTTTATCTGCTCACAGATGCGTGAATTTCCGGGTTTTTCTGCGAAACTGTGACAATCCGACCCTTGTAGGCACAGGAAGTCGTTTCATGGTTAAAGCCATGAAACACCTCATCTTTCTTCTCGCACTCCTCACTGCGCCCCTGAAAGCGGTGCATGCCGATCAGAATGATCCCCGCCTTGATGCCTACTTCGACGCCCTCTACCAGACCGAGGACGTCGTCGAACTTAAAATTCTGGAAAATCAGATCTGGACCGCATGGCGGACCGTCGACCAACCGGCAGTGGACGAAGCCTTCTCGCTGGGCATGGACGCGATGCAGTCCTCGGACTTCAAATTAGCCATCGAGCTTTTCACGCAAGCTATCAACCTCGATCCGGATTTTGCCGAAGCCTACAACATGCGCGCGACCACGCATTTCCTGATGGGCAACGATTTTGAGAGCCTGACCGATGTTGAAGTCACGATAGATCTTGAACCTCGGCATTTCGGCGCGCTGATGGGTGGCGCGCAGATCGCGATGCGGTCAGGTCAGATCGAGCTGGCTTTGGAATTCGTTGAAGCAGCACTCGAGCTCAGCCCCAACAACGCCATGTGGCAGACCGTTGCCGAACGGCTGCGTGACATCACCGGCGCGATTGATCTGTAGGGGTCGGTCCTAGCCTGCTGCCCGCGGTAAGGCAGACAGGGCTTTTTCGGTTTGCGTCGGGATCGTGTTCGCCATGATCTTCCGACGCTGCTCGGCATGGGCCTGAGCCAGCTCTGCCGCCTGATCAGCATCTCGGGCCACCAGAGCCAAAACCATCATCCGGTTAATATGCAGCAAGGCATGCGCTTCTTCCCGCGTTGGCTGATTGCGCGATGCGGCTGACATCAAGGCTGCGCCCAGCGTTTCCTGCAGAACCGACATCACGTGCATGTAAGACCCGCTTTCAGAAGCGCGCGCGAGCAAAGCGTGAAACTTTATATCGTCCGTTGCCTGCAAAGACGGCGAGCGGCCCGACAGCGCCATGGTTTCCAGCACCGCCTTCATATCTTCGATTTCTTCAGCCTTCACGTTCTGCGCAGCGCGGCGCGCGCCAAATCCGGCAACGTGACCGATCATCTCGGCCAGATCGTGAAGGGCATTGGGATCAGACCCAACCAGATGCAACAATGGACGATCCATCGAGGGGTCGCGCGCTACAACGTGCGTGCCGCCACCTTGTACGGAGCTGAGCAAGCCTTGGGCTTTGAGGTTCTGCAGCGCTGACCGCACCGACACCCGACTCACACTCAAAGCGTCAGAGAGCTGCCGCTCGCCCGGCAAGCGATCACCCGGCGCCAATTCACCCGAAGCGATGTGTCGCTTGAGTTCTTCGGCGACCCAGTCTGCTACCGATTGACCCGCCGAACGGCGGTCACTTGTGGTTTCAGGCTTTAAGGTCAAGGATTCAGCTCGCGTTAAGTCGTCCACGTTATTCCCGTAATACTATCTTATATGCGCATGCGTGCATAGGTATGGATCGCCGCAGCGCCTATTCATGACATTGTGCAGGATCGTCAGAGGTCAATTCCCGCTTCAGTTGTCCGTTGCTGCGCGGGCCTTGATCGCGTGGGAAAGCTCCCACAGGCATTCTTCACGACTGGGCTGAAAGTCTCGTTCCACCCACCAGGCTTCAACCCGTCGTATCAGCTCTCCGACCAGGGGACCCGGGGTCATCCCCAGATCGAGCGCATCCTGTCCGCTGATGGGCAAAACCGCAGGGTGGTAGCTCAAGATGCGATTGACATAATCACCACTCGCCGGGGCATTCATCTCCGCCGCATCCAGGAGCAGACGGTCCAGCGCAGCGTCGGGCCCATCGACATAGAGCGCCCAATTGAGAGTCTTTGCCGGCACGCGAGAACTCAGGCCCATCAAGGCTTCCCGATCCCGGTTTGAAATTTTATAGCGCTTGGCCAAAGCCTTCATGCGGTCTTCATCGCGGTGCAGCAAAGCAGCCAGACGACGCCAGAGACCCGGTTGGTCATGCAGGTCTTCGAGCACCATCAGCCGGTCCAGAACGCCAAAGTCATCCGACTGGAACCGATGAGAGGTAGAAGGGATCACATAGGACAGCACGCCATGAGCTGACATCAGCCGCAGGGTCGCGATCACCTTGGGCCCCAGGAGCAGCTTTCCCATTTCCTGCCGGATCCGCTCACCCGAAAGGGTGTCCAACTGGTGCGCTTGAGCCTGAAGCGCGCGCGCTGTCGCGCCATCCCACTCCCGCAGGCCAAAACGGGCATGAAACCGATAGGCGCGCAAAATCCTTAGATGGTCCTCGGCGATCCGGTCGGACGCATTACCCACAAAACGCGTATACCCGGCCTCAAGATCCTCCAGACCGCCAAAGTAATCGTACAGATAGCCGTGGCGGTCGACTGATAGGGCGTTATAGGTGAAGTCTCGCCGGGCTGCGTCCTGCTTCCAGTCGTCCGTAAAGCGGACCTGAGCATGCCGACCGTCGGTTTCCACGTCTTCCCGCAGCGTCGTGACTTCAAAAGTCCCTACGCCTTCGGGCGCGACGGCCAGGACGGTGCCGTGTTCGATACCAACGGGTATGGCCTTCCACTGCGCTCGGGTAAGACGGCGTGTGACGTTATTGGGGTGCAAGGGCGTGGCGATATCGACATCACCCTCACCAAACTGCCCCAACACCATGTCGCGAACACAGCCGCCGACAAACCGCGCGTCACCCCCCAGAATCTCGATCAACGCCGCCGCAGTGCCGCCGTGTGCAGAAAGCAGCACCGTAGGATCCACGGTCGCCACAGGGCTGTCGGCGGAGGGTGCATTGCCGTCTTTGGCAGTCGGAGGATCGTTTTCAGGGATCATCTGTTCAGGCAGAAGTGTTCTCTTTTGGGGGTTGGAAAGATCAGAATGGCCGTTTCAGGTCAGCACAAAGGCGTTCCGCAAACCCATGTAGCATGGCTGCCGTTGCTCCCCAAAGATATCGGCCCTCCAAATCCATAGCCCACCAATGCCTCAGCGCGCTGCCCCCGAATCGTGCGCCGTCGCGTTTCCAGTTTTCAGCACTCAGGAACCGGATCAACGGGACATCGAAAATTTCGGCCACTTCGCTTTCCTGCGGCGTCCACTGAGCCGGTGGTCGCACCAGAGCAACAAAGGGTGCCACGTCGTAGCCTGTGCGGGTTGCATAGCGTGGCAGAGCGGCGAGAACGTCGCTGCGCGCGATTTCCAGCCCCACTTCTTCGCGAGTCTCTCTCCGTGCTGTATCCAGCAGATCAGCATCCTCCGGCTCGGCCCGTCCCCCGGGGAATGAGATTTGTCCGGGATGCTTGGGAAGGTGCGGCGCGCGTTGGGTCAGGACCAAAGAGATATCTGACCCCGTATCGAGCAAAATGACCATGACAGCGCTGGGTTGGCGCTTTGGATGGGTGCCGTCTGCGTGGAGATCATCGCCAAACCGAGGCATCCGCCCTGCCTCATCCTGCCCCCAACCCGAGATCAGCGCGCGAAGATGATCGGGATTGAGACTCACCTCTCCAACCCAGCCAGCGAAAAGACCGCTCCGGACGACCAAACCCGCATTTCTCCGGTTTCAGAAACCGTCTCTGCCAGATCAACCAGTTGGTAAAAAACAGCGCGATTGAGCCGCGCGGTCAGGCCGTTGCGCACTTCGACAATCGGCAAGGGTTCCCCGTTTTCCGGGTCCAGCGTAAAACTCAAAGGGTGGTCAGCGTCGGCTGTGACGTGGTCACCCACGTTGGTCTCAAAGTGCAGAACCTGCGCCGATCCCTCCCCCTCAACCGTCATCAGAACCGCGATAAAGGGCGTTTTTTCCACCACCACTTGACCGCGCTCAGCGGGCGTTTGCAGGAAATAGCGCCCATCGGCTTCAAGGCGCAGAACGCTGCTGAACAGCTTAACCAGTGCCGCGCGATTGATTTTGGAGCCGCGATAGAACCAATCACCATTGGCGGCGATGCGCATGTCGAGGTCTTGGATATCCCGTGGAACACGAATTTCGGCTGTCATGGCTCAGATCGTTGCTTTCAAATCAGGTGCGTGGTCGTCTCTGAGACCTAGTTAGAACAAGCCGCACGCAAGACAAAGGCCCGCGCAAGATGCGCGCTGCTCTTTTGCTGCGAGTCTGAGAAATAAAGGTGGCTGGGGCACCAGGATTCGAACCTGGGATCACCGGACCAAAACCGGATGCCTTACCGCTTGGCCATGCCCCAACCGATGGGTTGGTTACATATGCGAGGGACCGGACGATGGCAAGGGCAATCCTGCGTATCGGACCAGCGAAAATCGGCCATCACGAAAATTCGCATAAGCCTTGCATTACGTGTCATTCTTTGTCATAAAGACGTCTAATTTCAGGGTTTTAGCCCATTTTCTTCGACCACCGTCATAATTTCGGTCGAAATATATATTTTAAATCAGGAACGTAAGTGTTTCTGGCTAAACGATTTTGAGGCCTATATGGACCGTTCAGACGATTTGTCTCGTAGCCGCCGGTTTAGTGCGCTTGAGTTGGGGAGCGGACGCTCTCGGCCCAAGATTGTCACGTCCAAGGAAGAGCGCATCGCGCCCCGGAGCCAAAAACCAGCCAACAAACCACCCCAGCCTTCGCTCGAATTTCGTGCGCGGCAGCGTCTGCGGACCTACGCAGAAGCCGCCACAGTGCTTGACCGCCAAGCCCCGCGCGATGCAGCCCTTGCCCGGCAGCGTTCAGCGCCAGAGCGTATTTCTGCTGCCACATCAACGCCTGAGCCGGCTTACGGCGATGTTGTACCTGAGCCGCCGAGCCCCATGGCGGAAGCCTACGTGGGTGGCAACCCCAAGCTGACTCAGCGCGAGGCGGAACTGCATAACCTTGCACCGGCTGAAGAGCTCGTCGTTGCTGAGGCCGAGCCGGTTTCCTATGCCGAAGAAGCGCCCACCCGCGCGCCGATCACGTCTGAAACCGGAGCCATGGAGCCCGAGCACGTCTCGATTGAAGACCATTACGTCGTCAAACCAGCGCCGCAAGTTGGTCACGCGGTTGACGCGATGAGTGAGCATAGTGAAACCTATGTTGAACCCCTTGAGTCGCCAGAAATCGAACTCGATCAACCTGTCGCGTTCCAGACGGCCAACCCGCACACCCCACACCCGGCAACCGACCCACGCGCCCGCACAGACGCGGATCGCGCAAAATCATCCACGGTCGTTGGGCAATTCACCTCTAAATCGGCTTTAGTCGCGAAATCTTTGGTCGCTAAAGCGGATTCGATGTGGCAAAACGTAACCAAGCGTGGACAGAGCCTGATTTCCAAAGTTCCCGCGCTGCCGAATTTTGCCGCGCAAAGTGGCGCAGGAGTAAAAGGTCGCGTGTCTCGTTTACCTGCCAATTCTCTGCTGACCCCGCAAATGGGTTCTCTCGCTGCTTCAGCGCGCGCAGATGCTTCGCACGCCCGCCCGGACGCCAACGTGCGCCCAGTAAAGAGCGAAGGTGTGCTCAATCAGGAGCCAGAACCCCGCCGCACGCTGCTTGCCCGTAAAATCCTCGACAACGTGGAACGGACCGAAGCGCGGGCCGCTGTCCCAACGGGGCCTATTACGCAGACCAAACGGGGCGGCATGGCGCTGTCTTCTCTGGCGCTTATCATCGTGACTTTGGTGCTGCTCGCCGCAGCAGCATGGGCAACCATTTCCATCATGCAACGGACCAGCACCCCGATCACCACCATCGGTGAAACCGAGCGCTACCGGATTGAAGCGGTTCTCGAAGCGCTGTTTATCGATCCGGGCACCGTTGACGGCGTGATTGATGCGCGCACCACGGCAGCGATCAATACTTATGCCGAAGAATACGGATACACCGGTCCACGCGAGATCTCAGCGCCGCTTCTGCAGCATCTTGAGAACGAAGCGGAAGCCATGGGCGTGCTGGATCTGATCCAGTAAGCACTGGACGCTACAGAATTTCCGCAGCAGCCGACCACCAGGTTGGAAAAGCGCGGATGATTTGATCAAGGGCCGCATCACGCGGCCCTTTTTCGTGGAAAAGGGCAAAGCACGTGCTGCCTGACCCGGTCATTCGGACCAACCATGCCCCCGGAAAAGCCGATAAGCGCTCAAGCGCTTCAGCAATATCAGGGTTCAGCGTCTTGGCCGGACCCTCAAGATCGTTTCGGGTGGCCTGAAGCGCGGCTTGCACGTTTTCGGTGTCAACGAAAGCACCGGAGGGGCTGAAATCGCCCTTAAGCGCGGAAAAGCATGCGCCTGTGGCAACGCCCGTCGGGGGTTTGAGCAGCAAAACCGGCGTGCCACCCAAGCCGGAAACAGGGTGACTTGGAACGTTGCCCGTGCCCGCCCACAGCCGCGCGTGCTGATCCATAGCAGGCGGCATATCGGCACCAAGCCCGGCCAGCGCCGTGCGAAAATCCCGATTTGGCCGCAGACTTTCAGCCCAGTGGACGACCGCCGCAGCATTGGCTGTTCCGCCCCCCAGTCCCGCTTCGGCAGGAAGGCGCTTTTCAATGGCGATTGAGACTGTTGGCAGATCCGGCGCGATAGTACGCACCGCAGCCAAGGCCCGCCACGCCAGATTGTCGTTCTTTGCGACACCCAGATCCGGTGTCATTTGCAGATCGAAGGCGTCAGCCGCCGAAAAGGTCAGCCGGTCGCCCACGGATAAGAAGACAAAAAGGCTTTCAAGCCGATGCAGACCGTCTTCGGGCTGTTGTCCGACAACATGCAGAAACAGATTGAGCTTTGCCGGGGCAAAGACGGTTTGACTAGTTTGATGCGGCGGCGTCATCGGCGTCGGGCAAACCGTCTTCAAGCTTTACGGCAATGGCCTCAACATGGTCTTCCGGGATATCCGGCAGATCCAGCGCGCGTTCCCAGAAGTAGACCGCTTCGCGCTCCCGTCCGAGTTGCCAATAGACATCGCCCACGTGTTCCGCAATTTCCCAACTCCAGGGGTTGAGCTGAAAGGCTCGCTCCAAGTGGGGCAAAGCCTCTTTGTAGTCACCCAGCTGGTAGTAGGCCCATCCAAGGCTGTCGATGATCGCGCCGCTGTCCGGGCGCATTTCTACGGCTCGATTGAGCATCTCAAAGCCCCGCTCGAGGTTCAATCCGCGCTCAACCCAGGAATAGGCGAGGAAATTGAGGACATCGGGGTCATCGGGCCGCAGTTCCAGCGAGGTCAACAACGCCTCTTCCATCAGATCGTAATCATTCAGCCGGTAGTAGGAAATCCCGGTGATGAACAGCGGTTGAGCCGCATTGGGACCAAGCTGGGGCATGGCATCGCGCCATGCGCCAAAGGCTTCGACAGCTTTCTCGTACTCCTGCGCGCGGAAATACAGGACCCCGCGCTGGCGGTTGATCCCCGGTGCGCCGCCCAGCAGGACTTCCGCCTCGGCAAGGACGTCCAACGCGTCCTGATACCGCTCCTGATCAGAAAGCGCCTGCACCTGTCCCAGCAGGGCAGAGAGCCGAAACGCCTCGACCTGCTCCAGATCAGCATAGAATTTCTCTGCATCCTCGTAGCGCTCCAAATCCAGCAGCGACGAGGCAATCACCTCCGTATAACCGGGGTAAAGACTGGATTGCGGGGTCAGTAAGTAGCCGATTTCCTGAGCATAGCGGTACGCGAGCTGTGGCGAATCCTGATCGGCCAGCAGACGGGCAATGACGAAGAGCAGTTCGGTGTAAATATCCAGCGGCCTTACATCGAGCGAAGCCGGAATGGGCTCCCCTGCATTCAACCGCGCCAGACCCGCTTCGCCTGCGCTTCGCGCGCCTGTGGTCAACAGAGCGTCGTACAGCAGAGCGGCATTTTCAGCATCGCCAGACCGCTCCAACCCCTCTGCGGCGAGCTGGGCCATGCGGGGGTACTGGAACGGATCCTGATTGATGAAAGCGGCATAGGAATCAGCCGCTTCTTCGTGACGACCCTGTGTCGAATGGATCATGCCGCGCGCGTAGTTCCCCAGAGGCGAAAACCCGATGGCATCAAAACCTTCTTCAATTCGGTTGAAGGCCTCTTCGATCTGGCCATCACCGGTCAGGATGGCCGCATAGGAAATCGTCTCAATGATCGAATCCAGTCGCGAGCCGGCTGGCAGGGGGAGCGTTGACAGGGCGGTTTGCCAGTCGTCGCGCTTGATCGCTTCGATGCGCAAAATGTTCCGGGCCAGCGGATCTTCCGGATCGACGCTGAGGAAGTCCTGGGCGTAAGGAAGCGCGGCGTCAAAATCGCCCTCAATGGTCAAAATCCGCAGTTGCTGGCGGATCAGCTCGGATTCTTGAGGGTCTTTCCGAAGGGCTTCAGCGAGATAGGCGGTTGCGCTGGTTGCATCGCTTGACCGAGTGGCCACGAGTGCAGCAAGAAAGTCGCCGGATTGTCCCTGTGCCGCCGGAACAGCGGTGAGAAAAGACAGGCCACAGGCCAGCCCGAGCGTAAATCGCATGAAAAATGCCTCCAAAAAGGTATGGGGGTTAGATAGAGGCCTTGGGCGGTTGGGACAAGCAGAGGGGGTCGACGCTGTTGCGTTTGTGACGACAAATCGCAGTGGTTTTTGTTTGTCCGAGGTGGTGGTGTCTAGTTGATTTGGGCAAGAAACCCGGTTTTTGCCACTTTTTCGCCTTTTTTGCGCGGCTGAGGCCCACTGTTGGAAAATGTCTCACAGGATGATGGCCTGAAGATGGAAATTCCTGAGCGTCACCAAGGATTATTGCGAAACTAGACGCTGAACAGACTTGACGCCTTGGCTCTGTTCTCCACCCAAAATCACCTCTTTATGGGACACTCATTCAATTGACGGAGTACCTCCCCATGAAAGTTCTGGTACTGGGTGGCGACGGGTTCTGCGGCTGGCCGACCGCACTGCACCTTTCCGAACAGGGTCACGACATCACCATCGTCGACAACCTGTCCCGCCGAAACATTGATAACGAGCTGGAAGCCCAGTCCCTGACGCCCATTCAACCCATGGGCGTTCGGTTGGCGGCGTGGAAAGAAGTCAGCGGGCGCGACATCGCTTTCCGCAATCTCGATCTGGCAGAAGAATACGACGGTTTCCTCGCGCTCCTCGCCGAGACCAAGCCCGATGCCGTGGTTCACTTTGCCGAACAGCGTGCCGCGCCCTATTCGATGAAAACCGCCAAGCACAAGCGCTACACCGTGGACAACAACCTGCGCGCCACCAACAACGTGTGCGCTGCAATTGTTGAATCAGGCCGGGACATTCATTTGGTTCATCTGGGCACCATGGGCGTTTATGGCTACGGCACCGCGGGCATGCAGATCCCTGAAGGCTACTTGAATGTCAAAGTCGAGGTGCGCCCGGGGGAAGAGGTCGAAACGGAGATCCTCTACCCCGCGAACCCCGGCTCGATCTATCACATGACCAAGACGCAGGACGCGCTGTTCTTCCACTTCTACAACAAGAACGACGACCTGCGGATCACCGACCTGCATCAAGGGATCGTCTGGGGCACCCAGACCCCGCAGACTGAGCGGGATGAGCGGCTGATCAACCGGTTTGACTACGATGGCGACTACGGCACCGTCCTCAATCGCTTTCTGATGCAGGCGGCGGTCGGTTATCCGCTGACGGTGCACGGAACAGGCGGGCAGACGCGGGCCTTTATCCATATCAAGGACACGGTGCGGTGTGTGCAGCTTGCGCTGGAAAACCCACCAGCAAAGGGCGAACGCGTCGCGATCCTCAATCAGATGACTGAGACCCACCGCGTTCGCGATCTGGCTGACAAAATCGCCGGGATGACGGGCGCAGAAGTGGCCCGCCTTGAAAACCCGCGCAAGGAAGCGGCGGAGAACGAGCTGAACGTCGCCAACGAACAGTTCCTCGGTTTGGGCCTGAACCCGACCACCCTGGATGAAGGTCTGATGGCGGAAGTCACCCAGATTGCCGGCCGATACAAGGACCGCGCCGATCTGTCGAAGGTGCCGTGCGTATCCAAGTGGTAAGGCGGATTCCCCCGTCCGCCCGCGAAAACACAAAAAAGGCCCGGCGCTGAGTGCACCGGGCCTTTTCTTTTGTCTTCAGCCCAAAGGCCGAAAGTCTTAGTCGTCTTCGGACTCAGCCGCAGCGTCTTCTTCCGCTGGCGCTTCGTCGTCGCCGGCGTCAGAGCGTTCGATCACCACATCACCGTCTTCGTTGTCGAAGGCACCGAATTCGAGATCGTTACCGAAATCGTCTTCTTCTTCTTCAATAACCAGACCCATCGCCTCTTCTTCAGACTTGGCGACGTTGATTTGAACCATCAGGTCCACTTCCGGGTGCAGCTTGACGCGGATTGGGTGGGCACCCAGCGTCTTGATGGCCCGGTCGAGAAGAACCTGGTTGGAGGTAATGGTGAAACCAGCCTCGGAAATACCAGCAGCGATGTCACGGGTCGTTACCGAACCGTAGAGCTGACCGGTATCAGACGCCTGACGGATCATTGGGATGGACAGGCCTTCCATACGGCCAGCCATGTCTTCCGCTTCTTCACGACGCTTGAGGTTGTCTGCTTCCAGCTGCGCGCGCTTGGCCTCAAAAGACGCCTTGTTCGCATCAGTCGCCCGCAGAGCGATGCCTTGCGGAAGCAGGAAGTTACGCGCGTAACCGGGCTTAACGGTTACGACATCACCCATTTGGCCGAGCTTGTCGACGCGCTGGAGAAGGATAACGTTCATCATTGTTTTGCGTTCCTTTTCCGCTTTAGCCGATCACGTATGGCAGCAGGGCCATCGTGCGGGCGCGCTTGATGGCGCGGGAGAGTTCACGCTGCTTCTTCGCGGACACAGCCGTAATCCGGCTGGGAACGATTTTGCCGCGCTCGGAAAGAAAGCGGCTGAGCAGCTTGGTGTCCTTGTAGTCGATCACTGGAGCGTTAGGGCCAGAGAACGGGCAGGACTTCTTGCGACGGGTAAATGGACGTCGAGCCATAGTCTTTATCCTCTTCCTAACTCTTATTCAGCGTCGCGACGTTCGCGGCGTTCGCCGCCACGGTCGCCACCACGATCACCACGGTCGCCGCGATCACCACGATCAGGGCGGTCACCACGCGCCTTGGCACGCATCTGGATCGACTGACCTTCAGGCATTTCTTCGATGCGGAGGGTCATCATGCGCAGAACGTCTTCGTTCAGCGCCATGTTGCGCTCCATCTCAGCCTTGCCTTCGTTGTTCATGTCGATGTTCATCAACACGTAGTGCGCCTTACGGTTCTTCTTCACGCGGTACGCAAGGGACTTCAGGCCCCAGTACTCAGTGGAGTGAACCGAACCGCCGAACTCTGTGACGATGGTTGTAATTTGCTCGGTGATCGCCTCGACCTGAGTCGGAGATACATCCGGCCGCGCCATGTAGACGCATTCGTAAAAAGCCATTCTATATGACTCCCTTTGGATAATATGAGCGTCCGAAAAACCGGAACACTCAACAGCCCGCTCGTTTGGTAAAGCTCTAGACCGGGCAAGGAGTGGTTGAGCAGCGTTCGTTTAGCCCCAACCGCCGCCGGAAACAACCGTTGCGACGCATGGCTCCCGTGATACCCAGCTAAACCCGCTGCGCTGGTTGTCACGCGCGCGACACCGGCGCATAAACCCCCGCAATTGTTGAGAACAATCACGTTGAGAACGGAACAGCGCGTCATGAGAGCTTTTGTGTTCCCCGGTCAGGGCAGTCAGAAAATCGGAATGGGCAAGGATCTTGCCGAGTCCTTTCCCTCAGCCAAGGCAGTCTTTGACGAAGTCGATGAAGCGCTGGGTGAAAACTTCTCCGCGCTGGTGTTCGAAGGTTCGGACGACGAACTCAAGTTGACTGAGAACACGCAGCCCGCGCTGATGGCCGTTTCGCTGGCGGCTGTGCGCGCCCTGGAAGCCGAATTTGGGATCGCGCTCAAGGATCATGGTGGTTTTGTTGCCGGTCACTCGCTGGGTGAATATTCCGCGCTGGCAGCGGTCGGCGCGCTGTCCATCGCCGATACCGCCAAGCTGCTGCGGCTGCGCGGGCGGGCCATGCAGTCCGCTGTTCCCGTTGGCGAAGGCGCGATGGCGGCGGTTCTGGGCTTGAGCATGGAACAGGTCGAAGCGGTCCTCGCAGAAGCCGACGCCAATCTGGGCGTGGCTGAAGTCGCCAACGACAACGCCAACGGTCAGGTCGTGATCTCCGGCTCTGCGGCTGCGATTGCTGCTGCGGGTGAAGCGATGAAAGCAGCCGGTGCCAAGCGTGCCGTTCCCCTGCCCGTTTCCGCGCCTTTCCATTGTTCGCTGATGCAGCCCGCCGCAGACGCCATGGCCGAGGCTCTGGCCAGCGCAGCCATCAGCGCGCCGGCTCTGCCGGTTGTCGCCAACGTTTTGGCCGCAAGCTACGACGATCCGGCGCAGACCGCTGAACTGCTGGTGCAGCAGGTAACGGGCCGCGTTCGCTGGCGCGAGTCGGTCGAGTGGATGGCCGCCAATGGTGTGACGGAGCTGGTCGAACTGGGCGCAGGCGCTGTTCTGGGCGGTCTGACCAAGCGCATCGTCTCTGATGTCTCGGCGCAGTCTGTCGGGACAGCCGATGGCCTCAAAGCCTTTGCGGAATCGCTTGGCTAAGCTCAAAGTACCGACAAAACCCCCCTACTAAGGTCCGCGAATAAGGAAAGTCTATGTTTGACCTCACTGGAAAAGTTGCCCTGGTTACCGGTGCCTCTGGCGGAATCGGACGCGCTACAGCGATTGCTTTATCGGCGCAGGGGGCCACTCTGGTCCTGACGGGGCGGCGCGAAGCGGCACTGCAGGAGACGGCAGCGGCCTGTTCAACCCCCTGTCACATCTTCACCGCTGATCTGGGTGATGCAGAGAGCGAAGCAAAGATGCTGGCCGACGCCGAAGCAGCAGCGGGTCAGATTGATATTCTGGTGAATAACGCCGGTCTGACCAAAGACGGTCTGGCCATGCGGATGAAGGACGACGACTTTGCTCAAGTGATTGACGTGAACCTGTCCGCGACCTTCCGCCTGTGCCGTGGTGCCATGAAGGGCATGATGAAGCGCCGCTGGGGTCGCATCATCAACGTGGTTTCCGTCGTTGGCTTTATGGGCAACCCCGGGCAGGCAAACTATGCCGCCTCTAAAGCGGGTATTGTTGGCATGACCAAGTCGATTGCCCGCGAAGTCGGCTCTCGCGGGATCACCGCGAACTGCGTCGCGCCGGGTTTTGTGGAAACTGCCATGACCGCTGACCTGCCGGAAAAGGTTGTTGCGGAGCAGATCGCGCATGTCCCGTCTGGGCGCATGGGCAAGCCTGAAGAAATCGCTGCGGCGGTCGTCTATCTGGCCAGTGAAGAGGCCGGATATATGAGCGGAACGACCTTGCACGTGAACGGCGGGATGGCCATGCTATAGCCGTAGCGGTCAGCAGACCCACCGTTCTGTGGTTTCGACAAGCTCAAAGCTTGTGTTAAGGGACCGCATCCTATTCCATTTAACGAACAACCATAGGACTGTTAACCATGAGTGACGTTGCTGATCGCGTTAAGAAAATCGTCGTTGAGCGCTTGTCTGTTGAAGAAGACAAAGTTGTTGAGGGCGCAAGCTTTGTAGACGATCTGGGCGCGGATAGCCTGGATACCGTTGAGCTGGTCATGGCTTTTGAGGAAGAGTTCAACCTCGAAATTCCTGATGATGCAGCTGAAAAGATCGGCACCGTTGGTGATGCCGTTAAGCACATTTCCGAAGCTGTCGGCTAAGCCACAGACTTCTCTAGATGACCAGATTGGCGCTGCGTGCGCCTTTCTGCCGTACGGGTGAGGGTTGAGCATGACCGGTTTACGCCGTGTTGTGGTCACTGGCGTTGGCATGGTTTCACCGCTGGGGGCCGGAGTTGATAACGTTTGGAAGCGTTTGCTGAACGCTGAAAGCGGTATCGGAACGATCCAGGGTTTTGATGCTTCTCATTTGCCGTCCACCATTGGCGGTGAAGTGCCCATCGTGGGGGGCGTCCGGTCGGACGACCCTTTCGCGCTGGATCCCGAGGCTGTCATGCCCGATAAGGAACGGCGGCGCGTCGACCCCATCACCATCTATGCCTTGGCCGCTGCAACCGAAGCGGTCGAGATGTCGGGCTGGAAACCAACCGATGAAGAAGGACAGGATCGCACGGGTGTGATGATCGGTTCGGGTATCGGCGGCATCCAGAGTTTCACCGACGCGGTGCAGACCGTGATGACAAAGGGCGCTCGCCGCCTGTCTCCGTTTGCGATTCCCGCC
>JBMZBW010000064.1:0-14547 GCA_049612785.1 Alphaproteobacteria bacterium | reverse complement strand
CTGAAGAGTCCTCGCTGTCGCGTGCGCCTGTCACGGTTCTACCTGACTTCACGGCTCTGTCGCGCGGTGACGGTTTGCGGCGTCTGACCCGGCCTTTGGTGATCTCGCTGCTGGCCATCGCTGTGCTCGAAGCGCTGTTCCTAATCTTGATCGCTGGACGCTTCCGCAAAGGCGCAAGACGGAGGAGCGCACCATGAGTTTTCTTCTTGTTGCGCTGACACTTGCAGCCTTGTTGTTCTGGCTCGCACCTTTGGTGCGCCGGATTGCCGACCGATTTTCCGGCATAGAACGCAGCCAGCGAACATCCGTCCTGGTCACCAGTTTGGTCCTGCGCGGCACCGCGGTTGCGCTGATTACCCTGTTGTGGCTTGGCATTACAGAATTCCGCCAGACCGTCCCGGCAACAACAAAAGCGCGGGTTGATGTCCTGCTTGACCTGTCTGAAAGCCTGGTCCACGCGGACGGGCCAGAGGTTGGGACGTACTTGCGCGAAGCCGAACGGCTCACAGGGGAAATCGTCGATGGGTTAGGCGTGCCCGCTGAAGTCCACCGCCGTGTTTTCGCGCAAGGCAGTCGAACCCTGGATTCCTTCAATGGTGCCGCCAGTACGTTGTCTGATATCGGCGGATCGTCGACAGACCTGTCAGCGGTAGTCGCCGAAACACTCGCGACCGGTGCTGGCTCACCCGCGCAAGCCATCGTGCTGATGACAGACGGGCTGACCACGCGGCAGGGCGCACCGGATGATGCGCAGATTACTCAAGTGTTACAGCTGCTCGCCGGTGGCAGCGTTCCGGTATTGGTCGTCCCGCAAGAGGGCGAACCCGCCTACCGACTGGCCAATCCGAACGACCCTCGCTTCATCATTGGGGATGACCAAAGCTTGTCGCTGCTGAGTCAAGGTGACCTGGAAGAACCACTGATCGCGACCCCGATTGATCTCGCCATCAAACCGCAGGACGCCCAGCGCGTAACCTATCTCGGTGCGCTGCAAGGTGACCGGGTACAGGACTTGTTCCGCTTCTTCTGTCTTGACGGCGATCCAGCAGGAACGGCAGCGATTATCATCGACGAGATGGTCGACACCCTCTCCTGCACGCCCTTGATTCTGGATCAGGAAGGTCAGGGATCGTTCATCCAAATGACCGTCAAGCTTGATAATGATCCGGACCCGGTGCCGGAAAGCCGGTTTGCGCAGCCGCAACTGCCCGATGTCGTGCAGTCTCGCATGGTTCCGACCATGGCGACGCCACGCGTTCTGTGGCTCGACGGCGGTGCCGCGCCGATTGTGCTGATCGAAACGATCATCGAGGAGCTGAATTGGGACATCGAACGTCTTGTGCCCAGCGATCTACCGCGACGCACGGGGGTCGACGCAACGGATCCGCTGGACCTGTTCGACTACGATCTTATCCTCATGACTGACTTTGCCCCCGGTGAGATCGGTGACGGCATCACGCAGCAAGCCATCCTTGGTGAAATCGAAGACTTTGTGCAGCGCGGTGGCGGTCTGTTCATTGCGGGTGGTGACGAGACCTATGGCGTCAAAGGCTACGCGGCGACACCGGTTGCGCGTGTTTTGCCTGTGAACGTGGAACCAAAGGGCTCGTCCGGTGATCCCAAACTGCTGGCTGTGGGCGTTTTGGATGTCTCAGCGTCGCTGTTTTACGAAGACGACACCATGGATCGCGCCGTGCGTTACATTGTCGAGAGTTTTGCGCCGCTGTCGGAAGGCTCCTTGGTGCGCATTTTTGGGTTTTCCGATGAAGTACACGAGCTGGTGCCGCTGGATAAGTTCCAGGGCGTCGAAGAGCTGGAAAACCAGATCCGTGAGTCGCTGGCTTTATTGGCTGAAGAATTCGAGCGGCGGCGTCTGCTGGGCCTGCAGCCCGAGGGCATCGACATCTATGACGCCCTGTTCGAGACCCGGCGCTCTATGGTCATGGCCGAAGAAGCCGGCTTTGAGCTGCCCGATGAGCGTCGCGTTCTCATTGTCGCGGATGGAGCCGACCCCGATACGGGTGCTTACCTGTCTTGGAAAGTCGATGAAGATGGCATTTTCCAGCGCGATACCGCGCCCGCGCTGGCCTCTCGCCTGAACAGCGAAGATGACTTCATCATCAACGGGATCGCGATGGCCTATGGCGACACGTCCCTGCCCGACATCTACGACGTATTGAACAGCCGCGATCCGACCTTGCGTCAGCGTGCAGGGATTGCGTCTGAGGGCTTTAACAACCTGTTTGCTGTTGCTGAAGCGGGGGGCGGCGTTGCGTATCTCGACCGGTTCCAAATCCCCATTGGACAGCTGGCACGGCGCATGGTGAGCTATAAAGACGAGCTGATCGAAGAACCGCAGTTCAACGTGCGTCACCGCTTCCTGAACGACCTGCCGGCACAGGAAATGGGATTGGGGTCAGTGAACGGCTATTCTGTGCTCGCAGCCCGTGATGAAGCCCGCTTCATTATCGGTCAGCAGGATTATCAGCCCGAGCAGGGTCGCCCACTGGATCTGGCACTCTGGACCGATTGGGTGTTGAAGCGTGAACCGGAAAGCTCCACGGAAGGCTTTATCGAGCGCGCCGCCGTTGGTGGCCGTGTTTCTGCCCTCGGCACCTCTCTTCGCGATGGCGGCGAAGACGGTACACTCACCAGCAACGTGATTTTCCAGGTTGCTCTGGCCCGAGCCTTTGCATGGGCAACCCGCACCAATCCAAGAGACACGGTTGATTTGTCGCTGACCCGCGACGACCGAAATCAGGTTCTGCTGGCCCTCAATCATCGTTCCATCGACCCGTTTGCACCCACGGCCTTTGCCGTTGAGCTCTACGCTTATGCAGAACCCGAAACTGATGCGGGTGTCGGCGATGAGGATCAGGAACCGGCACGCGGAGAACTGATTACGACCTTTGACCTGATTGGCTCAGAAACCCGCTGGACCGGCGCGCTCGGCAGCATTCGCGATTTACCAGAAGCCTTCGAACTCGTTATCCACGGCGAAGGAACGGACCGGCAAGGTCGATCCCGTAGTTTCGAGAAATCCGGCGTCGTCTATCCGGCCTACCTGCACCGTGCAACCGAGCCCTTGGCCATGGATACCGGCGCGAATATGGACGCGCTGAAAGCGATTGCGAAAGCCAGTGGCGGCATTGTCCTTGACCCCGCAAACCTGCAGGTCCCCTCCTCGCTGGTGCAACTCGACCAGAGCGGCACGCGCGAGCGGGTTTGGGACCTGACGTGGATCATTGTGTTCCTGCTGGTTCTGGCGCTTGTCGCTGATTACCTGATCCGCGAATATCTTTCTGAAGCGGAGGCTTGATCCCCATGAAGCGTAATCCCTTCTCGATCCTGTTTGTCGCCCTGACCGTCGTCTTTACCGGCTGGACCTCAACCGCACAGGCACAGGCTTTTGACCCACAGGATCCATACCGCCGCGTGTTCCTCGATATGATGCTGACCTTTGCCAGCAGCGCCGAGCTTTCGGACAACTGGAGTGAGGATTGGGACAGCATCCGCGCCGCACGTGATCTGCGTGAAGAGCTGCGGGTTTGTGGAACATTCTATCGTACAGATTTGACCAACCATCTGCTCGAAATCATGAATGAAGCGACCGCTGAACCGGAAGTGCTTTCCGGCATCGCCGACATCATTCGGGCTTCAGTTGCGTTTTCCAATATGGATGAAGAGCTGGGCAAATTTTCGCTTGAAGCCGTTTCTGACGCAATCCTGGCGCGTGAGGACATTCAGGAGCTGATTTATCAGGTTGCTCGGTATTTCAGTAATGAGGACCAATACTACGGCAATCTGTGGTTCGGCGAAGCGCTGGTTCCGCGCGGCTTGGCTCCGCCTATTTTGGAGTTCAACTTCTATCCAAAGGCCGAGTTTCTGGTTGGCGACATCCAAAAATACGTCATCTTCGCCGAAACCGCCTTTGGTGATGATTTCCTCGACTGGCCCATCACCGCGGCGATGCGAGCCGGAAAAGACGACCTCGCGCGTCGCTTGCAGGCTGACTATGACCGGACCAAGCCGACCAACATCACAAAGCTATTGTTCCTTGAAACGCCAACAGCACAGGCCGCGCATTGTCAGGGGCTGCTGCAAGGCGTTCGGGATCGCCTGATGGAACAGGAGCGCTTTACCGCCAAGGCCGAAGCCCAGACAACGGGTGTCCGTTTTGCAAGCTGGACGCTGCTTCTGTGTGGACAGTTCGCTGACTCCCGCCGCTCCGCGCGCAAAATGGGCTGGAATCGCATGGCGCAAAGCTGCGGTTTCAACCGGGAAACCTCCAACGTTACTGACTTCTACAACGCCATCCTGTCAGGCTCCTACCTTGCCACGGAGCAACGCAAGAATGGCGAACTGCTGCGGTCAGCCTTCACGCTAGAGGAGATCGTCGCAGAAGTCCGTCAGGTGCTATACCTCGACAGCTTTACAGGCTTGGGTCACATCAACATCGTGGTGGATGAAGACATTGAGCTTTACATGACCCACCTGCACGGCATGACGCCGGAACTGCGCGTGGTTCAAGGGTTGCTCGAAGAAGCGCGCGGAAACACGGCTCTGGCCGTTGATGCGTGGAGAAAGGCACTGGCGAGCGAAGAACTCCACGAACGTTGGGTCATCACCCTGCAAGCGTGGGTTAACGGCGAAAGCAGCAGGATCAGCCTGCTGGAGGCTGAAGACAGCTAAGCATGCTGACCCAAAGTCATATTGCCATTGGTCTGCTAATCGCGGCCAAGAGCGGTCGACGCGCCGCGATCACCGGGGCTATTCTGGGCGGTATTGCACCGGATTTTTCCATGGTGCCCATGATGCTGGTGTCCTACTTCTTGCTTGGGCAAAGCATGGAACAGATATGGAGCGTGACCTTTTACAGTGCTCCGTGGTGGACCATCGACCAGATCACCAATTCCGCACCGCTCTACGCCATTTTCGCGGCTGCGAGTGCCCTGGCGTTGCGGGCAAGCGGCCATTGGGTGCCTCGCTTCATGCTGGCGTTTTCTCTCACGGCACTGCTTCACGTCGGATTTGACTTTCTGACCCACGCCAGCGACGGCCATATTCATTTTTGGCCCTTTACCGACTTTGTATTCTCCAGCCCGGTTTCCTACTGGGAAAGCGAGCATCATGGTCGCGCGTTCGGGTTCATCGAAGCCTTGGCCGGTCTGATTGCCGTGGTGGTGCTTTGGCGAATGTACAGCGGCTGGGTGGTTCGAACCTTTTGCGGCATTCTTGCCCTCATGTCCGTACTGGGGCTGGTCTTCAGTTCGCTTCTCACTCTGGGTTTTGGCCGCTAAACCCAAAGACGAACCCAAAGACGATCCCTCAGAGCCCCAGCAGGACCGGTATTTCCCGCACGTGCTCGATTTGTATATCGACACCCGCGCGGAACCGGGGATCGACGTAGCTGTCTTCAATGACACCGATACAGGAATGCGCTTCGGCATTACGGGCGAAATTCAGGTCCGTCATGGTGTCACCGACCATGGACACCTGCCCGGCTGTTAACCCGGTTTCCGTACAGAACGCCTGCATCATTTCGGGGCCCGGTTTGCTGCCGTGGCTGTCGTGGCCATAGATCACAGTGCAGAATTCGGTGATATCCAAGGATTCCATATCGCGGCGCGCTGCCTCCTCGGAATCGTTGGTTGCGATACCGAGCAAATAGCCTGCTTCCGCCAAAGCCTGCATGGTCGGGCGAATGTTCCCCAGTGCCACCGACTGTCGCGACCGACGGCCCGTGCGCATATCTTCAAGGAACGTAATCATGCGCTTCCCCTGCTCCGGACCCAGCCGCTCCTGCCACGCCTGAAAAATGGATCCCCAGTCCCCCTGAGCCAATTGGCTGTCAGTGGTGAACTTTTGGGTTTCGAGGTTGAAACCGCCAATCCGTGCGAGGTCTTCTGCGACCCGCTGCTCGCCTTCGCCGGCAGAATGCCAGATCAGATCATTCAGAACCACGCCCCACGTTCCATGCAGATCCAGCAAGGTTCCGTCCTTGTCAAAAAGCAGCCCTTTAACCCCGCTCATATCCATGTCTTTGGTTCCCTTCGCTTTATACGAATGTTCGTATATTGTTCTTGCAGGTTATGCACAAGGGCTGATATTGCTCTTGTCCGGATACGTCCTTAGAAACGGCGTATAACAGATTTATGAGAGCTTGGTAAAAATGAGCGTCAACAAAGTCATTCTGGTCGGCAACCTTGGCCGCGATCCAGAGGTCCGCACCACCAACAACGGCAGCAAAGTCGTGCAACTTTCGATTGCCACCTCGGAACGGTGGCGTGACCGTGGAAGCGGGGAGCAGCGCGAGAAGACAGAATGGCACCGTGTGGTGATTTTTAACGAGCGTCTGGCGGACGTGGCAGAGCGCTACCTGCAACGTGGACGTCAGGTCTACATCGAAGGACAGCTGCAAACCCGCAAGTGGCAGGATCAAGAAGGCAACGACAAATACACCACTGAAATCGTGCTCGGCCAGTACCGGGGTGAGTTGCAGATGATCGGCGGTCGCGGTGAAGGCGGCGGCAGCGGTGGCGGCGGTGACTACGGCGGCGACAGCAACTTTGGCAATGGCGGCGGCGGGTCATCCGGTGGTGGCTTTGGCGGCGGTTCCGGCGGCTCAGGCGGCGGTGGATTTGGCGGTGGTTCCGGCGGCTCCTCCAGCAGTTTTGGCGGTGGCTCTTCGGGCGGTGGAAACGACTTCGACGACGACATTCCGTTCTAAGTTATTCCCAAGCGCGCAGGGGTGGTTTCCCTTGCTTCACGACGCATAATTTCCTAGTGTGAGGCGGTTCTAATCAAAGCCGCCTGACCCCACTTCTGTGAGCTTCAGTCCGGCATCAAAACGGGGCGGCAGACGTCCCCGGATCACGACCCGGAGTGTATAGTGTCGGACAACGAAGACGACCTCCCACCAGAGAGCGCTGAAGCCTCCGACGGCGGCAATGACGGCGGTGAAAACGGGCTTGGCGGAGACACCCTGCCCGATGATATCGCACCGGTCTCGCTGGTTTCCGAAATGCGCAAGTCCTACCTGGACTACGCCATGTCGGTCATCGTGTCCCGTGCCCTCCCCGACGTGCGCGACGGTCTGAAACCCGTCCACCGGCGTATCCTCTACACCGCCAAAACTGGTGGTTATGAATGGAACCGGGCTTACCGCAAATCCGCGAACCTGGTTGGTGAGGTTATGGGTGGCTATCACCCGCACGGCGACGGCGCGATTTACGACGCCATGGTGCGGATGGCTCAACCCTTTTCCATGCGGGCGATGCTGATCGATGGTCAGGGTAACTTTGGCTCCATGGATGGCGACCCTCCAGCGGCCTATCGCTACACCGAAGCGCGTCTGTCCAAGCTGGGTTCCGGCCTGCTTGAAGACATCGACAAGAACACGGTCGACTTCCAGCCAAACTACGACGAAAGCAAGCAGGAGCCGCAGGTTCTGCCCGCGCCCTACCCCAACCTACTGGTCAACGGCGCTGGTGGTATTGCCGTTGGTATGGCGACGAACATTCCGCCCCACAATTTGCGCGAAGTCATCAACGCGTGCGCGGCCTACATCGACAATCCGTCCATCACCATCGACGAGCTGATGGAGCTCATTCCCGGACCGGACTTCCCGACCGGCGCCATGATTTTGGGACGATCCGGCATCCGCTCGGCCTATCACACAGGCCGCGGGTCTGTGATCATCCGGGCCAAGACCCACATTGAGGAAAACCGCAAAGACCGCGAAACCATCGTGGTGACGGAACTGCCCTATCAGGTCAACAAAGCGCGGCTGGTTGAGCGCATTGTCCAGCTGGCCAAAGACAAAATCGTCGAAGGCGTGGCGAGCGCCAACGACGAGTCCGACCGGCACGGCATGCGGGTTGTGATTGAAGTAAAGCGCGACCATCAGGCCGAAGTGGTCCTGAACCAGCTGTTCAAACATACACCGCTTCAAAGCTCATTTGGCTGCAACATGCTCGCCATTAACGGCGGTCGTCCTGAAATGCTGAACCTTCAGCAGATCATCAGCGCTTTTGTTGATTTCCGCGAAGAAGTCATCACCCGTCGCATGGCCTACGAGTTGGGCAAGGCGCGTGACCGCGCCCACATCCTTGTTGGTCTGGCTGTGGCTGTTGCGAACATTGACGACGTGATCGCCCTGATCCGCCATTCTGCTGACCCAACCGCAGCGCGCATTGAGCTGATGGAACGGGCCTGGCCCGCCGAAGATATCCGTCCGCTGATCGAACTGCTCGACGAGCCGGGTCGCGGTGTGTCCGAAGACGGCACCTACAAGCTGTCTGAAGAACAAGCGCGCGGTATTCTGGCCTTGCAGCTGTCCCGACTGACCGGTCTGGAGCGCGACAAGATCGCTTCCGAACTCGAAGAACTGGCCGCGAAGATCAAGGAATATCTCGAAATCCTGTCCAATCGGGATTTGCGGATGAGCCTGGTCCGCAGCGAGCTGCTGGCCGTTGCCGAAGAATTTGGCGATGACCGCCGCACCTCCATCGAGAACTACGAAGCCGACTACGACATCGAAGACCTGATCCCGCGCGAAGATATGGTGGTAACGGTCAGCCACGGTGGTTACGTGAAGCGCGTGGCGCTGGACACTTACCGTGCGCAGCGCCGGGGCGGTAAAGGTCGCTCTGGCATGTCCACGCGTGATGAAGATTTCGTCGCGAACGTCATGGTTTGTAACACCCATACGCCAGTGCTGTTCTTCTCGTCCCGAGGCATGGTTTACAAACTCAAGGTCTGGCGTTTGCCGGAAGGCACGCCACAGGCGCGCGGAAAGGCCATGGTGAACATTCTGCCGCTTGAGCAGGGTGAAACGATTACAGCCTTCCTGCCCTTGCCTGAAGATGAGGATCAGGCCGACGATCAGTTCGTTATGTTCTCGACCGCCAGCGGTGGCATCCGCCGGAACCGACTGAGCGACTTCGTTTCGGTCAAGGCAAACGGCAAAATCGCCATGAAACTGGATGAAGGCGACAGCCTGGTCAACGTTGCCATCTGTACTGAAAATCAGGATGTCCTGCTGTCAGCGCGCGGGGGTAAGGCGATCCGCTTCCCCGTCACGGATGTTCGCGTCTTTGTTGGCCGCGATTCCACCGGTGTCCGGGGCATGAATCTGGCCAGTGGCGACCGGGTGATTTCCATGGCCATCCTCAACCATGTATCCGCAACCGCAGACGAGCGCGACGCCTATGTCCGTCATGCCAACGCGATGCGCAGGGCAGAGGAAGAGGGCGCGAGCGGGCCTGAGGTCGGCGGTGGCGGTCTGTCACAAGAACGCCTGACCCAACTCGCCGCAGCGGAACAGTTCATCTTGACGCTCTCCGAGGATGGCTTGGGCAAGCGGACCAGCGCTTACGAGTACCGCACCATGGGCCGAGGCAATCAGGGCGTGGCCGCCATCGATCTGGGCCGTTCCGGTAAGGAAACAGCCTTTGTCGCCGCCAGTTTCCCTGTGCAGGATGGCGATCAGCTCATGCTGGTTACCAACGGTGGGACGCTGATCCGGACCTCGGTTGACGAAATCCGCATCGCTGGACGCTCGACCCGCGGGGTTTACGTGTTCCGCGTGGCGGATGGAGAACAGATCGTGTCGGTTGCTCGACTTGACGATCCGGGTTCTTCAGAGGAAGACGACGGTGACGCCGCAGACGTGGCGGATGATGCAACCGAGGAATAAGCTGCATGAGGCGCATAGGACTCTATCCCGGCACTTTTGACCCCGTAACCAATGGTCACTTGGATATCATGCAGCGTGCCACGCACGTGGTCGATCACCTGATCATTGCCGTGGCCAATAGTCCGGGTAAGAATCCGGCCTTCACCCCGCCTGAGCGCGTTCAGTTGCTGCAGGATCTGGTGGCAGAAAACGACTTTGGGGACTGTACGGTGGAGGTCAGGTCTTTCGGCTCACTGCTGATGCATTTCGCCGATGAAGTTGGGGCCAGTCTGGTGATCCGTGGTCTGCGCGCCGTGTCTGACTTTGAGTATGAGTTCCAGCTTGCGACCATGAACAAGCACCTGAACCCCAAGGTCGAGACGGTGTTCCTGACGGCATCTGAGAGCCAGCAGTTCATTGCATCGTCGCTGGTCAAGGAAATCGCCTCTCTCGGCGGCGATGTGTCGGACTTCGTTCCGGAAATGGTGCTCAAGGCGCTGAAGATCCGCTACCCCCGCTAGGCCCCGATACTGTGTCAGAAAAGCTGCAACCGATAAAAGGTCTAGTGGCATTCTCGGCACGGTTTCCCCTGACACGCCAAGGTTCACACGATTAACCCCAGAAATGCTGTCGCGGCCTCTGGCGCGGGACAGGAAACGCCCTATTGTCTCGGGTCAATCCGACGGTTTCTGGAACTAATTTCCCGGCATGGCTTCAAAGAAAACTGGCTTCGCAGCGCACGAAAGTCCCTACATCTCGGTTCGTGGTGCGCGTGAACATAACTTGCGCAGCGTCAATATTGACCTGCCGCGCAATCAGCTTGTGGTGATTACCGGGCTGTCCGGCTCGGGCAAGTCATCCCTGGCCTTCGACACAATTTATGCCGAAGGCCAGCGGCGCTATGTCGAGAGTCTGTCTGCCTACGCGCGGCAGTTTCTGGAGCTGATGGAAAAGCCGGACGTGGACAGCATCGAAGGGCTGTCGCCCGCGATCTCGATTGAGCAAAAAACCACGTCAAAGAACCCGCGCTCGACCGTTGGAACCGTTACGGAAATTTACGACTACCTGCGCCTGCTGTTTGCGCGGGTTGGCATTCCTTATTCACCGGCAACGGGCCTGCCGATTGAAAGCCAGACCGTTTCCCAAATGGTCGACCGAACCATTGCCATGGGCGAAGGAACGCGCCTTTACCTGCTCGCACCCATCGTTCGGGGTCGCAAAGGCGAGTATCGCAAGGAACTCGCCGAGCTGCAAAAGCGCGGCTTCCAGCGGGTGAAGATTGATGATGTCATGTACCTCATCGAAGAAGCCCCTGTGCTCGACAAAAAGTACAAGCACACCATCGAAGTCGTGGTCGACCGTGTGGTACTCAAAGAAGGCATGGAGCAGCGGCTTGCGGACAGCTTTGAGACAGCACTCGAACTCGCCGACGGGCTGGTGATTGTCGAAGACGCCAAGACCGAAGAGCGCACGACCTTTTCCGCAAAATTCGCCTGCCCCGTCAGCGGTTTCACGATTGATGAGATTGAGCCTCGGCTGTTCTCCTTCAACAACCCTTTTGGAGCCTGCCCGTCCTGTGATGGCTTAGGGCATCAGTTGTTCTTCGATCCTGATCTTGTGGTGCCGACCAAAGGTTTGAGCCTTCGCGAAGGGGCGCTGGCACCGTGGGCCAACTCATCCTCGAAGTATTACATGCAGACGCTTGATGCGATCAGCGCTCACTACGGTTTCGACCTTGATACACCCTTTGACGAACTGAAATCCAAAGAGCGCGATATCATCCTCTATGGCTCCGGCAAGGACGCCATCACCATGATTTACGACGACGGCACTCGGGCTTATCGCACCACGCGACCGTTCGAAGGTCTGATCAACAACATGGACCGTCGGTACCGCGAAACCGACAGCGATTGGGTGCGCGAAGAGCTGGGCAAGTACCAGAACCGTCGTCCTTGCTCATCCTGCGAGGGTTACCGGCTCAAGGAAGAAGCGCTGGTCGTCAAAATCGATGACCTGCATATTGGTCGCGTGAGTGAGATGTCGATTGGCGAGGCTAATGCGTGGTTCCAGTCCCTGCCCGAGCGTCTTACGTCGAAGCAGAGCGAAATCGCAGCGCGGATCCTGAAAGAAATCCAGGAGCGGCTGGGGTTCCTGAACAATGTCGGCCTGTCCTATTTGACGCTTTCCCGCGGCTCAGCCACGCTCTCCGGGGGCGAGAGCCAGCGGATCCGGCTTGCTTCTCAGATTGGCTCAGGCCTGACCGGGGTTCTTTACGTACTGGACGAGCCCTCGATTGGCCTGCACCAGCGCGACAATGACCGCCTGCTCGAAACCCTGACCCGTCTGCGTGATCTGGGAAACACCGTGCTGGTGGTCGAACACGACGAAGACGCCATCCGCGCCGCAGATTATTTGGTCGATATGGGTCCGGGTGCGGGTGTCCACGGCGGTACGGTTGTCGCCGAAGGGACGCCGACGCAAGTCCAGAAATCCAAGGAGTCCGTCACCGGACAATACCTCTCCGGCAAGCGCAAAATCGAAGTTCCCGTCCAGCGCCGCAAGCGGAATGGCAAGGCCATCCGGATTGAAGGCGCCAGCGCCAACAACCTCGATGACATTTCGGTCGATTTCCCCATGGGCATCATGACCTGTGTCACCGGTGTTTCCGGCTCGGGCAAATCTACGCTGACGCTGGAGACGCTTCACAAGGCTTTGGCGCGGCATCTTCACGGCTCGCGCGATACACCTGGTGCGCATACGGCCATCAAGGGGATGGAACAGGTCGACAAAATCATCGTCATTGACCAGTCCCCCATTGGCCGCACACCTCGCTCCAATCCCGCGACCTATACGGGCGCTTTCGGCCCAATCCGTGACTGGTTTGCCGGTTTGCCGGAATCTCAGGCGCGCGGATACAAGCCAGGCCGGTTCTCCTTCAACGTCAAAGGCGGTCGCTGTGAAGCCTGCCAGGGCGACGGCATGATCAAGATCGAGATGCACTTCCTGCCGGATGTCTACGTGCAGTGTGACGTCTGCAAGGGCAAGCGCTACAACCGCGAAACGCTGGAAGTGCGCTTTAAGGATAAATCGATCGCAGACGTGCTGGACATGACGGTGGAAGAGGCCGTGGAGTTCTTCAAGGCCGTGCCGTCTATCCGCAACAAAATGGAAATGCTGGCTGAGGTGGGCCTGACCTACGTGCGCGTCGGGCAATCAGCAACAACGCTTTCTGGCGGTGAGGCCCAGCGGGTCAAACTGTCCAAGGAGCTATCCAAGCGGTCGACAGGCAAGACAGTCTACATCCTCGATGAGCCAACGACGGGGCTGCATTTCCACGATGTATCCAAGCTGCTGGAGGTGCTGCATCGACTGACGGATCAGGGGAACACTGTCATCATTATTGAGCACAACCTCGAAGTCATCAAAACCGCAGACTGGATCATCGATATTGGCCCCGAAGGGGGCTCGGGCGGTGGACGAATCGTTGCTCAAGGCACGCCAGAAACCGTGGCCGAAGGCGATGAAGGCCACACGGGTCGTTACCTGCGCCCGGCTCTGTCTCGAAACTAGCCCATGGGTGGTTTCCGCCACATGCGGCGGCAGCAGATGAGAGGGGGCTTAGCGTGTTTGGGGGTAAAGACGGAGGCGATAGCCGACCGGCGACAGGGTCGCCGATCAACTTGCGCGTGGCACGTTCGAAAGCCGCGAAGCGGCTGAGAACGTGACGCGCCACCAAGCCACCCGACCAGCCCCCAAACCTCACCTCACAAGATAAGACACCTGAGACTCAAAATTGAATCGCCGAAGGTCGAGAGCGTCGGCTCCAATCACGTCCAGCGCCGCCCTTGTTTCCCCGGGAAATTCGGGAAAGGCCAGTTGGTCAAAAGCCATGACAGATCCCTTTGGCATGAGCGGCCAGATTGCTTCCAGCGCTGCCTTCGTTGGTCGATAGAGGCACAGATCCACGTACACCATGGCGATCATCAACTGCGGATTGGCCTCAATGAAAGCCGGGAGCGTTTCTTCGACGTCCCCGACCACCAGTTCCACCCGCGGCACCTGCCCCAGAAAGCGGTCTGAGTCGTGGGCCGCGATGGACGCGCGCAGACGGTCCAGATCACCACGCAGCTTGCCCGGTTTTACATTGCGAGCACCCAAAGCCTGATCCACCGGATCGACCTGCGGAAAGCCCTCGAAGGTATCAAAGCCATAGATGCGACGCGCCACATGGTTGGGTTCGAGATTCGAGATAATATGGGCAAACGACATGACCCCTTGGCCGTGCTGCACTCCCAGTTCGAGGATGACACCGGGCCTGTCAGCGATCAGCTTGAACAGCTCATAGCGCGTGATGAACGCAAGCATATCACGGCGCGAGGCAGTCAGAGCAAAGGGGGGGTGTTTTTCAGTACTCACGGGCTTGGCTCATCCCGGAAAGGTGGGGCGACTGATGGGGTTCGAACCCACGACCCCCGGTACCACAAACCGGTGCTCTAACCAACTGAGCTACAGTCGCCGTCAAGAAGGCTTGAGTACGTCAAACCAACTTGGTGGTCAACATTTCCTGCGCGCGCCCTGCGCTGAAGCACCCATGCGGAAAACACGGCCAAAGCCCCTCTCAGCCGCCTTGTGAGCGGGAGCGATTCGATTTCCACGCAAAAACACACCTGAGCCTATTTTTTAGGCAGGTGATAAAACGATATGCACCAATATGCGGGTGATCCATGCGTTTGACTCAAAGGCCTTTCTCATCTGCCTTTTTTTGCAGCAAAGTCTTTGCACACCGCGTGAACCATCGGTAAAGCGGAGAGCTAGAACAAAGCAGCCATTCCGCTCGCTTTAGACCAGTTTGTCTCGGGGCATGTAAA
>JBMZBW010000063.1:0-14549 GCA_049612785.1 Alphaproteobacteria bacterium | reverse complement strand
CTTAAGCAAAATGACTAAAGACGCTTTTTGCTGACGCTCCCGTTCCGGGAGCGTCAAACCGTCTGCATCACTCATCCAGCAAAACGGCTGGCACAAAAATTTCGCCGACCATGATTTTCTTGGCCGTCCGCATGACACCGGCCTTGTCGAACTCGGGTCCGTCATCGCCATCGCGGTACGCAAGCTCCACCGCGATCTGTCCCTTTGGGTGTTCCAGAACAAAGGTTTGAGTGGCCAATTCGGGTGCTGTCGAGACCTCTGCCACCACCGTACCGGGCTGGGTCGCTGCAGTGGCGACGTTGATCGACCCTGTGACCGCATGGGTCGGGTGGCAGCTCTGGGGGACGAAATAGCGGCTGGTGACCTGACCACCGTTCTTTGGCGCGCTGGCGATACCCATTTTGGGAACAACCTTGCCCCGTGCATCGCCCAGGCCCATGCGCTCTGACGCAATCAGTCGCGCGGCTTCCATCCGCGCCAAAAGCTCAGGATCATCCAGCGCCTCTTTGCTTTCATCGCCCTCTACGCCCAATTCCGACGCCCGGAACCAGATCATAGGAACCGCAACGTCGATGAGCGTCACCGTCAAGCCGTTGATCTCTTCGGAACGATGGCCCGTCGGGAACAGCTTGCCGGTCTTGGAGCCAACGACATCGAGGAAGTTCATCACCACCGGTGCCGCTGAACCAGCCACACCATCAATCCGCGTTTCACCCATGTAAGACCACTGGCCACCGGGTGTCTCAAGGACCGCTTCCATCAGCGCGTTGGTGTTGGTGTTGCGGATCGAAATGGACGTGACAGGGTCAGAGGCTTCGACCAAACCCATTTCAAGCGCTGCATGGCCCACGGCGGAGAGGATGTTGCCACAGCTGGGGTTTGTATCGACAAAAGGACGTTCCAGATCGACCTGCGCAAACAGATAGTCAATGTCCACGCCCTCGACCTCTGAGCGGGAGAGAATGGCGGTTTTGGACGTCACAGGCGTCGCACCGCCAACACCGCCCAGTTGCGCGCTGTCAACCTCGTCCGTGATCCCGTCCGTCGTGCCCAAAGCAGCAAGCAAGACAGCATCTCGGCGGGCCGGATCGGAAGGCAGATCTTTGGCATTCCAATAGGGCCCGGAACTGGTGCCCCCGCGCATGAAAAGAGCTGGAATTCCCTTTAAGTCAGACATCAAACATTTCCTCAAAAAGGGTGCCTAGGGCACACCAAACATTTGTGGTTTCTTGAGATATTTCAGGATCGGATCGAGCATCTCGACCTCGCCAAACAGCCGCTTGATCCCGCCCAGAGTGAGGCTCGGATTCACCAAATCTGCGAGGAAAATCAGCAGGGCCACACAGGCGGCGGCCAGGACCAGATTCCACCACCATTTCAGTGGGCTATAGGTCAGCAGCAGCGAGGCGCAGAACAAGGCCGTGGCGAGCAAATGCCCCACCAGTGCAATACCGACCACGTAGCCTGCGATCCATCCAAAGGCGAGCAGCAAAGACCGTCGGCCTTCGGTTACCGCAAGGTTTCTGGTGTCGATTTCCTCGTCCTCCAGCAGCTCTTGCTCGCGACCGTTGAACAGCAGTCGGAACAGTGCCAGCAGTGCCAAGGGGAAGAAGACCATGCCCAGGAAATGCGGCATCTGCGCATCGTTGATGTTCGCGCCAAAGAAGTAGAGCTTTTTGCCCCAAGTCACGGGTCCGAACAGCATGTAGGCAAAGACCAGAACGACCACGCTGATAAAGGCAATGTTCGGCAGCTTTTCCCGCCACGTTCGGCTGAGCATCATGCCGTTTTCACGGTATAGCCGCGTTTCCGAGCGATTGACGATGATGCCATAGATGATGACCAGCACGATCAGTACGCCAATGATACTCATCAGGATCCAGTCGATTGTTTCCATATTCCCGCGTGCGATCCGCTGGGTCGCCCAATTGAACTTGGTTTCCATCGGCCCGGCGAGCACAAAACCGATCAGGAAAGCCGGACGGGACCATTTGAAACGCCGGAGCAGGATGCCGAGGCCACCCAGTGTGAGCAGGGTCAGGAACGAGTAGAACGACGCTGACTTACTGACCTTGAAGACCGCGAAAAAGATGATGACCAGCAGGAAAGGCGCGAGCGTGGGGAAGGGGATCTTGGTCAGCCGCGCAATGGGCGCACTCAGACCAAAGCAAAGCGCGGTTCCCATGACATTGCCGAGCATGAGTGTCCAGGCAATGAAGAAGGTGACAACCATCCCCGTCACCACAATGGTGGAGCCCGGCAGGTTAAACTCATCAAGCGGCTTGATCATGTCGAACATGGGCGGGCCGGCTTCGATAGAGAAGATCGACAGAATGCCGAGGAAGACAGCCATGGAACCCGAACCGGGCAGGCCGAGCAGCAGCGTTGGTACAAGACCGCCGCCTTCTTTGGCGTTGTTGGCGCTTTCGGGACCGATGACACCGCGGATGTCACCCTTCCCAAATCCGGTCACGTCTTCACCCCGCGCGGCGACGATGGCCTTTGTCTGGCCGTAAGCGATCCAGTCGACAACCGAACCACCCAGCCCCGGAACAATCCCGACCAGCACACCGACAAAGGCGTTCCAAAGGCTGATGATCTTGTTGTTCCACCAGTCCATGAAGCCCTGTTTCCACCCATAGCCCAGCTTGGCATCGCCCGCGATTGAACGGTTCTGGCGCAGCAGGTCGACAATTTCCGGCACGGCAAACATGGACAAGCCAATCATGGCGACCCCCAGACCACTGCGCAGGTACTTTTGCCATTCCTCGATAAATCCATTGGGATTCTTGGCGGTCAGGGAGTGGGGGAAGAACTGGGCGGTCCAGTCGCTGAAGCTTACGATCCAGTCGTATTCCTTGCCCGTGAAGCGGACAAAACCATCCAGGGAGCCAGAGCCGATCATCCCGACAAACAGTCCCAAGCCCGCGGCCAAAAAGCCCTTGAGCAACGACCGGCCAGAGAGAATTCCGACCAAGGCAATCCCGAACACAGCCAGCATGAACTGCGCCGGGGTTCGGATGTACGTGATGATGGAAGCGGCAAAAGCGAGAATGACGGTCAGAACGATCACCCCCAGAATCCCGCCAAACAGGGAGGAGACAAACGCCGAAGAGAGGGCTTGTGCGGCTTTGCCCTGCTTTGCCAGCGGGAAGCCATCAAGAACCGTAGCCTGAGACGCACTGGAACCCGGTATTCCCAGCAAAACACTGGCAAAGGTGTCAGAGGTTGGAACGACAGCGATCATGCCAATGGCCATGGCAATCCCGGCCAGCGGTTCAGCCTGAAACTGCGTCAGGACAACGATCAGGATCGACATGCCGGCAATACCACCCAATCCGGGTAGAATGCCCAAAGCGATCCCCATCAATACACCAAAGAAAACGTACATCAGCACGCCCGGCTGAAGGATCAGCGCGAAGGCGGACAAAAGGCTCTGCAAAACATCCATTGCGGGTGTTTCCTTGGGTGAATTGATCGACGGTGTGCAGCCGCCGGATCAGAGGGGTCAATGGAGAGAAAAGACCCCTCGTCCGACAGCGCTAGGCCAGAGTGTGATTACAGCTCAACGCCGTAAGCATCCTTCAGCCAGCCCTTTACGAAGGCAAGGGAAGCATCATCAACGTCCAGCGCCTTTTCAAGCAGGACCTTGGCACCTTCGCCGATGCCCTGTGGGTAGACACCCAGACGCTTGGCAGAAGCTTCGCCGAAGCCGTCAACCATGGTCGCAGCCTTGAAAGCAGCGGTGATGGTAGCAACGTCGTCTGCAGAAGCGTCACCGGGCAGGAAGACCATCTTCTGAGCGGCGAAACCAGCGGTGAAGAAGGCTTTCCACGCAGCGTAAGCTGGGGTGTCCAGAGCAGCTGGGTTTGTTTCAGCCAGAACTTCAGTGAAGTGCGGCAGGTCCGGGAAGGTTGGGTCGCGAACGATATCACCGTTTGCGTCAACCGCGCCCCAGGACATCAGCGCAACAGCTTCACCCGCTTCGACAACAGGCGCGATGTTGGAGATGTACGCAGAGGAAGTCTGGTAGTCGATTGTGGTTTCGCCTGCGAGGAATGCAGCGCGGCCAGCGGAACGACCCTTGAGACCAAAGATCGGCTCAACGTTGTAACCCAGCAGTTCAAACGCCAGCAGCGGAACGAGGTCCAGCGACGTAGCGCCCTGTGAGCCGTAGCTCAAGGAAGCGTTTTCCAGACCGCCAGCTGCGAGTTCTGGCGTGGTGTAAACAACACCGCCGGTCGGGGTCGCAATCATCACTTGCCAGTCGCGGTATTCGTACTCAACGCGATCATCGCCCAGCAGGTAAGGGAACTGCGTGGAACCGGAAGAACCAAAGATGGTACAGCCGTCGCCTTCGACTTCGTTTTGGAAGTGGTTCGCGCCGAGCGTGGAACCTGCACCGGGCATGTATTCCACAATGACGTTCTGACCCAGTTGTTCAGAAACCAGTGGTGCCCAGAAACGAGCCCACTTGCCTGAGCCACCGCCTTCGGAGAAAGGAATGATCCAGGTGATATCGTCGCCGTCACAAGGAGCAGCGGATGCAGTGCCGGAGACAGCACCAAAGGATACAGCTGCGACTGCAGCCATCAGCAATTTTTTCATGAGTTCCTCCCAGAACCAAAATTCACGGCCTCGATCCTCTCCCACAGAGAACTTCCCCACACATGTCTTGCAAGGGGCCGGTCCTTTTGGGTTAAATACTCAACCTTTCATTAACCTTGCAGCGCAGGAAAAGGCATTCGTGCGAATACTATTGGTTGAAGATGCGGTCGAAGTCAGCGCTGCGATGGTCGACTTGCTGGCAACACGAGATCACAGCGCAGACATTGTTACAAATGTTGATGACGCCATTGCCATGGTTCATTCCGAGGACTTTGATCTGGTGGTCCTCGATTTGAACCTGCCCGGCGGGTCAGGCAAGGGTCTGCTCACCTACTGCAAAACCAATGCGATCGACGTTCCGATTTTTGTCGTCAGCGCCCGCGCCGATCTGGAAGACAGGGTCGGTTTGCTGGAGAGCGGCGCAGATGATTATCTGGTCAAACCCTTTGATCCGCCTGAGTTTTTGGCCCGTGTGGGGGCTTTGCTGCGGCGACCAAAAGAAAAGGCACCGGCTCGGACTTCGCTGGGGCTGCTGACCTTCGATCACGACGAAAGACGGGCCTTTCAGCATCAGTCAGGAAACGATATTCACCTCACGCCCAGAGAGCGCTCCGTCCTGTCTGCGCTCATGCTCAAGCCCGGTGTGGGTGTCCGTAAAGAGGTGCTGACAAACCTGCTTTTCTCGCTCGAAACCGATGTTCAAATCAGCGCGGTGGAGGTCTATGTCAGCCGTCTGCGCAGTAAACTTGAGCGGGCACAGGCGGCTGTGCAGGTCAGGTCCATTCGGGGCTTTGGTTATCGGTTAGAGGCGTTGGATCAAGTCGCATGATGGCCAGCCTTCGTCTGCGAATCCTGTCGGTTGTGGCTGTGGGTTTGGTGCTTGCATCGCTCATTGGCGGGTTTCAGGCGCGTCGAAGCGCACAGGATCTGGCGCAGAATCTTCAGGACCAGAACCTCCGTGCCATGGCATTTGGCTTCTTTTCCAGTGTGACGGCCTCTCAAGGGTCGTGGGTGACACCTGAGGAGCTTTCAGACTTCATCCCTTCAGACGTGGATCAGTATTTTTACCGCCTCATTGGACCCAAAGGTTCGTATATTTCGGGCTACAACTTTGTGCAGGTGCCGGTCCCTGAAGACGTGGAGCCGGGGGTCACCTATTTCGCTACTTGGACAGATGGCAGCGGAGCAACCTACCGTGGGGTATCGATTTCCGCCTATGTCGACCAGTTCGAAGCACCGGGTTGGGTGACGTTGCAGGTCGCGCAATCCACGCGCGGGGCGCAGGGGCTGGTGAGCGAGCAGATGCGTTCCTACTTCTTCACAGCGGCAATGATCAGTTTGGGTGTGCTCATCAGTGCTGTGGTTATCCTTTCGACCATCTTTCGACCGCTAAGCCGTTTGACACAGTCCGTGGCGCGACGCAGTGCCGAGGACCTCTCGCCCATTCAACAGCCAGTCCCGATTGAAGTTCGCCCCTTGAAAGAGCGCCTCAACACGCTGTTCCAGACTGTGCGGGTTGAGCAGGAAGCCAAAGACCGGCTGATTTCCAACGTTGCGCACCAGTTGCGGACGCCCCTGACCACCATCCGCATGCGTGCTGATCTGGCCAAAAACGCCGATGAGCCGGAACCGCATCTAGAGGCTCTGGACCGGGAAGCGCGGCGGGCGGGGATGCTGGCTTCCCAGTTGATGCAGTTGGAGAGCGAAGACGCGAGCATCGAGCTGGTAGAGCTGGATCTGGGGGGCTTAGTGGGCGAGTTGATCGAAGACCACCGGCTGCGGTTTGAACGCGCAGGTGTCGCGATGCGCTACGAGAGACCGGCAGGCAGTCAAAAGGTCGTAGGTTCGGCTGTGCTGCTGGAAGAAATCCTGTCCAACCTGTTTGACAACGCCTTGCAACACGCCAAAGCGGAAGAGGTCGTTGTCGAAGTTGACGGCTCTGTTTTGCGGGTTTCGGATGATGGCGTCGGCGTGGATGCGGAAAACCTTCACTGGTTGTTCGAGCGTTTCTTCAAAGCCGAAGTCAAGCACGGTTCAGGCTATGGTCTGGGGCTGAGTATCGTTCGAGAATTCGCTGCGAGGATGGGGGCAAAGGTGCGCGCAGAAAACCATAATGGTCTGGCTGTCTCAGTCGCGTTTCGCGCTGCCTAAACCATCGAAATCGATTTCAAATTTGACTTTCAACTCCTTAAAATCATTCCATAAATCGCATGTAAATCGCCTTTTAGGATAAGTCTGTTCAGGGCCTGTCACAGCACTCATTCACACCTGCTGAAATAACCGAAATCGTTTTCGGTTGACTCCGTAATCGATTTCGGTAACCGTTAAGGGGAGGATTGAGGAGGAAAGTCATGAGTGGCAAGGCCGCTGATGCACTGAAGGGGAAGGTTAAGCGTGCAACCTTGGCTGAGGTTGCAAACGCTGTCGGCTTGGCAAAACCGACTGTTTCCCGCGCCCTCAACGACTACCCGGATATCTCGGAAGAAACCAAGCGCCGCGTGCGGGAAACTGCTGCTGCGATGGGCTATGTCGCTTCGTCCAGAGCGCGGCAGTTGCAGAAGGGAACGACGGACGCAATCGGGCTGGTGATCAGCTCGGCTTCGGTTGGTCTGCAGTCGGCTTATCAGAGCGAATTTACGTCCGCTCTGGCCGCCGCGCTGGATGGTCATGGCCTCGATCTGCTGCTGCATTCCGTGGCAGATCCGGTTTCCGAGATTGATACCTACAACCGCCTGTTTCAGCAGGGCAAGGTCGATGGCTTTGTGCTCATGCGGACCCGTTGCGATGACGAGCGCATCCGTTTTCTGACCGAGCGCGGGGTTCCTTTTGTGACCCAAGGGCGGACGGCCGACAGTGCGAACCACGCCTGGATCGACATTGATTCCCAAAAAGCCTTTTCCGACGCTGTGGCCTTTCTCGCCGCGCAGGGGCATCGGCGGATTGCCTACATCGCCGGTGACCCGACGATCTATTCTTCCACGCTGCGTGATGCCGGGTATCGCGAAGGGTTGGAAAAGGCAGGTCTGCCGTTTGACCCTGATCTGGTTTTCCCCGGTGATTTCTCTGCCGCCTCTGGCCGGCTTGGTCTCAAGCGGCTGCTGGATTCATCTGCCGGAGCGACTGCCTTTCTCTGCGCGAACGACGCGACCGCCATGGGCGCGATCAGTCAAGCCGTAGAGCTGGGGATCGATGTTCCATCCCAAATCAGTGTCATGGGGTACGACGGTGTCCGCATGGCCGAAATGTTCAGCCCTCCGCTCACCACCCTTTCGCACTCGGCTGCTGAATGCGGTGAGCGGATCGCTTCCATGATTGTTGGTCTGGTCGGCGGCGATGCACCGACGGACCACCAAGTTTTGCTGCCTGCCCATATCATCGAACGGCGTTCGACGGGGAGGGCAGCAAATGTCTAACAAGGTAATCAAACGGAGGAGACTATCATGACCTTGTTCAAAAAGATGTCGCTGAAGGCGGCTCTGGGGGCAGCGGCAGCAGTCGTCACCCTGGGCGCGGCTCAGGCGCAAACCATCCAGTTCTGGACGACAGAAGAACAGCCAGACCGCTTGGCAAAACAGGAAGCGATGGCGGCAGACTTTACCGCTGCTTCCGGTATCGGTGTTGAGGTGATTCCGATTTCTGAGTCTGAAATGGGCACCCGTGCAACGGCTGCTTTCGCGTCCGGTGAACTGCCTGACGTGATTTACTACCCGCTTCAGTACGCTCTGCCTTGGGCCGAAGCTGGTGTGATCGATGTTGATGCAACCACCGAAGCCGTTGAAAACCTCGGCATGGACACGTTCCAGGCGGGCGCGCTGAACATGGCGGCATTTGATGGCTCTTACGCCGGTGTACCGGTTGATGGCTGGACGCAGCTGGTCGTGTACCGTGCAGACCTGTTTGAAGCTGCTGGCCTTGCTGCGCCGGATTCCTACGCTGACATCGTTGCTGCCGTGGAAGCGCTGCACAATCCACCAGAGATGTTCGGTTTCGTTGCACCAACCAAGGTGGACGAAGGCTTCATGTCTCAGGTTCTCGAGCACGTCATGCTGTCCAACGGCGTAACGCCCGTGAACAACGATGGTCTGGCTCAGCTTGATGAGCAGGCGACCACGGAAGTTCTCGAATTCTACAAGACAATCGTTGATGCGTCTCCTGAGGGCGAACTGTACTGGAAGCAGTCCCGTGAGATGTACTTTGCGGGTCAGGCAGCAATGATCATCTGGTCCCCATTCATCCTTGATGAATTGGCTGGCCTGCGTGATTCCGCTCCTCCAACGATCAACGACGATCCACAGTCCCGTGAGTTGGCGTCCAAGACGGCTGTCATCACCACGCTTGCTGGTCCTTCCAACCCGGACGGCGCAGCTTGGGCGGACGTTCGCTACTTTGGCGTAAGCTCCGATGCTGACGCTGATGCTGCGATTGCGTTTATCGAATACTCCATGTCCGATGGCTACGAGCAGACCCTGTCTATCGCGCCAGAAGGCAAGTTCCCTGTACGTCAGTCTGACGGCACCAACCCAACCGCATACCTCGATGCTTGGGCGAAGCTGCCGGTTGGTGTGGACCGCAAGGCTCCTCTGGGTGACATTTACCCCGCTGACGTCATCGCATCCATCGCTTCGGGTCTTTCGACCGCGAACCGTTGGGGTGTGAAGGAAGGTCAGCTTTCTCTCGCTTCCAAGATCAACAACTCCCGCGTCCTGAACACTCTGGTTCGCGAGTACGTTGACGGCGTTCGTGGTGCTTCCGAAACGGTTGCGCTGATGAACGAGGAACTGGGCAAGATCGAGTAATCGCTCCCACTCTCCCAGAGCGGCCCAGCTTGGGAGGGCCGCTCTCACTGTGGTCCGGTGGGAAAAGACTGGCTATAGGTCTTTTCCCACTCGGATTTTCCAATCCTTCTTCTTCAGACTAATACGGGGAACCTTCGTCGATGACTGACACGTCACCATCGATCGGCGATGCGCCTATGGTCCATGCACCGGGGCGTTTGAGCCGCCGGGAAAGCCGCCTGGCCTTTGGCATGACCTTGCCGTCAGTGCTGATGGTTATGGCGATTGTGCTGTTCCCTTTGCTGGCTACGTTGTGGATTTCGGTCAAGCCGATTGAGCTGGCGGACTTGCGCGCGCCAGAGGTTCGGGCGCGTGAGCAGGTGCGCGGGGATGCCAATGCGGCGGGTGACGAGCTGATCCTGCGCTACAAGCTGCGCAACTCGAGCCGTGACAAGGCGGTTCTGAGTGTCAGTCTGGCCGATGATATTCCCCTTGGTCTTGACCCGCTCTCGTTGGATCCACGTTGCAGCTTGGCGGCAAATCGCGCGCTGCAGTGCACGCTGGGTGACTTTGAGCCGGGGCAGAGCGAGACTCTGGATATCCCTGTTTCCGTCGCGCAGTCCTTTATCGACAATCCCGTCAATGCCAAGGACAGCGAAGTAGTGGTGCAGGGCAGTAGCGTCAATCCGCTGCTGACAACCGAATTAACGCTGGATAACTTTCGCCGCGTGTTTGCGGTGCGAGAGTTCGGTACTGTGCTGTGGACCACTTTTGTCTACACCGTTGGCGGCACCGCCGGTGCTTTGGTGCTGGGGTTATTCGCGGCTTTGCTGCTCAATCAGACCTTCCGGGGCCGCGCAATTTTTCGCGGATTTCTGCTGTATCCGTTTGTCGCGCCCGTGATCGCTGCCGCCTTTACATGGGTCGTGCTGCTGGATCCGTTTTCCGGCTCTTTGAACGCCTTGCTGATGCAAATGGGCGCGGTGGATGAGCCGATCAATTTCTTCGGTGTACGGTCGGTGGATGTTCAGATTTTTGGACTGACCGTTCCTGTACCTATGGCGCTGAGTGTGGTGATTGCGTTCGAGGCCTGGCGCTACTTTCCCCTGTCCTTCCTGTTTATCCTCGCGCGGATGCAGTCGATCCCGCAGGACATGTACGAGGCCGCCGACATGGATGGTGCGTCTCCGTTCCAGAAGTTCTGGGCGCTGAGTCTGCCGCAGCTGATGGGGATCATGGCGGTGCTGTTCCTGTTGCGCTTCATTTGGACCTTCAACAAGTTCGACGACATCTTCCTGCTGACCGGGGGTAATGCGGGGACGCGGACCCTGACGGTGCAGGTCTATGAGCAGGCCTTTGCCCTGAGCAACCTCGGCGCGGGTGCGGCTGTCGCTGTGTTGGTTTTTGTTTTGCTGGCCCTGTTCGCAACCATCTATTTCCGCGCCATGCCAGAAGAGGAGGGGCTGTAGATGAACACTCCTTCGATTTATGACACCCGCATTGCGACGCTGCTTCTTGCGGCGCTGAACGGGGCCCTGTGGGGGCTGGTTGTATCCATTCTTGTGGGCTCAGGTCTGGCTTTGCTGACTGGGCTGGAGCTGCGACCCTTGCTTGGCCCGTCCATGCTCGCCGGGCTGGGGGCAGGGGCGACCCATGCCTTTCTGCGCCGGGACGAAGCGTCCTGGCGGTCTGTATCGTCGCTGATCTCCGCGCTCGTATTTGTGGTTTTGCTGCTGGCGGTTTCACTCGGGCGGCCCTATGCCGTGACCATCGGCGACGGCGCGGTGATCTGGATGATTGCGCTGGTCTTGGCCACCGTATCGACGCAGTGGGTGATCATGGCCAGCCAGCACCCCATCCGCTTTGGTGCCATGAACCGCTTCCGCAGGGAACAGGCCATGATGCTGTCGCTCCGCGCTTTTGGGTTCGTGTTTTTTGGGGCGATTGTTGTGTTGCCGCTGTACGTCATGGTGATGACCAGCCTGAAGACACAGCAGGCGTTGCTTGCCAATCCGCTCAACCTGTTTCCGTCTTTCGAAGACGGTTTGCTGGGGCCGTTCCGCTCCTATATTGAGCTGTTCCAGATCTACGATTTTGGGCGTTACATCTGGAACTCAGCGCTGATTTCCATCGCAACCGTGGTGATCACGCTGCTGTTTGCGGTGCCGGGGTCTTACGCTGTGAGCCGATTGAGCTTTCCGGGCCGTTCGACCCTGTCGCGGTCGATCCTGATGATTTATCTGGTGCCGGCGATTGTTTTGGTGATCCCGCTCTATGCCATTTTCGCCAAGTTGGGCCTGCGGGACAGCCTGTGGGGGCTGCTGGTAGTCTATCCGGCGACAACACTTCCGGTCGCCCTGTACATGCTGCAGGGGTATTTCCGGGGTGTTCCAGCCGAATTGGAAGAGGCGGGTTTGATGGACGGATGCTCGCGTCTGCGGGTGATCTGGTCGATTACGCTGCCGCTGTCCGTGCCAGCACTGGCTAGCGTGTCGCTCTACGTCTTTATGATCGCGTGGAACGAGTTCCTCTTCGCTTTCATGTTCCTCGATGACCCCAAGATGTTCACGCTGTCGCGCGGGGTGGTTTCGTTGGACAGTTCCGAGGTGCCACGCCAGCACCTGATGGCGGGGGCCGTGGTTTCTACGGTGCCGATTGTCGTAATCTTTTTGTGGGCTGAACGGTTTATGGTTCAGGGCCTGACCAGTGGTGGGGTAAAGGGTTGATGTCGTTTATTCAGGATGCTTTGGACATTCTAAAGGCCAATGATCGCGGGGAGTTTTCAGTTCCCACGCATGGTCTGTATCCGGTGCAGTTTAATTGGGATTCGGCCTTTGCGTCTCTGGGCTATCGGCAGTTTGCCCCGCAACGCGCTGTGCGTGAGGTCGAATTGCTGCTGGAGGCACAGTGGGCGGATGGCATGATCCCTCACATCATTTTCCGTGGTGACCATGACGGCTATTTCCCCGGTCCTGACGTGTGGTCCACTGGGCAACCGATCCCGACCAGCGGCATTACACAGCCGCCTGTGGCTGGCTCAATCCTGCGTCGATTGATCGAAACCGGTGTTGAGGTTGAAGCCGGGCGACTGGCGGAAATGGTCCGTCGTCTGAACGGTTGGCACGACTGGTTTACCCGCGCGCGGCAGTGTGAAGACAGCGGCGCTATTCTGGTCATTCACCCTTGGGAATCAGGCCGCGATAATCTCAGCGATTGGGACGCGGCGATGGCTGCGGTCGTGCCGGATACAGGTTTGGGCGACTATCGGCGTCGTGATCTGGAGCATGTCGACGCCAGCCAAAGGCCGACGAAGGAAGAGTATGATCGCTACCTGACCATTGTCCGGTTTGGCCGGGATTGCGGTTGGGATCAGGCCTATCTGGGCAAGCACAGCCCCTTTCGTATGATTGATCCCGGAATGACGGCGATGCTGCTCCGCTCGGAGCGGGATCTGGTCTGGCTGCAGTCTCAGGCGGGGCAAGACAGCAGTGGCACCAAGGATAGGATCAAGCGATTGGAAGAGGGGTGGCGCTCGCTCTGGAACAGTCGGGTCAAGGGCTTCACAAGCCGAAATATAGCCTCTGGAGCGCTGACGGATGCCGTTTCTGCGGCATCCTTTCTGGGGCCTTATGCCGGCATGCTCGATCACCTTGGTGAGACGCTGGATCACTTTGATCGTATTGCCCGCAAAGTGGAGTTCATGATCCCCAGCTTTGATCCCGGTTCCGAAGGGTTCGACCCCAAGCGCTACTGGCGGGGTCCGGTCTGGCACGTGATCAACAACCGCATTGGTTTGGGTTTGGCCGAAATCGGTGAGTTGGACCGCTCGGAACGGGTGCGTCGGGATACGGCAAGGCTCACTGAAAAATCGGGTTTCAGCGAGTATTTTGATCCACTGACGGGCGAAGGATTGGGGGGCAAGTCCTTTACCTGGACCGCATCGGTCTATCTGGATTGGGCCTGTGATCAGTCTGCTGTGCCGGCTGCTTAAGCCCAGCGACGCCAAGTGAGGGATAGGAGAGCTTTAGCCCATGTCAGCGATTACCATTGAAGGCCTGCACAAGTCTTTTGGCGCGGTTCATGTCATCAAGGGCGTGGATCTTGAGATCCAGGACAAGGAATTTGTTGTCTTTGTCGGCCCGTCGGGTTGCGGTAAATCCACCATGCTGCGTCTGATTGCTGGCTTGGAGGAAGCTTCGGCTGGTTCCCTGCATTTGGGCGATACCGATGTCACCAGTCTGACCGCGCCAGAGCGCGGATTGGCCATGGTGTTCCAATCCTACGCGCTCTACCCACACAAGACAGTGGGCGAGAACATGGCCTTTCCGCTGAAAGTCGCCGGTGTACCTGCGGCGCAGGTGCAAGCCAAGGTGCAGGAAGCGGCGGAAATTCTGCAGCTTGAAGCCTTACTGGATCGGAAGCCGAAAGAGCTCTCGGGCGGTCAGCGTCAGCGCGTGGCCATCGGTCGCTGCATCGTGCGCGACCCCAAGGCGTTTCTGTTTGATGAACCCCTGTCCAATCTTGACGCGGCGCTGCGGGTGGAAATGCGGGTGCAGATCGCGCGCCTGCACAAGCAACTGGCTGCGACCATGATCTATGTCACGCACGATCAGATCGAGGCCATGACGCTGGCGGACCGGATCGTGGTGTTCTCAGAGGGCCGGATCGAGCAGATCGGCGCGCCGCTGGACTTGTACGAAAATCCGGCAAATCTGTTTGTTGCGACTTTTATCGGTTCGCCGAAGATGAATATCCTGGCGGCCGAGGCGCTGCAGGGGGCGGGGATAGCGTTGAGCAGCTCCCGCGTGGGCGCAGCGGCAAAGAACGCCGCGCACTTCGGCATTCGGCCCGAGCACCTGACGCTTCACGAAGGCGCTCACTTAGGCGAAAACCGGCTGGTAGGTGAGGTTGGTATTTTCGAAAAACTGGGCGGAGACAGTTTCTTTCACGTGGATGTTCCGGGCGTTGGTACGCTGGTCGCCCGTACCCCGCCAACGGCCATGCATCGGGAAGGCGATGCTGTGACGCTGGAAGTGGACTCGACACAGCTTCACGCCTTTGGTGCCGATGCAAAAAGCCTTGCGAACGGGGGCTAGGACCGGTCCCCGCTGAACCGCGCCAGAGGGAGTCTTGACCAACCGGAAAAAAGGGGTTTTCCGTCCCGGA
>JBMZBW010000062.1:0-14637 GCA_049612785.1 Alphaproteobacteria bacterium | reverse complement strand
CGGCGACGATGATTGTTGCCGCCAGCACAGCCTTTGGCAGGAAAAACAGCAGCGGCGTGAGGAACAGTGTGGCGACGGCAATGGCCAAAGCTGTGAACGCGCCAGCGGCGGGGGTTGCTGCACCGGCGTCAAAGTTGACCACTGAGCGTGAAAATCCGCCGGTGACCGGAAATCCGCCTGTCAGCGCAGAAGACACGTTGGATGCGCCCAGACCGATGAGCTCCTGATCCGGGTCAATCCGTTGTCGGCGCTTGGCGGCAAGGGTCTGACCGACGGAAACCGATTCAACAAATCCAATGACAGAAATCAGGATCGCTGGTCCGGCTAACGCCAGCCACAAATCGCCGTCGAACAGGGGGATGTTCAAGCCCGGAAGTCCTGAAGGAACGGTTCCGATGATCGCGACCCCCTTGGATGGCAGATCCAGCAGCCAAACGCTTAGTGTTGCGCCAACGACAGCAAAGACCGGGCTGGTTTTGCTGATCAGATCTGCTGCACCGGGATTGAGACCAAAACGGATCAGTAGGCCCTTCAGACCCTTTCGCACGGCAAACAGGAAAGCCAGAGCGCTGAAGCCCAGCAGGACCGTGGGCAGGTTGATCTGATCCAGGTGCTGCGCCATTGATTGCAGCAGTTGCCACAGGGTATGCCCGTGCGCTTCGATGCCCAGCAGGTGACGCACTTGGCTGGCTGCGATGATGATGCCTGAAGCGGTAATGAAGCCCGACACCACCGGATGACTGAGGAAGTTGGCGAGAAAGCCCAGGCGCAGCAATCCCATCAAAACGAGGAACCCGCCACTGATCAGCGCCAGAACACTGGCCGCTGCGATGTATTCTGCTGTACTGCCCAGACCCAGCGACCCAATAGCCGCCGCCGTCATCAGCGACACCACAGCCACCGGCCCAACCGATAAAGCCCGGCTGGTGCCAAAGACGGCATAAAGGATGAGCGGCGCGATGGATGCGTATAGCCCGACCTGTGGCGGGACACCAGCGAGTAGGGCGTAGGCCAGCGACTGCGGGATCAGCATGATCGTCACGATCACCGCCGCGATCAGGTCGCTGGAAAAGGTGGAGAGGGAATAGGTCTTCGCCCATCCCAACATAGGGATGAATCGCGAGAAGTTCATGTTTCTTTGTCCAGTTTTGCCTGTCCCACTGCAAAAAAGGAGAGTGGGAAAATCAGTGGGACAGGCGCGTGGAGTGGCGGCTTTGGGCGGTGCCTCAGAGTTGGTTGATCGGCACCTTGAAGTACGCCATCCCGTTATCGTCTTCCTGTGGCAGGCTTCCGGCCTTCATGTTCACTTGCAGCGAAGGCACGATGAGCTTTGGCATGGCCAGCTGCTCATCACGTGCGGTCCGAAAGGCCACGAATTCTGCTTTGGTCTTGCCGTTGCCGACGTGGATGTTTTCATCCTTTTCATCTCGAACCGTGGTTTCCCAGGAGATTTCTCGACCGCCGGGGCCGTAGTCATGGCACATGAACAACCGCGTTTCGTCTGGTAGCGCCAAAATGCGCTGTATGGAGTCATAGAGCTGTTCTGCGGAGCCGCCGGGGAAGTCACACCGCGCGCTGCCGCCATCTGGCATAAACAGGGTATCGCCGACAAAGGCGGCATCACCGATCAGATGCACGTTGCAAGCCGGGGTGTGACCGGGCGTGTGCATGACGTTCGCCGTCAAGGTGCCGATGGTGTAGCTATCGCCGTCCACAAACAGCCGGTCGAACTGGCTACCGTCGCGCTGGAACTGCGTGCCTTCGTTGAAAATCTTGCCAAAGGTTTCCTGCACCACCGTGATCTGATCACCAATACCGAGTAAGCCGCCCAGCTTTTCCTGAATGTACGGAGCAGCCGACAAGTGGTCGGCGTGGACATGGGTCTCGATGATCCATTCCAGCTTTAGGTCATTGGATCGTATGTAAGCGATGATCGCGTCCGCGCTCTCGTACTCGATGCGACCGGCGGCGTAATCCAGATCAAGGACGCTATCAATCACCGCGCAAGATGCGCTGTTTGGGTCTTTCACGACGTAACTGATGGTGTTCGAAACCTTGTCAAAGAAGGCTTTGACTTCCGGGTTGGTCGCTGATGCGAGTTGCTTAGACATGGTTCGATCTCCTTCCTCTTCCGACGTTAATCAGGCGCTGGCGGGGGCTTGTTTCTGGTTCCGCGGTTGCAGCGTTAGCCGGAAGACCAGCATACCAAGACCGACGGCAATCACAAAAACCAAGGGTGGAAGGGCTCCGGTCCCAAGCGCGGGAATGGCGGCACCAGGGCAGAACCCTGCGATCCCCCAGCCAATGCCGAATAGCGCGGAACCACCGACCAGTCGGGCATCGATCTTTGTTGGAAGGCTCTTGGGGAAGGTGTCAGCCATCAGAGGCTTTGACCGCTGGCGGAACATCAACTGGTAGCCGATCAGGTTGACCACCAGACCGCCGCCCATAACGAACATCAGGCTCGGGTCCCACGTGCCAAACAGGTCAAAGAAATTCAGAACTTTATTGGGGTCTGCCATCCCGGAAATCAGGATACCTGAACCAAAGAGGAGGCCGACTAAAGCAATATAGATCAATGACATGGCTCTAGGCTCCCAAGACGTGACGAATAATGAACACAGTGACAAATCCTGTTGCCATGAAGCTGACAACTGCCACCAGAGAACGCACCGAAAGCCGGGCCAATCCGCAGATGCCGTGACCGGAGGTACAGCCGCTGGAAAGCGAGACGCCCAGACCAACGATCAGCCCGCCAAGAATGATTTGTGGCAATCCAAAGGGGGGTAAGACGTTGGGGCGAATGTTGAAGATCAAAGCGAGAAGGGGCGCTGCTGCGATCATTCCGACCACCAGCACCAAGCGCCAGCGGAACTCGCCACCACTGGTAGGAAACAAAATTCCGCTCATTATCCCGGTTGCACCGGCGATCCGACCAACTCCCAGCATCAACAGGGTAGCCGATAATCCAATCATGCCCCCACCGATGAGAGAGGCGAGAGGGGTAAATTCAGTAGCCATGAAACGCGATTCCTCAGCTTGGTTCTTGACGAGCTGAGTATCATATTAATGATTGTTAATTTATAAATCAATGATCATTAATATGTTCCGCAGAAAAAAGGTTGTTCTTCGGGCGGCCACAGACCTTTGATTGCCAGTTTTTAGAGAGTTGCGAGAAAGGTCTCAGCAGATTTGATGGTCTCAATCTGCTTGTCCTCGGCCATACGATCCCAGGTTCGATACATTTGGGCCATGCGAGGGTTGGGGGCGAGCGTTTCTCGGTTCCGATCCAGAAAATGCCAGTAAAGCGCGTTAAAGGGACAGGCCTGTTCTCCGGTCTTCAGCTTGACCTGATAAGCGCAGGTTTTGCAGTAGTCTGACATGCGGTTGATGTAGTTTCCGCTTGCTGCGTAGGGCTTGGATCCGAGGACGCCGCCATCTGCAAACAGGGTCATGCCAATGGTGTTAGGGACTTCGACCCATTCAAAAGCATCGGCGTAGACCGCCAGATACCATTGGTGAACTTCCTGTGGATTCAGGCCAGCCAGAAGAGCGAAATTCCCAGTGACCATGAGCCTCTGAATATGATGCGCGTAGGCTTCTTCGCGGGTTTGCGTAATGGCGGCACGCATGCAGGCCATATCGGTTTCACCTGTCCAATAGAACGCGGGTAGGGGGCGCTGGGTCTGGAAGAAATTTCCATCAACGTAGTCGGGCATCTTCAGCCAATAAATGCCGCGAACAAACTCCCGCCAGCCGATGATCTGCCGAATAAAACCTTCAACAGCATTCAGGGGAGCGTGACCGCTGTGATAGGCCGCTTCGACGCGGCGACAGACGGCAAGAGGGTCCAGAAGACCAACATTGAGATACAGTCCAATCAGCGAGTGGTAGAGAAACTTTTCACCCCGCACCATTGCATCCTGATAGTCGCCAAACAAAGGCAAGGCGTGCTCAACGAACCGGTCAACAGCGGCTTCTGCGTCCTTCGCCGTGGTTCCAAACCAGAACGGGTGAAGATCGCCGAAATGATGACCAAAACGGTCCTCAACCATGTTCAGCACCGCGTTGGTAATTGCATCAGGTTCAACGCGATGCGGCTCGGGCATGAAGAGATCGGCACCAGCCGGTTTTCGGTTTTCGGCGTCAAAGTTCCACTTACCGCCTTCCGGTTCATCGCCGCGCATCAGTAGGCCGGTTTTCCGGCGCATGTCGCGGTAGAAGTACTCCATTCGCAACTGCTTGCGGCCCTCGGCCCAACCTGTGAAGGTCGCAGCATCGCTGATAAAGCGGTCATCGGGCAGGATGTGGACCGGGATTGAAAAGGCATCGGACCAGCTTTCCACCGCCTTTAACACCCGCCATTCGCTCGGGTGCGTCACCATCAGTTCTGCTGCGCCCGTCCGCTCAATGGCTCGTTTCACCTCGCCCGTGAAGGAACCAGAATTATCGGGGTCGTCTAGCTCAACATAATCGACCGTCCAGCCGTCAGCGCGTAAGTGCTCCGCGAAATGGCGCATGCAGGAGAGAATGAAGGCGATCTTCTTTTTGTGGTGCGGGACATAGGTCGTCTCTTCAGCCACTTCGACCATTAAAACCCGGTCGTGTGCCGGGTCTGCTGCGGCAAGGGATGAAAGACCTGCCGAAAGCTGGTCGCCCATCACCAGAACAAGGCGCTGTGGTTTTGTGCTCATGCTGGAATTTCCTTACCCTGCCAGTCAAAGACTTTGCCTGACTCTGCCGGGGTCAAGTGATTGATAACATTCAGCAGGTAGCTTGCTGACTGTGCTGGCGAGAAAAGCTTTTCCGCCTCGACACCGCGTTGAAACGGCGTGGAAAGCGCCGTGTCTACGGTTCCCGGATGAAGTCCCGCGACAATGAAATCAGGCGACAGCCGTTTCTGCTCAATCGCGTAGTTCTTGAGCAGCATGTTCAATGCAGCCTTGGACGCGCGGTAGGCATGCCATCCCCCCAGCCGATTGTCTGCAATCGATCCGACGCGAGCGGATAGCGCCGCAAAAACAGCGCGCTCGTTACGCGGCATGATCGGGATCATGTGTTTGGCGATCAGACCGGGAATGATGGTGTTGACGTGAAAAATGCTTTCAAACGACGTTTGGTGCTGCGCTTTCAGGGTTTTTTCCGGCCTTAAGCCCGTCGCGGCGCTCGATAGCATGCCAACGGCACTGATACAGAGCGTCAGTGGCCCCGCATTTGCCACGTTGAGCGCTATGTCTGACAGGCTGTCATCGTCGATTTGATCATGGACCAGCGATACAGCGCCGCGGCAGTCTACACCTCGGCGCGAGACGGCAAACACGGTGTCAAAACCGCCGCTGGAGATCAGTGCCTGACAAAGCGCGCTACCGATGCCGCCGCTTGCCCCAAAAACAATTGCATTCATGGGGCATAACCTAGAGCGCTGGGCCAAAGAGCAATCCCGTCATTGTGTCGCGATGGTTCTTCTTTCGCTTCTCTCTGTGATCGTGGAGCTTCCTTGGTTTTTTGATGGAATAGCCACGACTTTCATGATTGCGAGCGGGAATTGATTATTGCACGGTCAAGGTTCTTGAATTCCGTGTACGAGGCTTGATTTCAATGGTTTCCAGTATCCTGACGTTTGAAGAAACGGACGCGCCATTTCGCGCAGATCCGGCGCATTCCTTCACCATGCCTGCGCGCTTTTACACCAGCGCTGAGGTCTATGAGCTGGAGAAGGATGCGATTTTCTACAAAACATGGCACTACGCCTGCCACGTCAGCCAGGTCAGCCAGCCGGGTGCATTCTTTTCGACCAAAATTCATGAACAAAATTTGTTCATCACGCGCGGGAAAGACAACGAGCTGCGCGCGTTCTATAACGTCTGCGCCCATCGGGGGCATGAACTGGTCGAAGGCAGTGGCCGTAAGAGCCTGATAACATGTCCTTATCATGCATGGACGTTTGACCTGCAGGGCAACTTGGTTTCCGCGCGCAACTCAGAAAATGTTGCCAACTTCGACCGCTGTGAGTTCTCGCTCAAACCCGTTCGGCTCGAAGTTTTCTGTGGCATGGTGATGATCAATCTCGATATGGACGCCACGCCCTTTACCGAGCAATTCGACGGCCTCGAAGACGAAATTCGGCAGTACATGCCATCGGTTGATGAGCTGTCTTTTGCCCAGCGTGACACCTTTGATGTGGCATCAAACTGGAAGGTGCTCGTTGATAACTTTCTGGAATGCTACCACTGTGCGCCAGCGCATCTGGATTTCGTGGATTTGGTGGACATGAACTCCTACCGAACCATCACACACAAGCGCTACTCCTCCCAATGCGCCGCCGCGCCACGGACGACAGACAGCAAAGCCTTTAGCTTTAAACCCGGTGACGTGGACTTTGGTTATGCCGGGTTCTTTGTCTGGCCTAACATGACGATCTGGATTTATCCGGGCGAAGCAAACCTTTCGATCCTGCAAATGAACCCGACTGAGCCTGCGCGGACGTTAGAGTATCAGGATTGGTTCACACCGGGCGGCGTTCTGACCCCGCAGCTTAAAGAGGCGGCGGACTATCAAAAGGATGTACTTCAGCCCGAAGATATTGGCCTGTGCGAGAGTGTCCAACGGGGTCTGTACTCCAAAGGCTACAACCAAGGCCGTTTCATCGTCGACAAGGGTAAAACCGAATTGAGCGAACACGCCGTGCATCACTTTCAGACCATGGTGATGGAAGCGCTGGGATTCGATCTGGAATAGCGCGTTCAGAAGCGGGATAGCCGGTAAGGAGACAGGTCAATCGCTGGCGTTTGCTGGGTCAGCACATCGGCGATGAGCTCGGCTGTCCCTGCGGCCTGTGTCAAACCCAGATGGCCATGACCAAAGGCGTAAATGACCCGGCTGGCGGCTGTAGAACGATCCAACAGCGGTAGGCTGTCAGGCAGGGAAGGCCGGAAACCCATCCACTGCCTGCCGCCGTCCGTGTTCAGTCCTGGCATAAACTTTTTGGCCTTTTGCAGGAGAATTTCGGCACGTCGCATGTTCGGCGGAAGCTTGAGCCCACCCAATTCAACCGCGCCACCAACCCGCACACCGCCTTGGTTGCTGGTCACCACAAAGCCATGTCCCGCAAACGTAAGGTGCGTGCGCAGATCAAAGGCACCAGCGGGTAGGGTGGTGTTGTAACCGCGCTCCGTCTCTAGCGGCACGGGCTCACCCAGAGTCCGGCTCAGGTGATGGGAAAAGGCACCCGCAGCGACCACGGCAAAGTCCGCCTTTCGCGGCCCTTCAGCGGTGTGCAAGACAGCCGTTGCGCCATCCTGTGCGAGGCTGGTGATCTCTGCGGTTTCAAACGTTCCACCCCGACTGAGAAAAACCTGCGCAAGGTGTTTGCGCCACGCTTGTGGCTCTACGACATTGATCCAGGTCGGTGTGAACCCTGCGTGTGTGAAACGTGGATCAAGACCGGGCTGGATTTCGGCGATAGCGTCGGCGCTGTCGAAGGTCTCGAAGGGGATGCCGTGATCGCGGCGCAAGTCCCACTCGGGCTGGGTGGCGCGGAATTCTGCGACGCCTTCATAGAGCTGCAACTGCCCTTGTCGAAGCAGCATAACCTCCCCGTCAACGTCCTCGACCAAGCGCTCCAGCGCTGTGCGGCTATGGGCCATCAACGCACTCTGGGCCGCGACGCCCGCAGCGTATCGATCCGGCTGGCTTGCGCGCCAGAACCGGAGCATCCAAGGCGCAATGTTGAGCGCGTATTGCGGGGGAATGGAGAGGGGGCCGAGCGGGTCAAACAACCACTTCGGCGCTTTGCGCATGATCCCCGGTGTGGCCAGTGGCATGACGTCGGTGAAGGCGAAGGCACCTGCGTTTCCCGCGCTGGCCCGGCTGTCGGACTCCAAGGCTTCGCGGTCATAGAGACAGACGCTGAAACCCCGTCTCTGCAGTTCCAGCCCTATGCTGATCCCGATTATTCCTGCGCCGATGACGGCGACGCTGCCTGAGGTGCTCATGGGGTGCTCAAAGGGTGTTGGAGGTCATAGCCGAACGCCCGCACGAAACGGGTCGGATGGGTCAAAAATCAGCTGTGCTTCGGCCATGACATGTGCCTGCCCGCGCAAGGTTGGGAGAACGCCGCCGTTCGGCCCGGTCTGGTAGGAAATGTCAAAACAACTGCCGATTATGCTTTGCTGGGTGATGACTTTCCCGGCCTCCAACTGCCCTTTGGCAGCCAAGGTCGCCAAACGCGCTGAACATCCCGTACCGCAGGGGGAACGGTCGTACGTATCATCGGGGCACAGCACAAAGCTGCGGCTGTGAATGGCCGGATCACGGCTTTCGCCATGCAGGATGACATGGTCAATCAGCTCTTCCCCCGGACCAGGAACCCGCTGAGAATTGGTTGCCTCGCGGATGGAAACAGCCAGATCGGTCAGCGCCCGAATGTTCGCCGTTTCAACCGCGAGTGGGCTGGGATCGATGATGAAGAACCAGTTACCACCATAAGCCACGTCACCGGTGATAGGCCCCAAACCCGGAACATCGATGGTCAAATCCTGTGTCACCAGACGGCTTTCGACGTTGCGAACGGTCACGGTATGCGGGTCATGGAGCTCGACACCCACTTGCCCCGCACGCGTGTCGATCTGGTGCTGTCCGGGCTGAATTTTACCCATGTGCGCCAGCGTGACGCCAAGGCCAATGGTGCCATGGCCGCACATCCCGATGACGGCTGCGCTGTCGAAGTAAATCACGCCTGTAACGCTGTCAGCTGAGGTAGGCGGGACCAGCAGAGCGGCGACCATGGCCGGTTGGCCGCGGGGTTCCGCCAGCACAGCGTTCAAAAAATCCTTGTGATCGCGGGCCAGCACTTGCGCCTGTTGCTCGATGCTGCCTCCGCCCAAATCCGGCCCGCCGCTGAGGATCACACGGGTCGGCTCACCGCCCGTGTGACTGTCAATCACATGCATTCGGCGATGACCCCGCCTTGTGCAGACCAGTCGGCAAACCACGCCTTGAAAAGGCGGTATTGGTCTTCGCAGAACTGCTGCTGAGAGGCAGAAAGCGCGTCGGTTTCGTTGAACTGAAGGCGGTAGGCGTCATCCCCTGCGACAACCGCAAGATGCTTGTAGTACAGCACCAGATCCGGGCCTTCGTCGTAGCTGGAAAGCACGTGGATGGCCTCGGTCAGTTCCTGCGCCCGCACGCGCGCTTCAGCGTTGCCTTGCGCAGCCTTTTTACTCAGCGCTTCGAGCAACAGGACTTCGCGAGGCAGGACGTTGCCGATACCCGTAATCGCGCCCGTCGCGCCGCAATTGACGATGCCGTGGTAAACTTGCGTGTCCACACCAATCATCAGCGCGACCTGATCGTCCTGAGATGTGATGTGCTCAGCGGCGTAGGTGAGATCGTCTGCGCCACCAAACTCCTTGAAACCAACCAGATTGGGATGCTCGGCCCGAAGTTTGAAGAACAGCTCGGCGCGCACCGTAAAGCCATAGTAGGGGCTGTTGTAGATCACGGCAGGCACGTCAGGAGCAGCAGACAGGATCGACTTGAAATGATGCCACTGCGCGCTGTTTGATGGTCCACGCGATAGCACGCGGGGGATCACCATCAGACCGGTTGCGCCCACCTTTTGCGCGTGTGCCGAGATCGCGGTTGCAGATTTGGAGTTGATCGCACCGGTTCCCACGACGACGGGGACACCCGCACCAACCAAACGCTCGACGCCTTCCATCCGCTGCTCGTCTGTCAGCAGCGGCCAGTCACCCATGGAGCCTGCATAGATCACGGCGCTCATGCCCGCATCGATCATTTCCTTTCCCTTGCGCACCAGAGAGTCGAAATCCGGCGTGCGGTCGGGGAGGCAAGGCGTCATCAGCGCAGGCATCATGCCTTTGAAAACGGAAGCAGACATAAAAAAGGCTCCAGCGTGGGATTGAAGATCGCGGGAGCCTATCAAGGCTTTTCAGACTTGGAAACGTCCATAAAGGGCGGAACGCGAAATCAACGATCCGAACACAGCATCTGAACGGCTCGACGATCCAGTCCGCGCAGCTCTCCGTGACCGCCGAACCGGTATTCGAAGTACTCGTTTACCGCCATGTCAGACCGTTGATCTAGGGCTTCATGCAGAGCGCGGGCATTCTCGACTGGAACGATCTGATCGCGTGCGCCGTGGTGGGTCTGGACGCGGCTGGGCAGTCGGTCTGCAAAGTGCAAGGCAGAGCCTGCCAGCAGCTTTTGGCGCAGGGTGTTTTCGCTCATTTGACCCCGTAAGTGTGCGCGCATCCACTGGGCTGGAAAGCTGTAAAATGGCCCAAGATCGTCGCCGGAGTAAGCCTCGCGCACCCGGTCAGCCATATCGTCGAAGGTCAGAACGTCCGTTGGACCATAGACATTGACCACGCGGTCAACGCGAGGATCGCGGATCCCGAGCAGTAAGGAGACCCCTCCGCCCCGCGAGTAACCCCACGCGCTGACATCTTCGCTCTGCGCGCCGGGATAGTTTTGGACGACACCGCTGATGAGCGCCATTGTGTCGTCGACATCGCGGTCGATCAGGCTTTGTTGCCCCGTGCTCCGGTAGGCTTTGCCTTCGAACCGCAAAGGCTCACCGCGATAGCTTGGTACGACCACGAAGAAGTCCGCTAAACACGCCTCAGCGACATGCAAAGCCCAATCCGCATCTGCGCCCTCCCAGCCGCCGTGATTGAGGACCAGAATGGGGGCAGCTTGTCCGGGACGATGGTTCGCGGGGGTTCGGACCGCTGCGAAGTGCCGATTACCGTCGAGAGTATGGCTCACAATATCCAACTGGAAGCCTTCGTCCTCTATGCTGCGCTCCACCTGCCAGCCCTGCACGGGCTGAGACCGGCTGGCCCAATCAGCGAGGACAGCGCGCTTTTCCGCTGCTGTCGGTGGGGTGAACACCTGATCAAAAGCGTCGGCCAGCGCTGGGACGCTGAAAGCTGAAAGGCTTGTTAAGGTGGTCAGCAGTGCGATGCTTGCTGCTTTGAGAGCCGTGGTGTGAAGCATGATGATCCCTATTCGTCAGGCAAAAAGCGTTGTCTCACAGGGTACACAAGCAGCAGCGAAATGTGTTTACGCCGGGGGCCATTTTTTCTGTGTCAGCGGCAGGATTCCCGGTCGATGACGCGGGGTTGGATGAGTAAGGAGGGGAAATCCTTGGACACGGGCCGCTCAATCATTCGGTTGATCAGCTCCGCCGCCTCCCGGCCTATGGTTCGCGCGGGAACACGCACGGTTGTCAAGCCCGGCTCAGTGGATCGGGCGAAAGCGAAATCGCCGACACCGACAACACTCAGGTCCGCCGGCACTTTCAACCCCAGCGACTGCGCAGCGAACAGGATCCCCAGCGCGATAACGTCATTGCCGCAGATGTAGGTGCGATGTTTGGTGCTTTTCAGGATCTGAATGCCCAGTTGTTTGGCGCTTTCAATGTCGTAAGGGCACATCAGGTCGTTCTGCGGCTCCAACCCGACATCCCATTCTTTCAAAGCCCGCAAAGCACCCTGTCGACGCAGCAGAGCGCGGTCATTTTTGTTCTGGTCAGGAAAAACAAGGACAAAATCTTTATGCCCCCGCTTCAGACAGTGTTCAGCGATCATATACCCCGCGAGCTCATTGTCTGTTCCAACGGTTGAAAACGTTGCACCGGGGCGGTGGTTCCAGGCTTCGATCACGGGGATCTGCGCTGCCTTTGCCAACTCCTCAACCGCGGGGTCATGCTGATTGCCGATCAGCACGACGCCATCAATCCGGCGCTCCAGCATGGAGCGAAGAATCCGCACCTCTTCCGCATCATCGTAATTGTGCGCTGCAACCAGCAATGTGCGGTTCAGAATGCTGAGATTATGGCTGAACGAACTGATCATTTCGCTGAAGATCGAGTTCTCAATCGTTGGCAGGATCAGGCCGACTGTGCCTGTGCGCGGACTGGTTTGAGCCTGCTGCTCATTGCTGGTTCCGTACCCCAGACTTTCAGCCACGGCGCGGACTTTTGCGACCGTTTCCGGACGCACCACGTCGGGTTTTTTCAGGGCGCGGGAAACCGTGGCAATGGATACCCCAGCCTTCTCCGCAATCTCAGTCATTCCCGGCACACGGCCACGTTTTCGTCTTGAAATCATAGAGCGCACTTAGCGTGAAAAACCTGCAATGTAAATGTTTACAGCAACTTTTACATTGGATAGTGCGGATTTACAGCATGAGCGTGCATCGTGTTCAGCCTTAGCTTGAGACAGGGGCTGAAGACCGGATTTTGGGAGGTTCAGCCACGCATGGAATTCTTGAACTACATGGGCGCAGTTTTTGAGCCTTTGTCGCTGGCTTTGCTGGTTGGTGGCACGATTGGTGGTTTGATCCTTGGTGCGACACCGGGGCTCTCGCCAACAATGGCTGTCGCCCTGCTGATCCCGTTCACGTTCCATCTGCAACCTGCTCAGGGTCTGATCCTGCTGGGTGCAGCCTATACTTCTACAGTGGCTGGCGGAGCGGTTTCCGCCATTTTGCTGAAAATCCCCGGCGCACCTGCCAACATCGCCACGGCGCTGGACGGAAACGCCATGGCCAAAAAGGGCGAGGGCGCTCGCGCTTTACAGCTCTCCTTCCTTGCCTCGGGCGTTGGGGGTGTTTTCGGGGTGTTTATCCTGATTTTCCTGACACCGGTACTGGCAAAGTGGGTTCTGGCGTTCAGCTTCCCCCACCTGTTCTGGTTGGCCATTCTGGGTGTAACCATCATCGGGTCGCTGGATACCAAATCCTTCGTTAAAGGCTTGCTGTCGGGTTGCATCGGTCTCTGGCTTTCGACTATCGGAACAGACGACATCTATGGCGTGCCGAGGTTTGTTTTCCATGATTCCCTGACAGGCGGGATCAACATCATTGCCGCGCTTATCGGCCTGTTCGCCATCCCACAAGTGCTTGATATGCTGGCCAAGGGCCGTTCCTCAGCTGTCGTTGAAGCACTGGACGTGCCGCGCCATGCGATCCTCTCCGCAGTGCGGGAGCTTGTCTCTCGCGCACGTGCGCTTATCCTCGGCACGGGTATCGGGACCATCATCGGGATTATCCCCGGTGTTGGCGGACAGGTCGCTGGGCTGGTCGCGTACGATCAGGCTCAGAAGTTTTCGCCTGAGCGCGAAAAATTTGGCTCTGGTCACCCGGAAGGCATCATCGCAGCAGAGAGCGCCAACAACGCTATGGTTGGCCCGTCGCTGGTGCCGCTTCTGACGCTGGGTATTCCTGGCAGTCCGACAGCCGCAGTCCTTTTGGGCGGCTTGCTCATTCACGGTATCTTCCCCGGTCCGGATCTGTTCACCACGCATGCCGCTGTTACCTGGACTTTCATCGACTCCATGTTGATTGGACAGATCCTGATGGCCGTTTTCGGGATCGTTACCGCCGGGATCGCAGCGAAGATTTCCCGTGTTCCCATGCCCATCATGGCCGCTGCGGTTCTCATCCTTGCGCTGTTTGGCAGTTATTCGGTTCAGCAGTCCATGGGCGATGTCTATGTCATGCTGGGGCTTGGGCTTGGCATGTATGGGCTTCAGAAGTTTGGTTTCTCGGCTGCGCCTTTGGTGCTGGGGCTGATCCTCGGCCCGATTGCTGCCGATAATTTCCAGACCGGCTCCATGATCGCCGCCGCCCAGAACGGGCCTTGGGTCTACTTCTTCACCGGCTGGCTGAACATCCTGCTGATCGCGCTGGTGGTCGGGTCCATCGCTTACAGCTTCTGGATCAATATGATCGTGCCTCGTCGCAAAGCGCGGGAGCAGGCTGCGGGAGGGGCAAACAATGGCTGATCCCAAAGTGACCAACCCGCCTTCGACAAAACGGCTGCAGTACACAATTCCAGCGCTGATCATTCTCGGGATTGCCGTAGCCGTTGCGGTGATTTCATTCACCCAACAGCCCGCTGACGTCTTCGTCTTTCCGCGGCTGGTTTCGATCTTCTTTGTCATTCTCGCCTTGTGGAACGCCGCACGCGCTGTGTTGGGCATGTCCAAGGTGGGCGCAGGACTGAGCGCGGGGGAGGCGCTCAACATCTTACCGGGGGCTTTGGTGATGATCGCGCTGATCTACGGCGCGGCCAAGTTCTTCGGTTTCTATGCAGCGTCGTCGGTCGCCTTTTTGGCCATCGCGACTTTGTACGACCCAGCCAAGTTCACCTCCCTTCGGGCTTGGTTGGTGCGGTTAGCAGTCTCGGGGGCCTTCATGGGCGTCATTTACCTGCTTTTTGCGGTTCTGTTGCGGGTGCAAACGCCGCGAGGACTGTTTTTCTAACCAAGGCTCGGGAGTGCCTTGTTTCTGAGGAGAAAACTCATGATGAAGTTCATCACTGGTGCACTGGTTGCACTGACAATGACCGCTGGAACTGCACTCGCGCAGTCTTATCCGGATCGTCCAATCGGGGTCGCGGTTTCTTATGGCGCTGGTGGCGCTACTGACTTTCAGGCACGCATCGTGACCATGGTTGCCGGCAATGATGATATGCTGGGCCAGCCCATGTATATTCTGAACAAACCAGGTTCTGGCGGTCGCGTCGGCTGGAACTGGTTCGCGACTGAAGTTGAAGCAGACGGTTACACCCTGTCAGCTTACAACGTTCCGCACTTTATCGCCCAG
>JBMZBW010000061.1:0-14659 GCA_049612785.1 Alphaproteobacteria bacterium | reverse complement strand
CCGGTCAAAGGACTGCGAAATCAGCAAGTAGTCGTCTCGGCCCAGCGGCTGCTCGCACAGGTCAGCGTAGCGGAACAAGGCGGTGCGTCCTGCCGCTTCGGGTACGTTAACTGTGCGTCCCAAAACGGAAAGCTGCGCTGGTTCACCGCGACTGACTTTTGCTTCACGTTCAAAACTCAAGCGAAAGGCACGCGCCGTTCTCGCGTCCAGCGGGGCCAGCCAAGCTTCAGTCTCAGCGCCCAGCCGCAGTCGGTAATCCTGCGCATGGTCAAGGTTGACCACGTCAAACTCTCGCTCGATCAGTTCAATCGTCGGTAAAAACAGCTCACGCTTCAGCCCACCGGCATACAAATCCCCCGGCGCATCATTCGACGTGGTGATAACCGTCACACCTTCGTCCAGCATCACAGACAAAACGCGCCCGAGCAAAGTCGCATCGGCAATGTTGTTCACGTAGAACTCGTCAAAGCACAAAACCTTGGCTTTGCGGGCCTGCGCCTTTGCAAACCGCGCTGCTGTGTCGCCGCGCGTATCGCCGCGACTGCGGCGTGCATGAATGTCGGCGTGAAGCTCGCTCATGAATTCGTGGAAATGTCGTCGCTGTGCCTGCTGCGGTCCGAGCGCCTGATAAAACAGGTCCATAGCCGTCGTTTTACCGCGACCAACCGGCCCAAACAGATACAGGCTGCGGCGCAGGGCTTTGGCACCTTCGCCCTTGCTGGTCGCACCGCGCCCACCAAACAAGCGCCCAATCCACCCCATAACGCCACCACTGGCCCCCGCTTCGCCCGCCTGTGCGCGCGCCTGCCGCCGACGCAAGGCGCCCGGTGACAGGATCAGTTCCTGATACAGCGTATCCAAAGCTTCAACCGCGCGGCGTTGAGCCGGTTGAGGACGAAGCTCACCTGAGGACAAAGCGCGCTCGTAAAGCTCAAGGGGAGATGGGGTCGTGGTGGACATGGTCGCTTGTTAGCCTGAAATGAAAAAAGGGGAAAGTCACCTTCCCCCCTTTTTGGTCATCCCTAAAACGGTACCGGGATCGGTAAGCCGTTGATGTTGGCCGGTTCGCCCATGGGTAGATCAAGGATAAACTCCAAAGCACCATCGTCAGCCGGAATGCCGAAGCCGCCCGCAATCGCCAAACCACCCACAATCTGCTGCAGGGTTTCATAGGTATCGGGGTAGGCTTCGACTTCACCACTATCGATGGCACCCAGCAGCTCACCCACCTTCTGCTGCGCTTCGGCAACACCCGAAACACGGATGGTAACAGAGCCGACGGCATAGTTCGGCGGCATCAAAGGATTGATTGCCAGTTCACCAGAGGCCGTTAACTCAACCATACCGCCGCTGATATTCGATGGTTGCAGAACCAGCGATGGCGGGGAGGCCAGGATCGGAGACAACAAAGCTGCGCCAGCCATAGCCAGTGATGTCGGATCAAAATCCGGGCTCAGCATGACGTCCAGCGGTGGCAGCTGCACATTCCCGGCGATGGCAAGGATCATTTCCATCGGGATTTCAGCCAGATCCACCTGCACCGTGGCGTCACTGGGCAGCAATCCAGGCCCATTCTTGCCCAGCACCAGATCGACAAGGGTGGGGTCAAACATGATCTCATCGGTGAAGTTCACCTTCAGTCCAGAGTAAGCGATCAGCTGAGAAATTTTTGCCTGATCCGACTGCATGTCCTGCGTCGTAAAGCTGATGTCAGCGGAGCCGAGATAGACATCTGCTTCTCCCATTTGAGTCGGGGTTTGGGCGTAGAACGAGACGTCTTTCACACCGACCAGCAGATCCGGCAGATATACCCCCAGCGCAAACTGGATGCCGTCAGCCAAGGTCAGCGTGTTTTCCTGTAGCGAAACCACGGCATCTTTAATCGCTGTAAAGCTGTCGTGGACCAGATAACTCGCAGAAATTTCGCCTGCGGAAAATCCGATAGGCTCAGGCAGGATGACTTCCAATCCGTACAAACTGGCCGAAAGTTCCTGCAGATCACCTTCCGCATCAAAATCGACAAGCGACAGGAAGTCGATCCCCTGCAGCGCCAGCTTCAGGCTCTCATCCGAGCTTTCAGGAATTTCGATGGTCAAGGCACCCAAAGCGAGTTTCAAATCTGAGTCATCCAGCGTTGCTACTGTCCAGTCCAGCAAGGGACCAGCGGCACCCAGATAAAGGCCGATCATCGCCATGTCGGGATCGATGAACTCCTCGATGCCCATGCCGCGGATACTCTCTGAAACGCCGCTCAGGACACCCGCCAAAGGCTGGAGATCATAAGGTTGAGCATAAGTTGTCGTTGCGGAAAGTGCGCCGCCTTCAAAGTCCAGAAGGGCATATTCGCGCCCCTCATCGGACCAATAATTCTCAGCCAGCACCTGAAGACGACCAATGTCACCAGCGGTCTGGGAAATCTGTCCGTCGTGATCATAGGACCAATTAACCGACATGCCGTCGAACAGCACGCGTCCATCGGAATCCAGCAGGTCCACGTCATTGAGCGCAAGAGCCCCCACGTCGAAAGAGCCCTTCGCATCGACCTGCTGGGTCTCAAACAGTGGAACGAGACGGTCAATCAGGTTTGCAATGCCTTCCATTGGGGTAACGGCACCTGCTTCAACCATAAAGAACTGCATGATGCCTGCGTTGATTTCCTGTTGCAGGAACCAGCCGGGCGTGTTGGCCATCTCAAAGCTCAGGCCCAAGGTTTCCAGTGAAACCAGCTCCTCACCGTCAATGGCGAAGGCCAGATTATCGATGCCAAAATCGAAACTGGACGTCGGGCTGTTCTTGCGCTCATCAAACATGAAAACCGCGCCGTCGAAGCGGAGGTAGTCAGTGGCTTCATTCCCCGGATCGCCGGCCAGAATGTTGTCCGCCGTCAAGGTCAAACGCTCTGTCGACAAAGCCTCGGGGTTGATGGTCATGGTCAGACGCAAGGTTTCGGCTTCGAACGTTGTTCCGATCGTACCCGCCATACCACCCAGCAGAGCATCAAGGTCAGCTGTCAGACTCAAGGACCCGGATGCCTCAACCTTTGCTGCCATCGAAAGGTCACCCAAAGGAAGCCCGGCGATATTTGCGTTACCAAAAACTACCTCATGGGCCGACTCTGAGCCATCTGAGGCGGTGGCGGTTAGGGTATCAAAGTCAATGGGAACTCCGAGAAACAGGGATACGGGCTGATCCATCATGGCCGTCAGGACAGACTCCACTTTTGCCGACGACATGGTTTGCGCTTGAACAACTGGGGCGCTCAACACACCAAGAGCCGTCAGGCATGACAGGGCAACAAGCCGGTAGAATTGCCGTTTCATGGGCGAGAGCCTCCCTTAAATCTTTCAATAGAATTGCATCATAACGGTAAGGTACCGCAAAACTCAATTGCATCTGCACTACTCATGGCCTTGTGCGGCAAGCAAAAACGGGCTTTTGCCCTATTGCTGATTGAGCGGTTCACCGTTCAGTTCAATCTCGCCAAACTGTGTCAGTTCAAGGACGTAGGTTTGCTCATCCGCACTCGATGCCGTGCCAAGGTCGCGCAAGCGCTTGGCCCAGCCCGCAATCCGGCGGCCATAATCTGCCAAACCCTGCGCGTCATCACCCGCCGCAGACAAGGCCGCTTCGGTGGTGGCGTTGGCGCGAGCTTCGACTTTGGACAATCCCGTTACGCTGGCCGTAAAGCTTCCAAATCCAAACAAAGGCGGAATGGGCATAACCTGATGCTGCCCGGTCAGTGACATGCTGTAATCATCGGCAATCACTTGTGTATCAGCAACGTTGACCTGAGGCGGTTGGATCAGGAAAGGCGTCACCATCCCCAAAGCCCCCCCGATCAAAGAACGCATCAGCACGCCAGGCTCCTGAACCGAACCACTGCGGGGCAGGCTGGCAAGGGTCTGGCGTAAATTCGCCATCGGGAGCCCCGTTACCTCAACCGTGCCTTCAAACTCATTGGGCACAAGGCTTTGGGACAAGGGGTCAAAGCGGATCAGACGACCACCGAGAACAGGCACGATACCCGGAATGACAATGGGATCCGGCTCGACCCCCAGAGGTGTCTCAATCGCACGCAAGTCGATACCGTTCGCCTCGCCGCGCAGGGTAATAAATCCGCCATCAAGCCGCATGTCGGTCAGCCCAAGCGCGCCTCGGGCGTTTTCCATGGAGATGGAGAACAAGCGATCTGGCAGCGCAAAAACCAGATCTTCTGCCGATCCTTCGACCCCAATGCGATCAAAGAACAGCAGAATATCAGCCAGCACAGACCAATTTGCCCCTGCTTCTGCTGATTTGAACAACGACGCCAGCGCCATGGAGAATGCTTCCACATTGGCTCCGTCCAGGTCGACGTTCACCGATCCACGCTTCATGCTCGCAAAGTCTTCACGGCGGTTAATGTCCAATCCTTCGAACACGACATTAACCATCTGTGATTTGAGCTGTTCGCCCTCGGATGAAGCCGGGAGGGAAAAGCTATCAAGCTTAATCGTCAATTTCTGGGGGCCGTAGTAGGCCTCCAACCCCGAAATCTGCAGGTCGGTGAACGATGACGACGCCGGCAAATAGAGGTTTTCGAGGTGTACAAGGGTAGCGGCCAGCAAGCTTTCACCGCCTTCGGCGCGGGCCTGCAGGAAGCGAAGATCAAAAGACCGGCCAAGACTGGCATAGGGCGCGCCCGCTGCACTGCCCGTCCATCTGCCTTCATAGATGATGGTGTCGATGGAAAGGGCGAAACTTGTATCGGGGTCCCCTTCCACGGTGGGTCGTTTGCCGCCTGACCCAGCCAGATTGGACAGACGCAGTGAATACCCATTTTCATCCGCCCGCATGACAACTTCGTCTGCCGAATAACGGCCACCGTCAGGCGTTGTCATACTGAGGTCAGCGATCTTGTAATCGAGCGTTTGGAAACCCTTGATGGCGTCGTTCCACTCGCCCTCAAAACGCCAGTCGCTTGCCTGCACCCCTGAGCCGTCCGCGTTGATAACATCGGTCGGCATTTCGATACTGCTGACCGCATAGACGCTGTCGCCCAGCGGACGCATTTGCATGCTCACGAGATCGACTGGGATCGAGCCATACCGGGCCCCTTGCAGCGATACCGTGTTACTGCGCACAAAAACCCCGTCAGCGTCGAAAGCCAAAGGCCCCCAAAGGCCAAAACTGTGTCCCAGCTCTGATGAAACGATCTGCTCCACGCTCTGTGCCGAGGCACTGGACAGGGACGTAAATGAAAAAAAGGCGGTGGCAGCAGCAATGACGCCGAGGCGAGATGGGAACAATCGACTGACCTTTCGATTTCCATGTCTGAAACAAGAGGCGAAATGTCTCGCCTTCAGGCCGTCAAAACGACCTCACTTGCCTCGCAATTATACGACAATTGCAGCAATTTCACGAACAATCTAACGATAACTTGCATGCGACTCCACAACCAAAGAGAAGACGTGGACCAACGCGAGACGAAAGCCTTGGATTAAGCCTCAACAGCTGCTTCCGCGATCTCTGTCGGCTCATATCCCTCAGGGAGCAGCCCCAGGGACGCATCCTCGATGGCGTCGGAGAGCTGTGAAAGGAAGGTCCGCTTGTCCAAGCCCGGCATGATCGGCGGCTGAATCGAAACGGTGATTTGTCCCGCCTTCAGACCTTTGAAACCCCGGTCCCAGAAAACGCCACTGTCCGTACCGACAGGCACAACCGGAAGGGACAATTTTTCATACATCGCAGCAACCCCCGGGTGGTAACGACCGCGAATGCCCGGAATGGTACGAGTGCCCTCAGGGAAAATGATGACCGGCATCCCTGCTTCTGCTTTCGCTGCCGAATCAACCAGCAGCTTCCGCAAGGACGACAGACCGGCTGACCGGTCCAGAGCCACCACGTCAATCCGACGAATGAACCATCCGAAGATGGGCTGCGTCAGAAGCTCTTCCTTCATCACGTAAGCAGCATCGGGCACCAGGAGAGACCAAATCACGGTATCAAAAAAGGACTGATGCTTGGAGGCGAGGATGTATGGCTTTTCAGGCAGGTTTTCCAGCCCGTCAACTTTCCACGTCACGCCAGCAAATATACGAGAAATCGCCAGAACACCCTTGGCCCAGAACAGGCCAAAAGCAAAAGTTGCACGCTTACCGAAAAAGACAATGGGCCAACCAATGGCCCCGAGGATGCCAGTCCAGAGATACCCAACCAGCTTCGCAATCGTCGAACGGAAAGTCGCCATTGAAAATTTGCACCTTTTCAAGCCGTCCCACGCGACAGCCGCATACCCTTGTCAGTTACTACCCTAACGACCTGACGCAGAGGTTCAAGTCTAAGCTAAAACGTTCGTTTTAGTTTTCTGAGGACATTCCAGCGTGCTGACAGAACGGACACGACCACCAACAAGATGATCACCAGAATCATGACCGGCACCTGAATAGGAAAAATGGTACTGGGCTCGCTCATGACACGGGGCCAATAGATGAGTTGCAAGAGCCACCCTGCGACCCCACCCAGCCCGGCACCCAGCAAAGCACTGCGAAGGGCAAAACCCACAAATTGGGAAAGAATGATCTGATCTCTCGCCCCTGAAATATAGAGCACATGGATGACGCCAGATTGAAGATCCACCGACTGCCCAATGACAAGGGCTGCGGTAATGCTGACAACAACAAGGACGGCCACAACCAGCCCGGTTCCTTTGGTCAGTTCTTCAAGCCGTGCCGTCTCCAGATGATCTCGCAGAGCCCGATTGTCATCAACAAGCGCGCCGGGAGCCGCTCGGTCAAGGGCTTCTCGTAAAGCACTGATATCAAGAGCGGCGCGACGGGCTTTTTGTACGGAAATGATGGTTGGGACCGGGACTTGAGCGGAAATCGTATCGCCCAGCACGTCTTCCACCAAAGCGCGGGCCTGCTGGCGCTCCAGCACTTCAACACGGCCCAAGCCGGAAGAGCTTTGCAGTACATCCAGCGCTCTTTTAACGGCGGGGTCGGTGTTATTTGGCGTCAGCCCCGGCGTGGTGGGAATAAAGACCGTCAGCTCGCTGTTGGCCAACCCAATGGATTCCTGCAACTCAAAGAGTTTCTGCGTCGTTTGTAAGGCGAAAAAGGTAGCCAACAGAGACATTAACCCAAGCACGACAGGTAACAGCAAAGCAGCGCTTTGCCCCCGGAACACCATCAAAGGCTCTTTGGGCGCAATCATGTCTCGCACGGGTCGCGATGTTCTTTTTTTCGAGGTCATGCCTTCCCCCGCTCACCCGGTTCAATCTGGCCTTGGTTGAGCCTGATTTCAGGATAATCGAAGCGTTGAAGAAGGCTGTCGCTGTGCGTGGCAACAACCACGGTGGTTCCAAGCTTGTTCAGCTCCTCAAACAACCGGATAAGCTTCAATCCAATGCCATCATCAACATTGCCCGTCGGCTCATCGGCCAGCAGCAGGGCCGGGCGGTTGATCACAGCTCTGGCTATGGCCGCGCGCTGTTTCTGACCGCCGCTGAGCTCCTGCGGTTTGGCGTCAGCATGATCGCCCAAGCCAACCCAGTGCAGCAATTCGCCAACATAATCCCGCTCGCCCTTCACCTCTTTTCCTGTCACGCGCAGCGGAAGGGCGATGTTGTCGTAAATTGTCATGTGATCAATCAGTCGAAAATCCTGAAACACCACACCAAGACGGGATCGGACATAGGCTTTTTGGTCTCGCGACAGGTCGGAAATGTCACGACCGAAAATCTGCAAGCGCCCTTTGCTGGGGTTCAGCCCAAGGAACATGAGCTTCAGCAAGGTCGTCTTGCCGGCTCCACTCGGCCCGGTCACAAAAGAAAATGACCCTGCGGGCAAGTGCAAGGACACGTCCCGGATAATGCCGGGTCGGGCAGGATAATCGACGGAAACCTGATCCATTCGAATCAAAGTAGAGACCCTTCTGTCGGCGGATGGGCATGCGCGCTATGATGGATAATCCAGTCGCATAGTCTTGAGACTTATACCCACAACTCTACGATTTTTGATGTCAAAATCGACCATGAGACACTCCCTTTTTTTGCTCTTCCGTGTTTAAAGACGGTCGACTATCGGGTAAAACGACTCGTAACGTTATGCGTACGACCCTGTTCTGGATGAAAGGTCCGACGAACCCATGCGCGTCGAATGTCCAAATTGCAGTACGACCTACGAAGTGCCAGCCGTTCATTTCGTGGACGGCGCTCGGCGCTTGCGATGCACGCAGTGTGGTTATCGCTGGAATCAGTCTGCTACGACCGCAGACCTGAACGAAAGCAAGAAATCGACGCCTCTGCTGGATATGCTCGAACCCGCCATGAACATGGAGGCATCAGCCGCCGTAAATGTGGACATTACCAGCGATGACGCTGACCCGGCGGTTGCGCGATCTATCGCCGCTGAGCTCGACCCGCAAAGCGCGGATCAGGCCTTTAGCGAGATTGATGAGGCGCTCGCGCCGCTACCCGCGCCCAGTGCTGAGCAGGAAATCGCAACGGCGGGACGTCAGTGGCAATGGGGTCTGGGCTTGGTTGCCGCAACAGTTCTTGTTTCTGCATTGATTCTGGGACGAGAAGCTGTTGTTAGCGCCGCGCCCGTGACGCAATCGCTCTACCGAACGGTGGGCTTGGAGCCTTGGAGTGATCTGCGCCGCTGGGATTTATGTCTCGCCAATACCACCGATGCTGAGCTTCGATACAACATCACCAACACCAGCGCTTTTCGCCGTGCGGTGCCTGCCCTTTATGTCACAGATGATGCCGGCAACATTGCGCTTGTGGAGGGACCATCGGGCTCGCTGCGCGCTGGTGAGACGATCCGAGGGGCTGCGTCGCTGGCAGGGTTTGACCTGACAAAACCAACAACGCTGTCCCTTTCTGCCAAAACTGACCAGTCAGACGCTCGCGCTTACAGCCGATGCTGAATGCTTAGGAAACCTGCAAGATCCCGTCGAGTTTGCCTGCCGCTTCGAGGGCGAAGAGATCATCGCTGCCACCAATCAGCGTTCCGTCCACAAAGATTTGAGGCACAGTCGTCCGACCACCGGAGCGTTGGACCATTTCTTCTTTGGCGCCATCCACCTCCCAGATATTGATCCGGCGGACCTCCACATTTTTGGATTTCAACAGACGATCAGCCCGAGCACAGAAACCACAAAAATCGCGGTAGTACATTTCAATGTCGGCCATGGGTGGCATCCTATTCTAATTCGAACTCCTGTCTGAAATGGGTATGATCGACCACGCGCGCGACCACAACAACGCCAATACGTGCTACGCCATAGGCGCGTAGCTCCTCGCTGAGTTCTTCGATGGTAGCGCCGGACGTGTAAACATCGTCCACCAGGACGACATTTTTCCCCTCCAGATCGCTGCGTCTTGCCGGAGAAACCCCAAAAGCGCCTCGCACGTTTTCAGAGCGCTGCTTCCTGCTCATGGCTTTCATAGGCGGCGTGTTGCGGGTGCGTTCGACCCAATCCGGGGCATAGCGTGAGCCGACCTTGTTGGCTAAGGCCAGCGCAAGCGCCGCAGACTGATTGAACCGTCGCGCCAGATGGCGTCTCCAATGCAAAGGCACGGGCATAACAATATCATCCCGCCCAATCCTGTCCCCGGCGACGGCTGCCATCCAAGCACTCAAGGCTGGCACGACATCCAGTCTGTCTCGATATTTCAAAGCCAGGATCAGCGCTCGGCTCGCATCATCATAGGCAAAGGCCGCGCGCATCCAATCATAAGCAGGGTGCGCGCTGAGGCAGGGAGCGCATACGGGTCCTGTTTCCCGAACCGAAGTCGGTCTGCCACAGCAGTCGCAAAGAGGATCAGCCAAAAACTGCATGGACTGAAAACACGTCGTACACAGCCCAGCCTGCCCTCGGATCATGGATGAGCACAAAGCACAGCGCGGCGGCAACACCCAGTCAATCGCCGCTTGCGCCCCTTGCTCTACGCTGCGCAATGGTTTCAGCAGCCGAGGCAGAGGCAAAGCTGCCCTTGTGGTTTTCGTGGGCTTTTGGGTGTTGCGAATTTTGTGATCTTTATCCATATCGCCAATGCATAGAGTGATAGACGCTCAACTCAACTAAAGCGATATTATGGTCGATACATTCGCGCCCAACGTGTTTGATAGCCGCATTAAGCAGATGCAGATTCAGCGAGCTGTGCGCAGTGACGCCGATCATCACTTCTTGCACGCCGAAACAGCCGTGCGTTTGAGCGATCGGTTATTGGACCTTGAACAAGACTTCTCCACCGTCGCGATTTTGGGTTGGTGGCCGCAGGACCTCCGAACGCTGATCCCCGGCAAACTGGATAAGGCGCAGATCGTAGACCTGAGCTTCAATCGATCACAGGCTCAGGCCGATCTTGAATTCCTGCCACTGCGGTCGCAGTCCTTCGACCTGATCATATCCAACATGGCTTTGCATTGGGTCAACGACCTACCGGGTATGCTGTCCCAAATCCGCGCGGCCTTGCGACCCAATGGTGTGTTCTTGGGCAGTGCGCTTGGCGGTGAGACCCTGCATGAGCTCAGGGCCGCTTTTGTAGCCGCAGAAACCGACCTGAGCGGCGGTTATCACCCGCGTGTCTCACCGGTCATGGATCTCCGAGATGCCGCCGGTCTGCTCCAACGCGCAGGGTTCAACCTGCCAGTGGCTGATATCGACCGTATCAACGTCGCCTACGATAACCCACTGAAGCTGCTGCATGACTTGCGCGGCATGGGGCAAACCAACGCCGTTATTGGCCGAAAAACAACCCTGACGGCGCGCGGCGTTTTGTTCGGTGCCCTGCAGCGCTACATTGAGGCTTTTGGCGACGAGACCGGAGCCGTTCCCGCAACGTTTGACTGCTTGTATCTTTCCGGCTGGTCGCCACATGAGTCCCAGCAAAAACCGCTGCGACCCGGTCAGGCCACGAACAGTCTGGCCGAGGCTCTGGATGCAACGGAACACCCGCTGAAGAGTTAAGTTACTTGAGAGAATAGAGAGACCAACCTTGACGACTGAAACCCATTCCTTTCAGGCCGAAACCGCGCGCCTTCTCCATCTTGTCGCAACCGCTCTCTATTCCGAGCGGGAAGTGTTTCTGCGCGAGTTGATTTCCAACGCCTCCGATGCCTGCGACAAGCGGCGGTTTCTGGCGCAGCAGCAAGCCGAGTTACTCGACAGCGACGAGAGCCTGAAAATTCTCATCGCGGCGAACAAGGAAAGCGCGACCCTGGCCATCACCGATGGCGGGATCGGTATGGACCACGCCGACCTGATGGCCAACCTGGGAACAATCGCCAAATCAGGCACGGCAGACTTTGCAGCAGCCATGACTGAGGCAACCGATGCCAGCGCGTTGATCGGCCAATTCGGGGTCGGATTCTACAGCGCCTTTATGGTGGCGGAACGTGTCGTGGTTGATACCCGCAAAGCTGGCACCGATCAGGCTTTTCGATGGGAATCCACAGGCGACGGTACCTTTACCATCACGGAGATTGACGGTGGCAGCGCGCCAATTGGGACCACGGTCATGCTCTACCTGAAAGACGACGCAGCCGAGTTTCTTGAGTCCTACCGGCTTGAAGCGCTGGTGCGTCGCTATGCCGACCACCTCACATTTCCTGTGAGCCTGCTCAGCGAGGACGGCGAAGCCGAACAAATCAATGAAGCCCAGGCCTTGTGGCTGCGTCCGAAATCGGAAATCACGGATGAACAGCACAAGGAATTCTACAACCACGTCGCCGGCACATTCGACGAGCCGTGGGAGACGCTGCACCTCAATCTTGAGGGACAGCTGGAATACACCGCACTGCTCTATCTGCCGACCGAACGCCCCTTTGATTTGTTTCAGCCTGAGCGTCGCTGCCAGCTGAAGCTGTTTGTCCGCCGCGTCTTCATCACGGACGAGGCGCCTGAGCTTATGCCGGCTTACCTGCGATTTGTGCGCGGGTTGGTGGATAGCCAGGATCTGCCGCTGAATGTCAGCCGGGAAATGCTGCAAAATGCCCCGCAATTGCAGGTGATGAACAAGCAGTTGACCAAGCGGATCCTCTCAGCCCTCGCGAAACGGAAGAAAGACGACATTGAGGGCTACGACCGTTTTTGGAACGCCTTTGGTGCTGTTTTGAAAGAGGGTCTGTATGAAGATCGGGACCGCGGTGAAGACATCCTGCCCCTTGTCAAATTCAAGTCCACGACGGCAGACGGCCTGTCTGACCTCGATGGCTATCTCGGGCGCATGAAAGACGGTCAGGACGAGATTTACTATGCCACTGGGGAATCCGAAGCCGCTATTCTGGCGTCACCCCACCTCGAAGGCTTCCGCGCGCGCGGGATCGAAGTTCTCATCGCCTCCGACGCGGTTGATGCCTTCTGGATCCCGACGACCGGCACCTATCAGGGCAAGCAGTTCGTCTCTGTCACCCACGGATCAACCGATCTCTCAAAGTTTGATGATCCTTCGGCAGAAAAGCCTGAAGAAGACACAGGCGCGGAAGAGAGCAAAACGGATACACTGGTTGCGTGGCTGAAAACCCGCTTCGATCAAAGCGTCGCGGATATTCGCACCACAAACCGACTGGCTGATAGCCCCGCCTGTTTCGTTGCAGCGGAAAACAGCATGGACATGCAGCTTTCCAAAATCCTGAAAGCGAGCGGTCAGGACGCCGGGCCGGATAAACGCATCCTTGAGATCAACCCAAGCCATCCCCTCGTCATAGCGCTGAATAACGAAGTGCAGGCTCAAGCGGGCTCGAACAAGGCGGAGCAAGTGGCCGAACTGCTCTTTGACATGGCTTTAATCGTTGAGGGCGAAGCGCCACGGGATGCTGCAGGCTTTGCCCGGTCCATGACATCTTTGATGAATGACAGCCTGCAGGGGTAGGTCTCTGCGACCTATTCCATCGACACCAGCGTGGCGAGAATAGTCCCTTTGCGGCGGTCCTGCACCAACAGGGCCGCCCCGTAGCGAAGCTTGATCGGCCATCCGATTAACCGTTCTTGCCCCCGCCATTCACCCAAGTACTGCACCTCTCGAACAACATGGCGATAACCCAGTTGCCGACCGGCATTTTCGCCATCGGTGATGCTGGTTTTATGGCGCTCATCGAAGTGGATCAGCCAAACATCCGCCGTCGTCGTCAGCCCATCGGTGGCGGGAAAGGTTATTCCGCTGTTGCTGGCACTCAGCGTTACTCGATTTTCCGGTCCGGCAATCAGGTCGCGGTCAAAGACAGAGCCGCTTGAAGGATCGGGGGAAGCATTTCCGCCGATGATGAACTGGGGGGTGTAGATGTAACGATTTCCAAGAACGTGTCGGTAGTACTTCTGCCGCTTGGTCGAAACGGCGAGAGCGTAGGGGTCTTTCCATCCGATGTAGTCCCAGTAATCGACGTGAAAGGCCAAACCCAACACGCCTGGGATGTCGGAAAGCTGATCCAGAACGCGGTCAGCCGGCGGACAGCTGGAACAGCCTTGGCTGGTGTAAAGCTCGATAACCAGCGGGTTGCTTTGAACCGAAGGCCATGGCTCGGCGTCTTCTGCCTTCGCCACACTGACAAAGAGAAAAACAAGCAAAGCCCCAACTGTGCCCGCAGCAATTTTTTGCAGCCCAAGGTGCATGATGTGTGTGTCCCGTCGTCCACCTTGAACAAGGTGTTTCGTCTCATAGTGCCCCAAAGCCAAAAAGAGCGTCCTGCCGGTCTATGGCACAGCTCATCCTCAGCTTCCGTTTCATAAATATAGGCTTCTGACCTCGCCCGCTATTCACAAGACCTTGTGCTGTAGTCGCATTATGTATGATCGGCCTGTGAAGCTGTGGGAGGATTCTCCGTCTGGCCGTTATCCGCAGTGATTTCTTCTTTTTTTCCGTGTGAGCATTGAGAAAGAAGAAAAGTTTTTGCACTTTGCATCATATTTTAAGAATCGATGCTTCAATTTAAGCATCGGCCTGATTTTAAGAAATTTATTTTATTGGGAGCTGTCACCATGAGATTCATGGGTGCAATTTTTACGCTCGCCGATTTGCTGATGGCAAGCTTGGCACAGTCACAAACGCTGACCTATTCGATCTCGCCGCAAACCATCAAAGGGTACGGCAAGGTCTCACTCAACACGACCTTTGAGTTGAACCTGAAAGAAAACGAAGCCGGGCTCATTTCCACCGCTGACGTCAATCCCGGTCTGGGCTTTTCTGCTGCTGCGGGTCTGGAGTTATTGCCGGAGGTTGATGCCGAGTTGGAGATGTCCAGCTACACCGGTAATGTCGACTATCGCGCCATTGCTGGTGTTCCGGTTCTATCGGTGCCGGCAGACGAGATTCGCTTGCTCTCTGTATTCGGTAACCTGTTTTACAAATTTCAGCCTTCGACGAACGCGCAGTTCAAGCTTGGCGGGGGCCTCGGCTACGGCCAGTACACCCTGCAGGATAGCAATGGCATCAAAAACCGCGGTACAGGTTTGGTGTATCAGGTCAAAGGCGTGGGAGAATACGACTTCGGGGGCAACTTCAAGTTCCTGACCGAAGTCGGATATATCGGATCCACGGATCTCGACGTGGATATCGTGACCAGCTCTACCGTCCGCGACACGGCCCTGAACGGTTTCACCTTTGGCTTGGGAGCAAAGGTCAAGTTTTAGGGCGTGGTGGCTGGCCGCAGCAGGCTGGTTGCCTAATTAGTAC
>JBMZBW010000060.1:0-14773 GCA_049612785.1 Alphaproteobacteria bacterium | reverse complement strand
CCCGCCATGGCAATCGCGATTGCCATTCCGTTTACCTTTGGCCTCGACCCCCTTCCGGCAATCGCCTTTCTGGTCGGCGTGGCCAAAGGCGGCACAGTCGGCGGCGCTATACCAGCCATTTTGATCAACACGCCTGGCACACCGGATTCGGCTGCGACGGCGCTCGACGGACACCCGCTGGCACGTCAGGGCAAACCGCTCAAGGCGACGAAACTCGCGCTCTTCTCCTCCGTCACGGGGGATACCTTCAGCGACATCGTGCTGATCACTGTCTCGGCCCCCTTGGCCATTCTCGCCTTGAAGATGGGACCGGTCGAAGTCTTTGCCCTGATGATCTTTGCCTTTGCCGTCATTTCAGGTCTTGTTGGTAAGTCCGTGATCAAAGGTGTGATTGCGGCGGTGCTTGGGCTGCTCGTCTCTACCATTGGCGCTGATCCAGAACACTTCTCACCGCGTCTCATTTTCGGGAATTTCTCTCTTTACGACGGTTTGCCGTTGGCCTCCGTCGCACTCGGTATGTTGGCCATCTCTGAAATATTGACGCGCCTTGCCCGAAACAAAGGCGACAGAGAAGCAGCAATCAAGCTGTCGAACGACGGAGACCCCGCAGACAGACGCGTCAGTTGGGCCGAATACTGGTCGTGCCGCTACACCCTGCTGCGCGGGGCCGTCATCGGTACCTTGCTGGGAGCGACGCCCGGCATTGGCAGCACCGCCGCCGCCTTCATGTCCTATTCCGCAGCCAAGTCGGGCTCGAAGAACCCCGAAAGCTTTGGTAAAGGTAATATCCACGGCATCGCGGCGACAGAGTCCGCCAATTCAGCGGTGGTTGGAGCCAACCTGATCCCGCTGCTGACGCTTGGCATTCCTGGCAGCCTGAGCGCAGCGCTCATCATCAGCGCCTTCATGATCCACGGGATTCAGCCCGGACCGCTGCTGTTCGAGAATCAGGGTCGCCTGATCTACGGGCTATTCGGCGCGATGATCATGGCCAATTTCCTGAATTTGTGGATCGGTCAACTCGGCCTGAGGCTCTGGGTCCGGGTCGTTTCTGCGCCGCAATCCTTCATTTATGTTTCGGCCATTCTGCTGTGCATCGTTGGTGTCGCCATGTCTGAAGGCGGGATGTTTGGCGTGGTGGTCATGGTGATTTTTGCGGCGTTTGGATATGTGATGAAACGCTTCGGATTTTCCATCGTCATCTTCATCATCGCCTTCTTCCTTGGCCCCCGGTTGGAGATGTCGATCGCCCAGAGCACCGCCCTGATGAGCGGAGACTGGACCCGGATCATCGAATACCCCATCGCCGTCGTTCTGCTGGGCCTCGCGGCTGCATTGCTGTTCTGGTTCGTGCGTCGCTCGATGAAAGCCGCAGCATCTGAAGGGATAGACTAGCATGAAGGTCTCACCGGCCCCGGCCAGCCCTTTCACCCTTCAAACAACCGGTTGGCATCTGCTGCCGGTGAAACAAGATCTCAAGACCAACAGGAAGCCCACTCTATGATCACTGCTGGCGCGCGATTGCGAAGGCTCATTGAAGCCCCCGAGATCACGGTCTTACCCGGCGTTCACGACAGCCTCAGTGCCCTCGTGGCCGAGACCTGCGGCGCAAAGGCCCTCGCGGCAGGCGGTTACGCGGCGACGGCTTCCCTCTTGGGTCGACCGGACAGCTCGCAGTTGTCGCTGACCGAACTGGGCGACTATTACGCCAGGATGACGGACCGGATCGAGATACCGGTTTTGGCCGATGGCGATACCGGCTTTGGCAACGTCACCAACGTAGCGCGCACCGTGAACGTCTTGGAACGCGCTGGCGTGGGCGGCTTCTTCATTGAGGATCAGGTCTTTCCCAAGCGCTGCGGCCATATGGCGGGCAAGGCCATTATCAGCGCTGAGGAAATGGCGGGTAAGTTGAAGGCAGCACTGGACGCGCGCCAGGGCGATACCATGATCATGGCGCGCACGGATGCCATCGCAACGCACGGCTTTCAGGAAGCACTGGACCGCATGGCGCTCTACCATGACATCGGCGTCGATATCCTCTTCATCGAAGCTCCAACCGATCTGGAACAGCTGCGCCGGATCCCTGAAGCACTGGCCGGCTCTTGCTTGGTCAATCTGATCGACGGCGGCGCAACCCCGCTGCTATCAGCGGCAGAATTCCAGGATATGGGCTATGCCGCCTGCGCCATACCCGTGGCCGCGACCCACACCGTCGTCAAAGCGCTTCAGGGCTTTTACGGTGATCTTCTGAACAACGGCGATTTGCGCGACGCCATGCACCACGGCATCGGTTTTCAGGCGTACAACGAACTCGTTGGCCTGCCTGAGCAGCGGTTAGCCGAGCAATCCTACCTGGATCAAGCGCGCGCGCTGACAGGCCGTGTGAAAGGATGAAAGGGTGGTAGAGCCATCGCAGACTGCCGATGGTGCGGGGCCGCCGCTTTCCGGGCTGAGGGTGCTGGACCTCTCGCGCCTGGCGGCCGGGAATATGCTGACACACATGTTTGCAGATTTCGGTGCCGACGTGATCAAGATCGAGCGCCCCGGTGTCGGCGATGACCTGCGTCGCTTCGGCAAGCACGAGAGCTGGTGGAAGGAATATAGCCGGTCGAAACGGTCTCTGTCGCTGAATCCGCGTTCTGAAGACGGCAAAGACATTCTGCTGAAGCTCACTGAGACGGCCGATGTCTTTGTCGAGAACTTCGTGCCCGGCACCTTGGAGAAATGGGGTATCGGCCCCGAGAAGCTCATGTCCAAAAACCCCAATCTAGTAATCGTCCGGGTTTCGGGATGGGGGCAAACGGGGCCTTACGCCCACAAACCGGGATTTGGCAGTTTGATCGAGGGCATGTCGGGTTTCGCCGCCATGAACGGTTTTGCGGACCGTGAGCCGCTGCTGCCGCCCCTGGCACTGGCAGACATGATTGCGGGGCTAGCCGGCTTTGGTGGGGTTCTTGCCGCGCTGCGAGCAAGGGATCAGGGTATGGTCCGCGGACAGGTGGTGGACCTATCGCTGTTTGAACCGCTGTTCAGCATTCTTGGCCCCATGGCTACGGCGCACGCGGTCGACGGTTCCGTCCCACAGCGCAGCGGAAATTGGGGTGATGTTGCTGCCCCTCGTAACGTGTATCGATGCGCAGACGGCGGCTATGTCGCGATGTCGGCCACCATGCAGTCGATGTGGGAGAAGCTCGCTAGCGCTATCGGACGACCCGACTTGGTCGAAGACCCGCGGTTCCTGACCAATCCTGATCGGGTGCAAAACCGCGCAGAGCTTGAGGTCATCGTCGGCGCATTTTTCGTTAAGCGGACAGTGACGGAGAATCTCACCTATTTTGGCGAGCGCGGCATTACTGTTGGTCCGATCTGTGACATCGCGGATTTGATGGCCCACCCCTACGTTCAGGGTCGAGGCGTTGTGCGTACCTATGCCGACCCTGACCACGGCGCTCTGCCCATGCACGCGCCTTTTCCCCGGCTTTCAGAAACCCCGGCGACGGTTCGCGCACCGGCGCCCGCACCCGGACAAAACAGCGACGAGGTCCTCGCCGAGATTGGCCTCAGGGCAGATCAGATCGCGGCACTGAAAGACAAAGGGATCGTGTGATGTGGCGTTCGCTGCTTTTCGTGCCGGTCTTGAACAGCCGTTTGGTCGAGGGTTCGGCCCAGCGTGGATCGGACGTCATCGTCCTCGATCTTGAGGCTGCCGTGCTGCAGGATCGCAAGGACGACGCACGGGCTGTTTTACCCGCTGCCGTCAATCATCTCAAAACCGCCAAGGCTGAGATTGCCGTCCGGATCAACCCACTTGATGCCGGTGGTGAAGACGACATGGCTGTGGCTATGGACGCTGGGGCTGATCTGATCGTTTTGCCGCACGCGACAATAGCCTCTGTCAAGCGAGCCGGTGACTTGGCCGATGCGACACCCCTCATCCCGATAATCGAAACTCCGCGCGGCGTCATCGACGCCCTCGGAATCGCAGAAGCGGCATCAACAGTCGTTGGCTTGGGCCTGGGTGTTGAAGACTATTCGACCGCAATGGGCGCGCCGCCGACGCCAGACCTGTTGATCCCAGCGGCATTCCACGTGATTCAGGCCGCCCGCGCTGCACAGTGCGAACCTTTGATCATCGCGGACACCATAGCGGACTACGCGAACCTCTCAGGTTTTGAAGCTGCTGCGCTCAAGGCGCGTGCTTTAGGGGTTTCAGGCAGTTTCGCGATCCACCCCGGACAAGTCGAGATTTTGAACCGGGTCTTCATGCCAACTGATGAAGAGCTTCGGCAGGCGGAAGAGATCATCATTGCGGCCGAGGAAGCCAACCGCCACGGCAGCGCCATCGCCACCCGAAACGGCACAATGATCGATGAACCAATAATCGCCAGAGCCCGAAGCATTCTTCGTCTCGGACAGCGCTATGCCGAACCATCATCACCGTCGAAACAGACCCAAAATGCGCCGAAACCGCGTTCATCAACAACTTGCTTGAAGGATTGAAGCTTTGGGTGTGCGTTTCTTTTCGACCAAAGACCGACCAATCCATCTCGGCCCTTATCCGCTGGAACGTTTGAAACGGGTCGCGCACGCGCCAGACCTGTCACAGGTTCCCGCCTCTAGCCCCCTCGATTTCCGCAAACTCGATACGCCGCATTCATTGGTGAATGCGATGGGCGAGTATCAGGCGATGATGGACGTGATTCGGGATGGTTTGGTGAATTCACAGCTGGCGGCTGTCCCCACTGATCCGGCGGAACGCACCAGACACCTCAAGTCTTTCGGGTATTTTCAGGATGCGTCCATGGTGGGCGTCTGCGAAGTGCCGCAAGAAGCGCTGCTCGAGACCCCCACGCGAAACGCCGATATCGACCGGCTGGCGCACGACATTCGCACGCGGCAAACCAAGACCCTTGCCTCTGGCATCGATGAAATCATGGCGGCGCTGAAGGACTCTGTCGAGGCACCCAGCACTTCAATCCACGGGCAGACCTACGCGATTGTTATTCTGTTTGAGCAGAACCGTGCGGTGCGGCCTGATGAACCCGGCGCATCATGGATTCTGGGGGCGGAAAATCACCGCGCCGCGCTGCGTGCGACGGAAGCGGCTGTGATTATGTCCAGTTACCTGAACCTGCTGGGGTACAGCGCCCGCACCCATTCGGCGACGACTTCGGATGTTGACCTCAATAAACTCGCCGTGGCCGCTGGCCTCTGCACCGTGCTGGAAAGTCGCGTGGCAGCACCCTATCTGGGTGACAAATTTGGTCTGGCCGTTGTCACCACGGACATGGAACTGGCTCCCGATTTGCCTCTTGCCCCAGAATCGGAGCAACCTTGGTTCAAGACCAAGGGGCCAGCCTGGTGGCTTGGCAAGGGTTCTTCAAAGAGCGCGCTCAATCGCGACCCCTTCGCGCGTCGCGACTACGTCAATGGGGCCCTGCCTTTTGAGACGCTGAAACGCGTTGATCAGCCAACAACCTTTATCGATGAAGATCGCATCGCGCGTGTACCCAAGCGCACCGATATGTTTGCACGCGCTCAATTCGGTGACCTTGGGCGGAAAACACAGGTCGCGGCGTCGGGTGGCTGGTTCGGCAAAAAGTGCGCCCCCGCCTACGCCCAACGGCGGATGCTCAGCGCCTTCATCTTGCTTCAGGATGGGGAGCCCGCTGAAGCGGTGGAAAAACCGACAGAGGCGGAGCAAAACGCCGCTAATGTTAAGGCGGCGAGCTACTTTCTGGGCGTTGATGCCGTCGGAATTTCCCGCTGTCCCGCATGGACTTGGTACAGCCACGACGCCACTGGCACTGAATTGGTCCCGCCCCACGATCAGGCAATATCCATGATCATCGACCAAGGGTTTGAGACCATGGAAGGCGCCTCTGGGGACGACTGGATCGCAGTGGCGCAGTCCATGCGCGCCTATCTGCGCTTCTCGCTCTTGGGCGGTGTCATCGCCCAGCAGATCCGCAACATGGGCTACTCAGCCAAGGCACACACGTCGCGCGACGGCGACGTGCTGCAACCGCCCTTGCTGTTGCTTTCCGGTCTGGGTGAAGTCAGCCGCATTGGTGAGGTGATCCTGAACCCGCTGCTTGGCCCCCGGTTGAAGTCAGGTGTCATTACAACGGACATGCCGTTGGCCCACGACAAACCCATCGATTTCGGCCTTCAGAACTTCTGCAACAACTGCAAGAAATGCGCCCGCGAATGCCCGGCGGGCGCAATCTCAGCCGGTCCCAAGCTGATGTTCAACGGCTATGAGATATGGAAATCGGATAGCCAGAAATGCACGACTTACAGAGTCACCACCGAGGGCGGGGCCATGTGTGGGCGATGCATGAAAACCTGCCCTTGGAACCTAGAGGGGCTCTTTGCCGAAAAACCCTTCCGCTGGCTGGCTTCAAATGTTCCGGCGGCGGCACCGGTTCTAGCAAAGCTAGACGACACGCTGGGGCATGGCGGGCTGAATGATATCAAGAAATGGTGGTGGGATCTCGAACTCAAAGACGACGGCGGCTATCGGCAGCCGGCCCAACCGGTGAACCGGCGCGACCTGCAACCTGATCTCGACCTGAAATACGAAGACCAGACGCTGGCAGTCTATCCTGCGAACCTCGCGCCCTGGCCTTGGCCCTACCCTTTCCCGATGGATCGCGAAGCCGGGATCCGGGCCTTTGAGCAATTGATCACAGCCCGCGACTACAAATCCCGTCTGGCGCTCGGTGAGACCACAGGGCTGGCCCACGCTTACCCGGATTTCAAAGACGCACCAGTCATCAAGGCGCGCATCTCCAAAATTGAAACTATGAGTGAAGCCGTCACCAAGTATGAGTTCACCGACTGGGATGGCGCAGCCTTGCCGGATTGGACCGCTGGCGCGCATCTGGATGTTGTGGTGACACCTGATTATCTGCGGCAGTACTCGATGTCCGGCGACCCGGCTGACGTGTCAAAATATCAGATCGGGGTTCTGCGCGAGGATGAAGGACGCGGCGGCTCAAAGATGCTGCATCGAATCTTCAGAGAAGGCCGGCGCGTCTTTATCTCCAAGCCCATCAACCACTTTGAGCTGGATGAAAGCGCTACCAAAACCTTTCTGATGGGCGGGGGCATCGGCATCACCCCGATGATAGCCTTCGCGCATCGGTTGCACGGGTTGGATCGCAACTTCGAGCTGCACTATTCCGCCAGCAGCCGGGGAAACGCGGGTTTCCTCGATGACCTGTCCGACATGCCTTGGGCTGGCCGGGTGCACTATCATTTCTCGGATGAAGGGACCCGTGCTCATCTCGATCAAATTCTGCAGGGCTATCAAGCCGGGTGGCATGTTTACACCTGTGGGCCTGAGCAGTTCATGAACGGTGTTATGGATGCTGCTGAACGTCAGGGTTTCCCTCAATCCGCGCGGCACCTGGAGTACTTCTCAGTTCCTGAAAAGCCGGACTACGTGAACCGCCCCTTTACCGTAAAACTTGCAAAATCAGGAAAGGAACTGGCGGTCCCAAAAGACAAGTCGATCTCTGATATCTTGCAAGAACAGGGCGTTTCCATCGACGTTAAGTGCGCTGACGGCATTTGTGGCGTCTGTAAATGCGGTATTGTCGACGGCGAGGTCGAGCATCGCGATTTCGTGCTGTCCCAGAAACAGCGAGAGACCGAGATCATCACCTGCCAGTCTCGTGCAGCAGAAGGCTGTGAGGTGATTACGCTGGATTTGTAGGCCTTCGCCTCCGTCGGTCGGGTTTCAGTATTCTGCCAAGTCCTCAGAGATCGCAACGCTACCCGAGAATTTAGCCGCAATCCTCTGGATGTATATGCCATCTTCGGCGGCACTTTTCGAGATGAATGGGATGTGGGTCGCGACCACTTTTTGCACCCCTGCTCGCGACGCGAGTTTGCCCAGATCCTCGGGTGTCAGGTGATGTTCAGTAAAGTGCGACCGCATCTTTTCCAGCGCTGGTTCTGACATGTTCGGGTTTTGCTTGCGGACACGATTGGCGACAATGTCGACGTCGATGAGTTCCCCCACAAGCAAGTCTGCTCCTGTGGCAAGGTCCTCCAGCGCTTTGCACGGCCCCGTGTCTCCGGTGAAAACGACGGCCCTATCGGGGGTATCAAAACGGTAGGAGAGAGAAATTGGACCGTCTTTGCCGAATTGATCCTCAGAACGATAGTGCGTGTTTTCGCAGCACGAGACGCGGAATTCGTTCAGGTTGATAACCTCACCGGGCTCGATATCGCGGCTGACAACAAAATCCCGCGGGTGCGGCAATGTCTGACCAGGCACACCAAACCCGATTGCCTGCGGAATATCGCACGCGGTGATCAAGTGTTCCAAAATGCTGCTGGTGCCCGGTGGTCCGTAAATATTCAACGGTTGATCCCGGTGCGTCATCATATTCAGACCCAACCCGGCAAACAGGCTGCCAATGTGATCAAAGTGATGATGCGTAATGAAGATTTCACGCACCTCATTAAGGTCAAAACCGGCCCGCCGAAGCTGCTGAAATGCGCCCTCTCCGCAGTCAATCAGCATTGCTGTTCCGTTGTGAACAATGGCGTGTGCAGGGGGCATGCGCTGTGGCTTGGGGGTTGGGCCTCCAGCCGTGCCCAGGGTGATGAATTTTGTAAGAGATATTGGTCTGTCCCCCGAGCCGAATGCCATGCCAACCGGCAATCATTTTACTGCTCTCAGCCTACGTCGGTTCGATGTCGACAGGCAACTGTTCGGTGTGCGCTTTCAGACGGTTGAAGGGATGGGGAGGGCTTGCTGATCCTTGATTTGGCTCATGACGATCTTGCTTTCCACTTTGGACACAGCGCTGTTTCGCAGGAGCACTTCGTGAACCAGATGATTAAGCTGCTTCAGATCCGTACAGTAAACATGCAACAGGTAATCTGCCTGACCGGTCAGCGCCCAAACACCAATGATCTCATCCCGATCTTGCAACAGCGTATGAAAGGGACGGATCGTGTCGGTGTTGTGCCATGACAAGGCGACCTCGATAAACGCTTCGATGCCCAGACCCAGATGTTCGGGGCTGAGCTGTGCTCTATGCCCAACGATGTAGCCTTCGCTTTCAAGTCGATGTTTTCTGCGCCCCGCCTGTGAAACAGACGTGTTGATATGCTGTGCCAGTTCAGCATTGGTCAGCGCTGAATTTTGCTGCAAAAGCCTAAGAAGTTTTTGATCAGTTTGGTCAATCATAAGCTCTTTTGCGACCAATTTATGTATTGTTACGGGTCATTATCATCCAAATCGGTCACAAAAATCAACGTTCTCCGTGTAAATTGTGCATGCAGAAAAAAGTTGAGATGAGTTACTGATGTCCACGCCAAGAATTCCTGTTTACGAAGCTCTTTCACGCGGTGTCGCCGATCAAGGTGTCGATGTTGTTTTTGGCCTGATGGGTGATGCAAATCTTTTGTTTGCCGATCATTTCGCCAGACAGCCGGGACAGACTTTTGTCCCCACAGCCATCGAAGGAAGCGGCGTGTTGGCGGCTATGGCTTTTGGGCAGGTCGCTGAGAAAATTGGTGTTGCCACCGTGACGCAGGGACCGGGCCTGTCAAACTGCTTCTCAGCTCTGATCGAAGGTGTGAAGAGACGCGCGCCCATGATCCTGATCGCTGGTGATACGCCTCCGCACTCCCATCTCTCAATCCAAGACCTTGATCAGTGCCAAGTTGTGGAAGCCACGGGCGCTGGGTTTCATCCGGTGCAGGCACCAGATACCGCTGTGCAGGATCTCGCTCATGCTTTTCAGCGTGCTCAGGATGAAAAACGGCCAATCGTTCTTAACATCGCGTCTCACTTCATGGACATCGCCATCGAGTACGCGCCGCCAACCCGCCCCGTGTCTGGAGAGGCGAAGCTGGTTTCCTCAGGTACGGAATTCGATAACGCCCTTGGCATGTTGGCAACAGCGCGTCGCCCGATCATCCTTGCGGGGGCGGGCGCTATTGCGGCCAAGGATGAATTGATTGCCTTGGCAAACCGGCTCGAAGCCCCGCTCGCGACGACATTGAAAGCCAAAGATCTTTTCCGTGGTGAAGGGGTGAACATGGGTTTGTTCGGCACACTCAGTGCGCCCTTGGTCTACGAAGCTATCGCCAAGGCCGACTGTATCGCTGCCTTTGGTGCCAGCTTGCACCCCTTCACGACAGACCAAGGCAAATTGCTCGAAGGCAAAAGAGTGATTCAGGTTTCGAGTGATCCGGCGGATCTGCGGAAGTGTTTTGACGCGGATGCGGCTTTGGCCTCCGACCCGGCCCGCACAGCCGCGCTTTTTGTGCACTGGCTGGATGAGGCAGAAATCGAGCCTTCCGGTTTTACGGCTGAACTGGATCTGGAACACCTGTCGCGCCACCCCTTACCGCAGTACGGCCCTCAACCTGTGGAAGGACTGCCGTTCGAAGATGCGCTGGAGCGCCTGAACAAGCTGCTTCCCAAGAACCGTATTCTGACAACGGATGGTGGGCGCTTTATGACTGAGGTGTGGTGCCGGATTGAAGCAGAGCATCCCCGAACCTTCTTGGCGGGCACGGATTCAGGGGCCATCGGCCTGGGGTTACAAGGCGCAATTGGATTGGCGCTCGCGGCTCCTGATCAACATGTTTGCCATTTTTCCGGTGATGGGGGCTTCATGATGGGGGGGCTGTCGGAGTTCAACACCGCCGTTCGGCTCAATTTGCCAATGGTGGTCATCGTCTGCAATGACGCGGCCTATGGTGCTGAACACATTCAGCTCCGTGATAGAGGGTTGGATGCAAAGACAACCGAGTTTGACTGGCCGTCTTTCGCCACAACCGCAGAAGCCCTTGGCGGCACAGGAATCACAGTTTCTTCCCTTTCAGATTGGCCAAGGGTCGAAACCGCAGTGACCCACTTGAGCGGCCCCTTGTTGATCGAGTTGAAGCTGCATCCCGACGCTATGCCTCGGATGCGCATTTAGACGCGCGCTTTGACACCACGAAATCAGGCTTGTTTTTGGCAAGTTAAACCAGAGCACAAGGAAGCAGCCTCAACGGGTTAATCCCCTGCTTTGTTCTATAAATAAAAAACTATCACTATAAATTTGGGTTTTTATTGAAAAATTATAGAGAAAATTAAAATGATATAGTAAATGGCAGAAACAGAAATTTATAAATTTGGTTAAAGATAAATATATGAAGTCTTTATAAATAAAAAATTCAGACCAAAAATATGAAAATATTTCTCTCTGAAGCAATATTTGTGAAAATAATAATATTTTAAATCGATAGAAATTTTATAGCACAAAATAATCTATATTGTTGTTGCAAAGCCGACTGTTAGTTTCACTGTATTAGTGTAAGAAAAACAGAGGGCAAAAAATGTTACTAGTTGCAAATTGTAAATTCAAAAATGGGTCAATGGATGAATGGGTTGAATTTTACAACAACCAAGCATCCAAGCGAGCAAATTTCGTAAAGCAAGAAAAGCTTGGTATTGCCGGTGACTCAGAGACGCTCTTTTGGTGGGAAGTCGAGAGTAAAGAACATCTCATGGAGCACGGATCTGATCCGGAAGTTGCTGCCCATGTCGCTCGCATGGAAGAGAGCGCTGATGTTTACGAAGTCCGTGAAATTCAAGAGTCCGATGGTCCGGGCCAGTATTTTGGGATCTGGACGTTTGAAAATGAGACCGCGGAAGAGTGGATCCAAACCTGGTTAGGCGACGACAAGCGATTATCCCGCAACGAAGTCTTTGGCATTGTTGATGACAATACAGTGATGGCGCTGATCGAAGCCGTCGGCACGCCGGAGCAGCATGAGCAGCATCTCCAAAGGCCCGAAGTCATAGAGCACATCGAGAGAACCAACGAAAAGGCAAGTATCTGGAAAGCCGAGCAAATGCAGTTCGACTGACGGGGCTTTGCCCTCTGGTCTCGCGTTCTGCGCTAGGACTGAGGGCAAATATTCGCCGGGACAGGTTGTTCTGGCAATTCAATATAAGTGTAAGAGGATAGAGAATTCATGTCAGTTACAGTGATTGCAGAACTGCCGTTTTCAGTGCAAGGCGCTCAAGATTTTATTGATTGGTCCAAGTCTGAGGACGGTTACGTCCTGACGCGCCAATTCGAAGGCTTCAACAGCATCGAAACCTGGTTGGCGGAGGACAACAAAACCGTTTATCTGCACCAGAAGTGGACCAGCAAAGAGGCTCACCAAGCGTACCTTGCCAAACGGGTTGAAGGGGGCCTGATGGATTTTCTTGGGCCACGCTTGGAGAATGAGTTCAAAGTCACCTATTTCCAGTCTGCGGACTAGCGATCCGCTTTGGGGGCGCTTCTCTGAAGCCCTCAGGGGGACCATTGTGGGGATCGGGCCGGTGTTCGGCCCATCCTCATATTTTTTGGGGGTGAGCCTTTGACGGCAGGGAAGCAACCCCAATTCCGGTTGGCTGGCAAAAAAAGAACCGAAGCTACCGCTGTGCTGAGATAAACAGGCCCGTGACAACAGCAGCATAACTGACTGCATGGGCAATCGTCAGATTTTCTCCCAAAAACGCCAGCCCGAGAATACTCGCGACAACTGGGGTCAAATAGCCATTGCGCGCAGTGAAAGTCGCCCCTTCGCGCTGAACGAGGAGGCCCCGCAGCGCCTGTCCCGCGCCAGTTGTGATCAGGCCAGCCATCACAGCGCCGCCGATGGGGATCCATCCGGGGAAGGTCACAGGGGCATTGAATAAAAACAGGGGCAGGGCCAGAAGGCATCCGGCGAGCAAAGAGTAACCTTGATACTGCACAGGCCGAAAATCCCGAATTGTCGACATATGCACAACACCCGCAGCCAAGGCGACTGAGCTCAAAATGCTTGTGGCGTGGGGCAACAGAATAAACCATGTAGCGCGCTGCTCGGTCGGCGCGGATGGCATGGGACCAAGTTGGCTCAATGCCAGATAGGAGATACCGACAGTACCAATAAGGAAGCCGATCCATTTGCTAGCGCTGATCTCTCGTCCAAGCAGGAAGCGCGACAGCACCAGCACGAAAATCGGGACCATCGAGTAGTAAATCGCGACCGTGGATGTCGGGAGGTAGTTCAGGATCCATGGCAATGACAGAAACGGGAAACCAATGAAAAATATGCCATTGAACAGCACCGGCATTCGGCTTTCCCGTGGCAGTGTAAAGCGATGGCGGGTGAGGCTCATCAGGAACAGCAAAGACACCGCGGCAACCATAATCCGCAGTGCCCCCGCCGAGAGGTTCGAAAAGCCATCCAACGAGATCTTTATGAAGAAAAACCCGGCTCCGTAGCAGGCTGATAGTAACAGCAGCATCAGAATTGAGATTGTAAGACGTCTTTTGCCATCAAGCATGAAGTAGCCTTTCCTTCGACCCTAGGTTTCTTCGCAGACGAATGGGTAAAAGCCTAAAGCATCTTGAAAACAGATGGATCGGGCCCTGTTCTCAGTCCCAAGTCTAGAGACGCGATTGCCATCATTTCATCGCTGGTTAATTCAAAATCGAAGACATCCAGATTTTCCGCCTGGCGGGTGGCTTTCACGGAACTTGGAATGACAGAGACACCCAGTTGGATATGCCATCGGAGAATGACTTGAGCGGGGCTCTTTCCCGTTCTCGCGGAGATCCGCTTTATCTCTTCTGCTTCAAAGGATCGGCCTTTGCCCAAGGGCGTCCACGCCTGGGAAACAATGCCATACTTTGCATTGACCGCGCGCATATCGGGCTGCTGCAGCTTCGGGTTCAATTCAATTTGATTGAGAACAGGCGTCACCCCTGTTTCTTCGATGATCCGATGCAGATGTTCGGCATTAAAGTTCGAAACGCCAATTGACGTAATCAGGCCTTCATCGCGCATTTCGATAAAGGCTTTCCATGTCTCGACGTAGAGATCCTGGCTAGGGACGGGCCAGTGGATCAGCACAAGATCCAGCGTTTCAACGCCCATGGCTGTCAGGCTTCGTTCTACAGAGAAGCGGGCTTTGTCCCGGCCTTGTTCGTTGTTCCAGACCTTTGTGGTGATGAATACCTCGTCACGCGGAACACCAGAGCGGCGCAAGCCTTCCCCTAAACCGGCCTCGTTCTTGTAGAAATAGGCACCATCAAGCAATCGATACCCCGTCGCCAAAGCGTTTGCGACAATGTCGGGTGCTTCGTCGTTTGGGACCTGCCATAGGCCATATCCGAGTTGAGGGATGGTGTTACCGTCGTGCAGGGCGAGGCTTGGAACGGACTTCAATGAATTTCTCCAATTTCACGTATTGATAAGGCGGTCGAGCTGCTGCTTTTGCCCGGGTGGACTTAAGGCAACTAGGCAACCATTCCTTCAATCAGCTTTTGTACGGTGAGCGCGTCATCAAACGATGCAAGCCGTTTCTCATCGGTATCGAACTGATGCGATAACTGATCCAATTGCCCTTGATAGGCTGCCGCAGGCGCTCGCTCATTTGTGTCGAGAATTGCCTCGCTCCCGTCTGTGTTTTCCAAGAGCAAAGAGTACCAGTTATCAAATCTCAGGCATCCCTTGCTGCCCAATATCCGATAGCTGACGGTGTCCTGTCGGTTGCCGCCAACAGCGCCCGATACGGTAACCCGGCCTGCGCCTGTATCCCAGACAGCCATCATGACACTTTCTGCACCTTCGTCGGGTTCAAAATGGGCGAGGACTTGACCGTTGAGACTTGGTTTTCCCAGAAGCATCAAGGTGAGATAGGCGTGGTGCGAGATCATTTCCCGCGTAAACCCACCTTCAGCACGCTTTGACAGCCAATGCGCGT
>JBMZBW010000059.1:0-14840 GCA_049612785.1 Alphaproteobacteria bacterium | reverse complement strand
AGCAGAGGTAGAGACCGAGGTGGAAGCGACGAGGGAAGCGATAGCGACGAGCTTGAGAGCAGACTTAAACATTGGTTTTATCCTTATTCGGGGCGGCGCGATTAGGGGGAGTGATGGGCGCCTGTGGTGTTGGTTTCGGTTGCCTTGCCGCTGGTCCCGGTGGAGAGTTTCGGGGGTTGGTGCGGTTGACGAGGACCCTTTTGACACCGCCTCGTAACGCCACGTTTTCATCTGCTTTTTTCACAGAAACATTCGATGTCGCCGTGTATCGATTGTTGCGTCATGGAAAAGAAATGACTGATTAAAATGGTTGTTTCGAATTTAATCGCTCGTAAAATGATCGATGGCAGGAAGAACTGGCGTTTTTGCCGTGACAAGACGCTCAACCAATCCGTCTTTCGCCGCCCGTCCTGATGATTTAAACTCTCAAAATGACTGTAAGCACTCAAGACACGCTCCCACGGCTCTTTCGACTGCGCTGGCTGGTGGGATTTGTAACGGCTCTGATTACGCCGGGGATCATGCTGTGGTTTTGGTCCAGCGGTTCACCATGGGTCTTGGTGGCGCTGCCGCTAATCATCTACGGGTTTTTTCCCTTGGCAGATCTGGTGCTGGGAGAAGACCGGGCAAACCTGTCTGAAGCTCAGGAAAAGGCCGTGGAGAAGGATCCGTACTTCAAGGCGCTGCTCTACCTCACCATCCCAATTTACGCGGTGAGCATCTACGCCGTGCTGATCTCCGCTGGGCTGCTGCTGCAGTCGTCAAGTCTGCACTGGATCTGGCTGGTTGTCCTGATGATGGGCACGGGCCTGTACCATGGGACCGTCATCAACATCGGACATGAGCTGGGGCATTCTGGCAAGAAGCTCGACAAGCGCATGGCCAAGCTTGCCAACGCGCTTGTGGGCTATGGTCACTTTAATCTTGAGCACAACGCCGGGCACCATCGACGCGTCGCCACGCCCGAAGACTGCGCAAGCGCGCGGCTCGGTGAATCGTTTTACGCCTTTGCCCTGCGCGAAGTCCCCGGCGCGTTCTGGGGTGCCATCCAGCTCGAACGCCAGCGGCTAAAGGGCAAAGGGTTCTGGCATCTTGATAACCAGTTGCTGCAAATCTGGGGGCTTTCGCTGGCTCTCATGGCACCGCTGGTGATCGTTTTCGGCGCTTGGATGATCCCGCTGATTGCTCTTCATCATCTTGTAAGCTGGCTGATGCTCAGTCAGGCCAATTATGTCGAGCATTACGGTCTGGGTCGGAAGCGTACTGAGCATGGTCACTACGAACCTGTGCGGCCCATCCATTCGTGGAATGCCGATCAATGGCTTTCCAACGCCCTGCTTTTCAACCTACAGCGCCACAGCGACCACCACGCCCACGCCTGGCGTGATTATCAGGTGCTGCGAACCTACGATGATGTTCCGACGCTACCGGCTGGTTATCCCGGCTCCTTTGTTCTGGCGCTGATCCCGCCCCTGTGGTTCAGAGCCATGAATCACCGGGTTGAGGCTTGGGCGGTGGAGCACGATGGCACCATCAACCGCGGCTAAGTCCGAATAATTTCGACATTAAAATGTCCGAGAACGGTCCCGCTTCTGTCGTACTGAGCAGACAAAGTTCGCGTGTCTCAAGGTGGGCCTACTCCCTTCGGTCTCTCTGCCCAGCAGTCTGAGCACTGTCAGGCGTGCCGGCTTAGGCCCCCTCTGATCGATTTGCGTGGATCACTTTACAATGGGACCGGTCCCTTCGGGCATCCGACATATCCAAGAGCCTTACCGTTGGCACCAGACAACGAAAAGCGCTCGCCGGGGTGCACACGACACCGAAGGTCGACCACTGGAGGACGCGGTTGTAGGGGCCGCGCCTCCACCCTCGCTTCTGCTCCTTTTACAAATACCGCTCAATTGGCTTCGCATATTCCGTCAATAACCAGTCTTTTCGCTACCATGCGTTTGCATTCGTTGCTGACTGAAGAGTGTCAGTCTAAATTACCGCCTGAAACAAAGAGGTAAGGTTTTGGAAAAGGCGAACACAACCATTGGCTCCGAAACGTATTTGCGGATCAAACGGGACATCATCTTCGGCGACCTGGCCCCCGGCAGCAAGCTGAAGCTCAATGGCCTGAAGGCCAGATACGAAACGAGCATGTCGACGCTGCGCGAAACCCTGAACCGGTTGGCCAGCGAAGGGTTTGTTGACGCTATGGAACAGCGGGGTTTCTTTGTTGTTCCTGTTTCCGCTGCAGATCTGTCTGAGATTGCGGACTTGCGCATTCTGCTGGAATGCTCAGCCCTCGCTGCATCCATCAAACAGGGCGATGCAGACTGGGAAGGCAATCTGGTTGCTGCGCATCACAAATTACGCCGTGTGGAAAATCTGCTTCTGGCAGGGGATTTTTCCAACAAGGAAGAATGGAAGCGGCTGGATCGCGAGTTCCACCTTGCTTTGATTCAGGCTTGCGCGAACCGAAACCTGCTCGCCCTGCACGGTGTGCTTTACGACAAGTATCTGCGCTATCAGATGCTGGTTTTGACCTATCGCGGTGCCGTGGCGGTCGCGGAGCATCAGGAGATTTTTGATGCGGCCATCAACCGAGACCCCAAAGCCGCCAGTGCTGCCTTGCGAGATCACATCCACAACGGACTGATCCACACCCTCGAAGCGATGAGTGACTGGCGGGTGTAAATCGCTAGACGGGTAAGACGTCTTCCCACTGGCTGCTTTCATTTGACCGCACAGCGGCTTCGACGAAGGCGACACCCATGGCCCCATCGCGAACATTCGGCATCCCAAGCCAGCCATCCGGCATCGACCGTCCATCCTGTTTCACCGCCACCGCCATCGCGAATTCGGTGTAGAGATTGGCCCAAGCCTCGATCAGCCCCTCAGGAAAACCTCGGCCTGTCCGTGTCAGGCGCTCGACAGAAGGCGCGATACCATGGCCCTGTCCGCGTGTGAAAATCTGATCAGGATGCCCAAAGCGTGCGAGTTTGAGCTGCTCCGCCTGCTCCATGTCCCATTCCACACCCCCTTCTGACCCGTAAATCCGCAACCGCAAGCCCCCCCGGTTTCCCGGCGCCAGACGCGTGGCCAGCAGGGTTCCCGGTATATCGCCCTCATAGCGGGTCATCATGAAAGCTGTGTCCTCGAGCGGCTTTGGATGGCCGCAGACATGAAATTCCGCCCGCACGCTGCTCAGGGCGCGGCCTGACACGAAGCATGCAAGGTGAGCTGCGTGCGTACCAATATCTCCGACCGTCGACGTTGCCCCAGAGCGCTTTGGGTCCAGACGCCATTGCTCATGCGGCGCGTGACCGGCGCTTTCCGGCACCATCCAATCCTGCATGAACTCAACGTGGATCTGGTTGATTGCGCCGATCATGCCGCTTTGAACCAGCTCTCGCGCCTGCCGAACCATCGGGTAGCACGACATGACATAGGAAACGCCGAAGACCTGACCGGTCTGCGCAGCCAATTGTATGAGGCTTTGCGCCTCGTCCAACTCATTGGTCAGCGGCTTGTCGCACAGCACCGGAATCCCAGCCTCCAGAAAGGCTTGAGCCGCCGCAAAATGCAGGTGGTTGGGCGTGGTGATCATCACCGCGTCAACACCGTCTTCGCGCTTGGCTTCGGCCTCTGCCATGGCCTCGAAGCTGGCGTAAGATCGCTCCGGGTCGATGTAAAAGGCCGCTGCCTTTTCCCGTGCCGCCTCGGGTCGGGAAGACAAAGCCCCGGCAACCACGTCCCACCGATCCGACAGACGCGCTGCGATTGCCTGGGTTCCTGCGATACGGCCTCCCCCCACAACACCAAGGCGTAATCGGCGGGAAAGCGCTGGAAACCGGGAGTGTTGTGCAAAATCTTCGGGTAGCAGCGCCATCAGCTCACGTCCTCCAGCAACGGCAGCGCTTCGGTAGGAAGCAGCTCCACAGCCATGAATATACTCGGTGTGATGGTTTCGAACTGATGCCAAGGATAGTTACCTTCGGCATCATACATAGGGCGGTGCGTCGCACCCGGTGCGAGGTATTCTTCGAGATAGAGCGTGGAAAGGTCTCGCTCCCGACACTGCTGCATCTTGCCGAAACCGACCAGTTGCGTGTGGACTTCACGGAAGCCCGGCACCGGGCAAAAGGGATGATCGCGATGTAAACCGACCTTCAAGGGGACAGACGCCGAGTGGTAGAGGCTCAATCCGACCTCCTTGATACGGATCTTGGGCGACATGTAGTGTTCTACACCGCGCAAGCGTTCTTCCTTGCGGATTTCAAAAGCCGAAGGCCACGTCTGGCGCACTTTTTCGCAAAAGGCCGCTTCATCATCAAAGCTCTCAAATCCCTCAACCGTCACCGCCCAGCGCACATCGCGAAGCTCCGCCCGGCGCACGATTGCTGACTGCAGCGCCCCAAGCTGCTGCGCCTCCAGCCTCAGCGGGGTTTGGGACAGGTTCAGCACAATCGCGCTGTCTTTGACCTCAAAGGCTTCCTCACCCTCAATCAGCGTGATGTCAAAGAAAGGACGACCAATATCAATCGGGGTTACTGTCATGGTTTTGGCCTTTCAGAGAAATTTCGCGGTAGCGGTACGGGACGTTCGCAGGTTGAGGTTAAGGCCATCATCTGCCCGCCCGCCTCGGCAGATTTCAGAATACTGAGCATGGCCTCAAGGACGTGCTGAGCCAGCTCACCACTGGCGCGCGGCGTGCGCTCCTTACGGGCAGCATAGGCCAGATCGAGCAAGCCCAATCCCCGTGAATTCTCATTGAAGCCAAAGGCGTTCTCGGCAACCGTCCAGCTTTCGCGGCCCGTCGGTCTGGGCTGATGGGACCAGCGCGACGTTTCCCGCTGGCGGAACCAGACCTCGCCCCCAAAGATATTCGCGCCAAAGACCGGGTCGGGGTCGGGAATGCAGATTGTCCCTTCCTCCCCATAGATTTCCAAACGCGGTGTTTCGCTGTCCCAGACATCAAAACTCATGGTCATGGAACCGATGACACCAGCGGTAAATTCCAGCTGACTGACCACGTGGGTATCAACCTCCACCGGCATCCACTCGCCATTGCGCGGGCCGTTTTCGATCTGACGTCGATCAAAGGTCCGTCGAGCCAAACCCGAAACACGGCTGAGCGGTCCAAGCAGAAAAACCAGCGCTGTGAGGTAGTAAGGCCCCAAATCCAGCAAGGGACCACCACCGGTCTGATAGTAGAAATCAGGGTTGGGATGGTGGCGTTCGACACCGTGAGTCCCAACAAAGACCTGAAAGCCCAGCGGTTTTCCGATTTTTCCCCGGTCGATCAGCGCCCGAACGGTCTGCCATCTGCCGCCCAGGAAAGTATCCGGCGCGTTGCCGACGAGCCGGTTTTTCTCTGCTGCACGGTCAAGAATCCGCTGGCCGTCTTCGAGCGTGGTGGCGAAGGGCTTTTCTGAATAGACATGCTTACCCGCCTCAAGCGCGGCGAGACTGATACCAGCGTGCGCTGCGGGAATTGTCAGGTTCAGCACAGCCTCAATATCAGGATCATTGATAATCTCGTCAGGCAAACAAGCGCGCTTGATCCCGTGCTCCGCTGCCTTTGCACGACTTTCTTCAAGGTCGAGACTGGCACAGGCAACCAGGTCAATTTCGGGAAAGGTCTGGCAGTTCTGGATGTAAACATCGGAAATCCGACCACACCCGATCAATCCAACCCGCAACGGCTCAATCATGTCCGTTTTCTCCTCCCAACCCGTGCGCGTTTCATTCGCAGGCGCACCCTAGAACCAAGTTTAGAGGGGAAACAAGATATATGATGTTTTTTGTTTTATCTGATATAATTTTGGTCCCGAAAGCGACCAAAAACACCCGCTGAGCGCTCTTATTCCGCCATTTTGCAGGTCTCCGAAGGCGCGACCTTTACCCCTGCGGGAGCCGAGTCCCGGCTTGCTTAGCGCAACTCGTGGAGGGCGTGGATGCCGGGCATGGTGATAAATCCCGGCAGCGAGCGCACGGCATAGAGCCAGCGCCGGATGGCGGGAAACCCGTCATGGATCAACCCAGCGTCGGGGCTCAGCGCGACATAGGGGAAACAGGCCACATCTGCGATGGTGGGATGGTCCCCTGTCCACCACAAACCTCCGTCGATCTGCCGGTCGGTTAAGTGGAGTTCCAGCGCCCGCAAGTGCCTCAGTCCCGCCACTCGCGCCCGCTCTCCGTCCGTGGGCCAGTCCAGCATGGCGGATAGACGGGCGAGGCCGATGCTGTCGGTCAAACCTGCGCCAAAAGCCAGCCCCTGCTGCACCCTCGGTCCCAAATCCGGATCGGTCGCGGGGAACCACTGGCTTGATGTCGCCCCCGCCCGAAGTGCCATCCACGTCAGCATCGCGTTGGTTTCTGTCAGAACCTCACCTTCTGCGGTGACCATCACCGGAAGTGTCCCTGCTGGGTTCAAGGCCAGCATCGCCTCTGAACGGTGCTCAAAGCCGGGATAGAAATCGACCGCAACGCTGTCGTACTCCATCCCCAACAAGGCAGCGAACAGACGGATTTTGTAGCAGTTGCCGGACAGGACGTAGTCATAGAGGGTAAAGGAAGCACTCATAGCGTTTCCGCCAGCGCCCCGTAGAACGCCCCCCGCTTCTTGAGCCAGCGCCGATAGGCCACTGATGTCAGATCAGCCCGTGTGGGAATCTCCATTTTCGGGTCCAGTGGCAGCTTGATCGGCCTCTGATTTTCGAGGATTGAGCGATCCTGCAGGAAGATCATCTGCTGGAAATGCACCAGATCAGCGTAAGGCGTTTCATCGTCGTAGAGCGCCATCCAAGGCCACACGTCACATTCCGTCTCGGAACGGGGTTGTACAAATATTGTAATGATGTCCTGCGCTTCTGGCTTTGGTGGACAGGTTTTGTACAAAACTGCCGTGGTTGGTGCCGGAACCCGGTATTCATAGTCCGTGGTAATCCCGCCCTCTGCGCTCTTGGCGGCGAGCGGCTGGAAGAACTTTACTTTTGTGGCCCAGACTTCGTCGTTTTGCTCGCGGATTTCGACCTTGTAGGGCTCCACCTCCGTATGGGGTTCAGCGCCGAGAACGTCCGTATGGACAAAGGGGAAATGGGCGATGTCGAGAAAGTTTTCGACCGCGCGCAACGGGGAGCATTTGACCCGTACCATGCCACAGGGCACCAACTGCCGACCTTCCTCGTCGCCTTCTGGAATGTCAAAAAGAGCGCGCGGTTTGTCACCCAGCGTGGTCCACAGATGGTTGAACTTGATTTGCGTCGGCAGGCTTCGACCGCCAGCGTCTTTGACCACGGGATGCGCAAAACTGCCGGAAATATGGATTTCATCACCCAGCAAGCGGGTGCGCCGTGGCCCCTGTTCCATACTGTTCTTGTCACCGACCGCGTACCAGTCGTTTCGGGCGTAAGCCAGACTCATGCCTCAACCTCCCGCCGGAGAGCTTCGCACCAGCGTGATGCACGTTTCATTTCCGTCGGCGTCGCTGTGCTCTCGATCAGAACCGTTACCAGTGTGCGTTCCAACTCAACAGGATTGAACAGCAAACTAAGCGCAACACCATCGAAGGGACGGGCGTCAGTGGCGTGCGTGATGTCGGACTGTGAGGCCATGATTTCGAAGCTTCGCAAAGGCGAGAAACCGCCCTCGTCAAAGCCTGCGTCCAGAGCCTCTTGCCCCGGATCCAAACTCACCCAAATGATGCCGCCCCGTTCTTGAGCATAAAATGCGCGGGTCTTGATGGTTTCGGGCGGGGTGAGATCGGGGTGCGAGGGAATCAGACTGCATTGCCCGCCAGCACAGCCGAAGTGCCAACCATGATACAGACAGGCAAGGTCTTCTCCGCGCACAAAGCCATGGCTCAGCGCCATTCCCCGATGCGGGCAACGGTTATCCCACGCGCTCAAAACACCACTGGCCGACCGCCAGACCACAACATCCTGTCCATCCACCCAAGCCCGCATCACGCGAGCATCTGGCAGATCGCGGGTCAGCCCAATCGGTCGCCACGTCATCGAATGCTGAACCCCTCTGGTTGCTGATCCAGCCGATAGGGTTGGCTGCGGATTGTTTCGACCATCACGTCTGCCGGGCCAAGGCTGCAGCTTACTTCCATCGCTTCGAGCATGGCCGAAGCACCGACAACGACAATCGACGCGCTTTGCGCACTTTGGCGAGAAAGCCAGCCTGACAGGTTCAGTAATCGAGCTCGGTGACTGACCCAGACCGGCAAGCTATCGCCACCAAGTCGTCCGGTCAGCAGGATTTCGCGTGCTTCCACTCATCCGTCCTCAGGCTGTGCGCCAATAGGCGACGTGCTGGGCGACAATGCGCTCTTCGAGTTCTTCAAACGGCCCACGGACCTCGACGGGGCGGCGACCGGACGCAAAGATCACGCGGCATTCGAGATCCTGGGTGGGGTTTTCAGGGTCATCGCCCGTCATCTCCCCCAGCCGCCGCTCCGTCATCCCGAAGACCACCGCCCCAATCTCAGCCCAATAGGTTGTTCCGGCGCACATGGAACAGGGCTCAACAGAGGTATAAAGGGTCGAACCACGGAGGGTTTCGATGTCAAATTTCTTGGCAGCGATACGCGCCAGATTAGCCTCGGCATGACCCGGCCCGCCGTCGGTCGAGTGGCTGTTCTTGGCTTCTGCCAACACATCACCCTTGGCCGAAACCAGAACCGAGCCGAAAGGATGATTGCCTTCCTGCACAGCTTCATCTGCCAATTCGATGGATCTGATCAGGTGCTTTACGTCGGTTTCGTGTTGGCTGGGCATCATGCCTGTCCTTTTCGCTCGCGCTGTCAGTTGAAAAACCTGCCTGAGCCCGCGGTCCATGGCAAGACTTAGCGGCGTACCGGGCGACCCGGTCGGAACACGCGCCCCTTTATCCGAAGAAACCGAGCTTTCATGACCTTTGACACGCTGCTTAACAGCCTGACCACCAACCCGCCTTTGCGCTTGATCGCCTTGGCGGGGCCACCGGCGAGCGGGAAAACCAGTCTGGCAGCACACCTGGCACAAGCGATGGGACCGGGCGTGCAGGCTTTACCCATGGATGGGTTTCATCTGGATAACGACAGGCTGAGAGCGCTGGATTTGCTGCACCGAAAAGGCGCGCCGGAGACCTTTGATGCTACGGGTTTTCTGAGTGCGGTTGATGCGCTCTCGCGCGGACGGCTGAAGACTTGGCCCGGCTTTGATCGCGACGCTGATGCCGTGGTAGCCGATGCGATTTCACTGACAACGACAGCCAAAACTTTTGTGATTGAGGGAAACTACCTGCTACTCAAGCAACCCATCTGGCAAGACCTGCGCCGCTATTGGGATCGGGCGGTCTGGCTGGATGTTGAAGAAGCCGTGTTGCGCCGGCGTTTGGTCCAACGCTGGCTGGATCAGGGGCTTTCAGAAGAGGCCGCAAAGACGCGCGCAGAGGGTAACGACCTGGTCAATGCCAGACTGATCATCGACCAGTCGGACCGGGAGAACGCGATCACTTATACCTCTGCCTGAAACGAAAAATGGGAAGCGCGAAGGCTCCCCATTTTATCAACTCGCACGGCCCTAGAAGTGGCCCAGAAGTGCATCGAAAGATGCTTTGGCGTCGCCGTAGAACATCCGCGTGTTTTCCTTGAAGAACAACGGATTTTCGATGCCGGAATAGCCGGTCCCTGCCCCACGTTTCAGCACGAACACTTGTGCCGCCTTCCAAACCTCCAGAACCGGCATGCCGGCGATGGGTGAATTCGGATCATCTTGAGCCGCCGGATTGACGATGTCGTTGGAGCCAACGACGATCACCACATCCGTGTCCGGCAGGTCGTCGTTGATCTCGTCCATCTCCAGCACGATGTCATAAGGCACCTTGGCTTCAGCCAGCAGGACGTTCATGTGACCGGGCAGACGACCCGCGACCGGATGGATGGCAAATCGGACTTCCTTGCCCTGCGCCCGCAAGCGACGGGTCAGCTCAGAAACGGATTGCTGCGCCTGTGCGACGGCCATGCCGTAACCGGGCACGATGACAACCGACTTTGCGTCTTTGAGCGCATCGGCCACACCCCCCACTTCGATGGCAATCTGCTCGCCCTCGATCTCCATCTGCGCGCCGCCGCCATTACCGAAGCCGCCCAGAATCACGGAAATGAACGAGCGGTTCATCGCCTTGCACATGATGTACGACAGGATGGCACCCGAAGAGCCAACCAGCGCGCCGGTTACGATCAGCAGATCGTTGCCCAGCAGGAAGCCCGTGGCCGCCGCTGCCCAGCCCGAGTAGCTGTTCAGCATGGAAACCACCACCGGCATATCTGCGCCGCCAATGGCCATGACCAGATGAACACCCAGTATCAGCGCCAGCACAGCCATCACCCACAGCGTCCAGCTGCCCATGTGGTTCATGTACATGACCAGCAGGATGAGGGACGCGATAATGATCGCCGTATTGAACAGATGCCGACCGGGTAGCACCAAAGCCTTACCGTCAATCGAACCCGCAAGCTTGCCGTAAGCGATGATCGAACCGGTAAAGGTGACGGCACCGATAAAGACACCAAGGAAGATTTCGATCTCGTGGATCACAACCTCCGCCCGCGTCAGGTCATGCGTGCCGACAATGTCGGAGTTAAAGCCGATGAAGACGGCTGCCAGACCCACGAAGGAGTGCAAGGCCGCCACAAGCTGCGGCATGCCAGTCATCTCGACGCGCTGCGCCACAACAGCACCGATCACAGCACCCACAACCAGCAACGGCACCAGAACCCACGACAGGTTCATCGATGGCCCCATCAGCGTCGCAATGACCGCCAGAGCCATACCAAAGATGCCATACCAGACCGCGCGCTTGGCGCTTTCCTGGTTGGAAAGTCCCCCAAGCGAGAGAATGAAAAGGATGATCGCCACAATGTAGGCGGTGGTTTGAAGTCCCATGGACATGTCTAAAGCCTCCACTCTACACTCAGGATTTCTGGAACATGGCCAACATCCGCCGGGTCACCATGAACCCGCCGACGATGTTGATGGTCGCGATCAGCACCGATACAGCCGCGAGGATCCAGACCAGCCAATTCCCGGTCCCGATCTGCAACAGCGCACCGATGATGATGATGCCTGAAATCGCGTTGGTCACAGCCATCAGCGGCGTATGCAGCGCGTGGCTGACGTTCCAGATCACCTGGAAACCGACGAAACAGGCCAGCACGAACACCACGAAATGTTGCAGGAAGGAAGCCGGAGCAACCAGTCCCAGCGCCAACAAAGCAATCGAACCGATGCCGATCAAGCCGATCTGCTGCACCCCGGCGCGACGCGCGGCGGCGGCTTCTTCTGCTGCTTTTTCTTCCGGCGTTTTCTCGGGCGTGGCGGCTGCGGTCTTTGTCGCAATCGCCTGCACCTTGGGCGGTGGTGGCGGGAAGGTAATCTCGCCGTTGTGCGCAACCGTTGCCCCGCGGATCACGTCGTCTTCCATATCATGCACCAACACGCCGTCTTTCTCTGGCGTCAGGTCGGTGAGGAAGTTGACAATGTTGTTGGCGTACAGCGTCGAAGACTGCCGCGCCATCCGGCTTGGGAAATCGGTGTAGCCGATGACAGTCACACCGTTCGCGGTTACGATTTTCTCGTCTGGAACGGTCAAATCGCAGTTCCCGCCGCGCTCAGCTGCCAAATCCACGATCACAGAACCGGGCTTCATGGCCTCGACCATATCGGTCAGCCAAAGCTTTGGCGCATCACGGCCCGGAATGAGTGCGGTTGTGATGACAATATCGACGTCCGTGGCCTGCTCACGGAACAGCGCCAGTTGCTTCTCACGAAACTCCGGAGAGGAAGGCGCGGCGTAACCGCCTGTTGCAGCACCATCAGCCGCATCGTCAAAGTCGAGGAACAGGAACTCTGCGCCCATGCTTTCGATCTGCTCTGCCACTTCGGGGCGGACATCGAAAGCGCGGACGACTGCGCCGAGCGACTGCGCCGTACCGATGGCCGCAAGCCCCGCGACACCCGCGCCAATCACCAGCACCTTGGCTGGCGGGATCTTGCCCGCTGCTGTGACCTGCCCGGTGAAGAAGCGTCCAAAGTTGTTTCCAGCCTCGATCACGGCGCGATAGCCCGCAACGTTTGCCATGGAAGACAGCGCGTCCATCTTCTGCGCGCGAGAGATCCGCGGCACCATGTCCATGGCGATAACAGAAGCACCCGTGCCTTTGGCCTGTTCCAGCAAGCTTTCGCTTTGTGCCGGATAGAAGAAAGAAATCAGCGTTTGCTTGCCGCTGAGTTGGGAGAGCTCATCGCTTTCTGGTGGGCGCACCTTGGCCACGACATCAGAGCGCGACCACAGGTCCGCAGCGTCTTTGGCCAAAGTCGCTCCCGCCTCAACATAGGCTGCGTCGGTCAAGCCAGCCTCAGCCCCTGCGCCGGGTTCAACCAACATGCTGTGGCCGAGCTTCGCCATTTTTTCGAGCACATCAGGCGTCAGGGCCACGCGCCGTTCGCCTGGCGCTGTCTCCTTGGGAACACCAATGATCATCTAAAATCCTCCCCTGCTGTTCGGCTGGACTTCAACAAAAAACATAGTACGCGAGGCTAGAACGACAGCCCAACCTGCATTTTTTCCAACCAAACGCCTTTGGTGAATTCAGCTTAGTCAGGCTTCTGTCAGGAATCCAAGGGCAAGCTCTACAGCAGATTGTCAGCCCTTTCCCACGGCTGAAGCATGGCTCGCTGGGTTTTATTGTTTGAAAATTATTGTAAGGGACGCGGATTTTTGGCGATTTTGCATCATCCAAGACGCCGATAGCGGTAAGAAATGGGATGACTTCCCACGGACGGCTGATCCCGTCACTCGGTCGCAACTTACCTGCGTGGCGAAGCCAGCTTACCCATCAAACCCCTGCGTCGTCGCAAGGCATCGCTTCACGGTTCAATCTGCCGTCCGTAACCGCCGCCGCCGGGTGTCTCCATGATGAAGGCATCACCCGCGCGTAACTCTGCCCGATCATTACCGGTGAGGTGTTCCCGGTCACCGTTTTGGCGCAGCACGGAATTGATCCCGCTCATGCCGGGTTGCCCGCCCTGTGCGCCATGCGGCTGACGGATGCGGTTGGACGTGAGCACCGTTACGGTCATGTCTTCGAGGAACCGAAGCTGGCGCACGATGCCATCACCGCCCCTGTGCTGTCCCTCACCGCCCGACCCGCCTCGGATCGCGAATTGCTCGACGCGCACCGGAAAGCGACGCTCCAGCACTTCTGGATCCGTCATTCGGGTGTTGGTCATGTGGCTATGAACGGCGGACGCCCCGTCAAAGTCCGGCCCTGCGCCCGTCCCGCCGCAAATGGTTTCGTAGTTCTGCAGCCGCTCGTTGCCATAGACGAAGTTGTTCATGGTCCCCTGCGAGCCCGCCATAACCTGCAACGCGCCATACAGCGCTTCGGCGATGGCCTGACTGACTTCCGTATTGCCGGATATGACCGCAGCGGGGAAGCGCGGGTTAATCATTGACCCTGCTGGCACCACCAGTTCGAGAGGCTTCAGACAGCCTTCGTTCATGGGAATATTCTTGCCGACCATGGTGCGAAAAACATAGAGCACGACGGCCCGACAAATCGCCGATGGCGCGTTATAATTCAGCGCGTCCTGATCGGATGTTCCGGTGAAATCGATCCGGGCACTGCGGCGGTTTTTGTCCACGGTAATGGCGACCTTGATCTGCGCGCCGCTATCGAGGGTTTGGGTAAAGGCCGCATCACTCAGCACGTCGATAACGCGTCGTACGCTTTCTTCGGCATTATCCTGCACATGATCCATGTAGGCGTGGACCGTTTCCAGCCCATAGGCGTCGATCAGGTCGGCCAAGGCCTGCTCGCCGGTGCTGTTCGCCGCGATCTGGGCGGCAAGGTCGGCCATGTTCTGATCGACATTGCGGCAAGGATAGTCGCCAGAAAGCAAAAGCGCGCGCGCGGCCTGTTCCTGCAAAACCCCTTCAGCGACCAAGCGGAAGTTATCGATCACGACGCCTTCTTCGGTGATGTGGCGGCTGTCTGGCGGTGCGCTGCCCGGTGTCCGGCCACCGATATCCGCATGATGACCGCGACTGGCCACCGTCGCCACAATGCGCGTCCCGTCCGCGTCGAACACAGGCGTGATGACCGTGACATCCGGCAAATGGGTTCCGCCGTTAAAGGGGTTGTTCATCATGAAAACATCGCCGGGGCGAATGTCGCCTCGGTTCTCATCGAGAATCTTTTTGACGCTTTCACTCATCGAACCAAGGTGCACCGGGACGTGCGGCGCGTTGGCAACCAGGTCACCCCGCTCGTCAAACAGCGCGCAAGAGAAGTCCAAACGCTCTTTGATGTTCACCGAATAGGCTGTGTTTTCCAGCGTTGCGCCCATCTGTTCAGCAATCGACATGAACTGATTGTTGAAGACCTCCAGCATGATGGGATCAACCTTGGTGCCAATGGCATCATCGTGAACCAACGCCTCGGTCCGGCGGAGCAGCAGATTGCCGTTACTAAGGCACTCAGCCTGCCAACCGGGTTCAACCATAGTCGTTCCCGTGCTCTCGATAATCAAAATCGGGCCATCGATGGTTTGGCCTTGGGTCAGGAAATCGCGGTCATAGACCGGAACGGCGCAGTCATGGCCATTGAGGTGGATGACAACATCACCCAGATGGGCCTCTCCTGCTTTTAGCGGCAAGGTCAGCTCGGCGACCTGTCCGGTTTCCCCCACGCCTTCGACCTCCAGCATCTCAATCAGCAGGTCGCGCGTATCGGGCCGGAAGCCAAAGCGCTGTTGATGCGCAGAGACAAAGTCTTCCACCAACTGTGCCGGGTCCGT
>JBMZBW010000058.1:0-15015 GCA_049612785.1 Alphaproteobacteria bacterium | reverse complement strand
GTAACGCACGCTTATCCAACCGATTCAGGACCCTTACCGGTCCTGAACGATATTAGCTTCAACATCGCACCAGGCGGTTTTACGGCGGTTGTCGGGCCTTCTGGCTGTGGCAAGTCAACGCTGACCAAGCTTGTCTCCGGGCTGCTCAAGCCGGACGCTGGTCGGGTTATTCTGGATGGCAAACCCGTTACATCGCCGCGACCCACCGTCGGCATGGCCTTCCAAAATCCGGTTTTACTCGAATGGCGCTCGATCTTGCGAAACCTGCTGCTGCCGCTTGAGATTGTTCGCGGCCACGGGTTGAGCCGTGACGAAGCAGAAGCCCGCGCCCATGACCTGCTCGCACTGGTCGGCCTGTCTGGATTTGAAGACAAGCGGCCCTCTGAGCTTTCTGGTGGTATGCGCCAGCGCGCCTCTCTGTGCCGCGCGCTCATCCATCGTCCAAGCGTCCTGATCCTTGACGAGCCCTTTGGCGCGCTCGACGCTTTCACCCGCGAAGATCTTTGGCAGATCATGTTCAAGCTGCGGATCGAGCAGGGGGTTACCTGTTTGCTGATCACCCACGATCTGCGCGAGAGCATGTTTCTTGCCGATGAAGTTATCGTCCTGTCAGACCGACCTGCGGGCATTCAGCACCGGTTGACGGTTCCGCTGAGCCATGAGCGGACCATCGAAGACCTCTACACGCCTGAGATTGTTGAGTGCCTTGCTGAGCTGCGCCGACAAATTCAGATTGCTCAGGGCCGTCAGGCTCCGACGGAGGAGGCGGCGTGATGGGCTGGCAGAACAACAAACTTGTGCGGCAGATCGTTGTACCGCTGGTTTCCATTATCATCTTCCTGATCCTGTGGGAGTTGCTGGTCTGGTGGCGGCAGTGGCCGAACTACAAGATGGCCTCGCCCAGTGACCTTACTTCGGCGTATCAGAAGTATTGGAAGCTGTTCCTGCTCTATGGGTGGCAGACGCTCTGGCGGACTGTTCTGGGCCTGTTGATCTCGGTTTTGGTTGGAACGGCCATTGGGATGATCATGGGCTTTTCCCGGATTGCTCGGGATGCGCTTTACCCCCTGTTGGTGGGCTTTAACGCGGTGCCGAAAGCGACCGTCGTGCCGGTGATCGCGCTGCTGTTCATTGGGGCGGACAACACCAACACGGTCCTTATGGCCTTCATGATCAGCTTTTTCCCGATTGCTGTTTCAGTCTCTGTGGGGTTGAACACGCTTGAGACCGAGTACCGCGACATCCTTCGTGCACTGGGCGCGAGCCGGTTGACGGTGTTTTGGAAGATTGCACTGCCCAAAACCTTACCTGAGTTCTTCGGTGCGCTGAAAGTTGCCGTTACGCTCGCCTTCATCGGTACCAATCTTGTGGAAATCATTGAGCCTCATGGCATGGGCCTTGGCCACTTGTTCGACAGTGGCAAGATCAATGCGGACTATCCGCTGATGTTTGCGGTTCTCTTGGCCTTGGCTTTTCTGGGTATTCTGCTGTTTTATGCAGTGGTCTTACTTGAGAAGATTTTTGCTGGTTGGGCGGAGAAGCCCGACACCTAAGAAGAGAGGTTCAGGGCTTTGGGCGTTACCAGTTCAAACATCAAATTCACCACCCGCGAAGGCGAAAGCTATGACGGGCGCTTGTCCGTGCCAGCGGGCGAGGGCACCTTTCCGGCCATTCTGGTCATGCCTGCGATTTTTGGGACAGATAAGGAAATGGAGGGCCTGATTGAGGCTCTGGCCGAAGACGGATTTCTGACCGCTGCCCCGGACTATTTCTTTCGCACCGTTCCTGGCCCCACAGCCGAGAAAGAGGTCGCCTTTGCCCGGATGCAGCAGCATGACATCGATCAGGGCCTGGTGGACATGTCCGACGCCCTTGATGAACTGCGCGAGCATGAGCGCTGCAACGGGAAGGTTGCGGTTCTTGGGTTCTGTTTCGGTGGCCTGTTCGCTTATCTGGGGGGAACGCGGCTGGGCGCGGATGCCGTTGGCACCTATCACGGGACGCGCATTCACTCTTACCTTGATGAGACGGATCGCCTGACTGTACCGAGCAGCCTGCACTACGGCGATGCAGACCCGACCGTACCGATGGAGCAGGTTCAGCCTGTGATCGAGGCACTGGGTGAAAAGCCGAACGTGGATGTGGTGGTTCATGCGGGCGGAAAGCATAACTTTTCCATGCCGACAAAAGCCGGCTTTGACGCCGATATTGCCAAGTCTTCACGGGATGCTGTTTTGGCCTGTTTCCGGCAGATGTAGGGAGCCAAACCCGAGCTGTAGCAACAAAAAAGGGGGAACCAAACCGGTTCCCCCTTTTGTCATTGAGACTGTGTCGCGGTTTAGCGCGTTTTACGGTCTGCGATGGCACCGATAATCAGTGGCACAACGCAAGCTGCAATAGCGATCCAAACCCAGACCGCTGGCATTCCGCCGCCAGCGCCCATGAAGATGGCGCCTTCGACGCCGTCCCAGTTCGTAATGGAACTACCCATAGCGAAGTTTCCTTTCGTTCAAAGATTAGGAGCTTGCAGGCTCAGAAGGGGTGATCCCCTCTGGGTAAGCCTGAGCTGGAACTTTAGTTGGATCCAAACCAGCCAGTTCCGCCGCTTCGCCAACGCGCAGCATGCCCAACATTTTCAGGATCAGAGAGATCACGTAACCCGGTACCAGACCCAGCAGGATACAGACGACCGCACCGATCAGCTGACCGAAGAAGTTTACGGTTGCAACGCCTTCACCCTGCAGCGCTGGGTAACCCGCGCCCCAGATGCCGAACATCAGCAGACCGAAGACACCAACGGTGCCGTGTACGGTGACCGCGCCGACGGCGTCATCGATGCCGAAACGCTCCAGAACACCTGCAGCAGGCTTGAGCAGCATACCGCCAGCCATTGCGACGAGGAACGTCAGCGGCGGCCAGTAAACGTCCAGACCGGCAGCACCGGCAATAATGCCAGCGAGCGCACCGGACATCATCCAGAATGGATCACGCGTGATGACCCATGCACCGATGATACCGCCTGCGAAGGCCATCAGGATGTTAAAGGCAAGCGCAGACAGGTTCGTCGGCGTGCCGTAGATGGTGCCAAAGTTGTCGGAGAACCAGGACCAACCTTCGCCCGGGAAGATCGCACAGGCCATCAGGAAGCCCCAGAAACCGACGATAATCAGCATCAGGCCCGTCACCGTAAACGGCATGTTGTGGCCGCCGATATGGTTGGCAGAACCGTCTGCGTTGAACTTGCCGATACGAGGGCCGAGGTTAATCAGAACACCCAGCGCGAAGAAGCCAGCGACCGTGTGCACAACACCTGCTGCGCCGAAGTCATGGTAGCCGAAGTTCGTGACCAGCCAGCCGCTTGCATGCCAACCCCAGGAGGCGGCAACAACCCAGGCAACAGCGCCAAGGAAGACGGCCAGAATGATAAAGCCCGTCGTCTGAATACGCTCGATCACAGCACCGGAGAAAATCGACGCAGTGGTCGCCGCAAACAGGGCAAAGGCACCCCAGAACACACCAGACGAGTTATCGCCCAGGAATGGCCCCATGGACTCAGACCACGGCAAAGCGAAAGCGGCGTCTGTTGTCGGTAGACCTGTTGGCATGGCCCAGTAGATCCACCAGCCGATAAAGAAGAAGGCTGGTAAGACGTAGGCAAAAGCCAAGATGTTTTTGATACCGGAAGCCAGCACGTTCTTGGCGCGAGAAGCGCCCATTTCGTAGGCCAGGAATCCGGCGTGGATGATGACCATCAATGGAATGGTCAGGTAGTAGAACATTTCAGCGACCATGGTGTTGGTCACGCCTGCACTACTTTGAAGAGCAGCTACCTGCTCGGTGAGTGCAGCAATTTGTTCTTCCATTGTCACTCTCCTCTTCAACTCTCTGGATGATGGCGGGAGATATTAGCAAGCACTGCTAACCCCTCTGACGCACACGAGGACTAACCTTTACCACTCCGAAATATATTTAGAAGAAAAAAAGTTTCTCTATGTGAAAATTTGGCGCAATAATGTGCAGAAAAACCGAGTCTTGGTGTCTATGTGGACACATTCACGAGTGAGCATTCTACCGCGTGCCAAAACGATTCAGCGCTGGAAATCGGAGAGATCAGCGTAAACCCGCCGTCGTTCTCCGCCATGACAATCGCTGAAAGATGTTCCATCGACGTCCGGGCCAGACTGCCGGACGTGAAGGTGTCAGGCGATAAATTGATGGGGCAGATCCGCTCCATAGCGCTGAGGGCCAATTCACCATTGAGTTGCAGCGTCACCCACGAGTCTGATTGATCGGTGACATAAGCGGCATCACCCAGTTTGGTTTTGAGCGCGCTTTCGTTGGCGGCTTGGGGTTCAAGGGCCATCATGAAGAACTGATCCTGAGCCAAACCACACAGGCGGAAGCCGCCAGCCTCGATAAACTGGCCAGCCCTGGGCCTTGAAAGCCCGAAGTGAGAGGCAAGCGCGGCTTCGAAATCAGAATCGCCGCCCAGAGGAATGCTGAGCGAGTACAAAGGCCGGTCGGCCAAAACCCATAGCGCGGTCTTGCCGATTGTAACGGAGCGACCGTCGAGCGGTGTCGTGGCTTGAAGAGCGTTAAGCACGGAGGCGTTCCCCCTCTGGATCAACAAAGTGCGCGGAGACAACTTCAACTTCGACGTCTTTACCCCGGACCAGATCAACGGCGCGCAAGCGTTCGCCTTTGCGCTCGTCGCCACGGCGGAGCAGGCCGATGCCGATGGAGTGGCCAAGAATGGGTGAGAAGGCAACCGAGGTCATGTAGCCAAGGTCATTGGCTGCGGTGGCGTCCTTGCCCTGATCAACAAAGTGAGCCCCAGCCGTCAGCATGTCGCTGCGGTTCACAGGCTGGAAGCCGACCAGTCGGTAGCCGTCATCGGCGTTCAGGGCAGGGCGCTCGGACAGGATGCGACCCACGCTGTCTTTCTTCTTCGACACAAAACCGCCCAGCGAGAGGTCACGCGCGGTGGTCTGACCGTTGAGTTCGTTCCCGGCGGCGTGGCCTTTTTCGATCCGCATGACGCCAAGGGCTTCCGTGCCATAGGGCGTGACGCCAAGGTCTTCGCCCGCTTCCATGAGCCGTCGGATCAGCGCATCGCCGTATCGTGTTGGCACGGCCAGTTCATAGGCCATTTCACCGGAAAAGGAGATCCGGAACAGGCGGGCGCGCGTGCCGCCGCATACGGTCATTTCTCCGCAAGCCATAAACGGAAAAGCCTCGTTGGAGATGTCGTAAGGCTCATCAATCACCCGTTCGAGCAATGCCCGCGACTTTGGTCCCGCAACGGCAAACTGTGCCCATTGCTCGGTCGCGGAAATCAGTTGCACGTCCATTCCGGGCCACAGGCACTGGCGGCAGAACTCAAGGTGCCGAAACACGGAAACAGCGTTTGCTGTCGTGGTGGTCATCACGAAGTGCGTTTCGGACAGTCGCGCCGTGGTGCCGTCATCCTTCACGATGCCGTCCTCACGCAGCATGAGGCCATACCGGACTTTGCCGACGGGTAGCTTGGCAAAAGCGTTGGCATAGACCTTGTTCAGGAAGGCAGCGGCATCGCGCCCCTGAATATCGATCTTGCCGAGCGTGGTGACATCACAGACGCCAACCCCGTTGCGGGTCGCCAGAACTTCGCGGTCAACGCTTTCGCGCCATGTGGTCTCACCCGGCTTGGGGTACCACTGCGCGCGCAACCAGTTGCCGGTTTCGACAAAGACCGCGCCTTGTTCTTCAGCCCACTTGTGCGAGGGCGTCAGTCGTGTCGGCTTGAAGTGCTTGCCGCGAGACCGTCCAGCCAAAGCGCCCATGGCGACAGGCTGGTAGGGTGGGCGGAACATCGTGGTTCCGGTTTCCGCAATCGAAGCCCCGGTCATCTCGGCCATGATCGCAAGGCCAAGGACGTTTGAGGTCTTACCCTGATCGGTCGCCATACCAAGCGTCGTGTAGCGCTTGAGGTGTTCCACCGAGCGGAAACCTTCCTGAAAGGCGAGCTTTACGTCCTTGGTGGTGACGTCGTTTTGCAGATCGACCCAGGCGCGACCCTTGCCGCCGGAAACGGTCCAGATTGATTTCACCGGGTCTGTGCTGCTCGGTCCGACATCAGGCAGGGTGCCACGCGCAGCAGATGTCCCCAGCGCCTCAGCCGCCGTGATCGCTGCGTCTTCTCCGCTGGACAGACAATCAGACAAGGCGAAGTGCCCCTTTGCCGAACCCGCTGGAATTTGACCCGCAGGCAGATGATCTGCCGGAACAAAAGCTTGGATCGTGTCGTTCCACTGCGGGCGAGACCGGTGGTGCGATGTCAGGTGAACATTCGGGCTCCAGCCGCCGGAAACGGCGAGGGCATCACAGTGCACCCGCTCGCCCGTGTTCAGCAGAACGGACGACAAAGCCTTGCGCCCAGCCGTGTCGATCACCTGCTCATTGGGGGTGAGCACACGCACCTCAACGCCTTGGGCCGCCGCAGACGCTGCCAGCGCGTTGAGCTGAGCCTGGTCCGCGCCAAAGGCCACGATCTTTTGACCCGGTGTCACGCCAAAGCGGTTGATGTAGGTGGAAACTGCGCCTGCGAGCATGATGCCGGGGCGGTCATTGTTGGCGAAGGCGATGGGGCGCTCGGTTGCGCCGGTGGCGATGATCGCCTGCTTGGAATAAACCCGCCACAGCACCTGACGCGGCGTGTCGGTATGGTGCGCGATGTGGTCGGTTTTGCGCTCCAACATGCCATAGATGCCATGATCGTAGGTGCCAAAGACCGATGACCGGTTCATCATTCGCACGTTGGGCAGGCTTTCCAACTCCGCTATGACTTTGGCCAACCAATCGTGGCCCGCGTGACCGGCCAGAGAGCCACCAAAAACAAAATCCTGTTCAGCCAGCAGCACTTGCAGACCGGCACGCCCCGCGGTCAAAGCAGCCTGAAGCCCGGATGGGCCGCTTCCGATGACCAGCACGTCGCAGTGTAGGAAACCCTTGTCATAGGACCCCGTGTCGTGTTCGCCACTCAAGGCACCCAGACCAGCGGCGCGGCGAATGATGGGTTCGTAAACCCGTTCCCAGAAGGCGCGCGGCCACATGAAGGTTTTGTAGTAGAACCCAGCCCCCAAAAACGCTGAAAACCAGTCATTTACGGCCATCAGATCGTTTTCAAGACTTCCGATATGGTTTTGGGAACGGGCTTCGAGACCGTGGAAAACTTCCGTGACTGTGCCGCGTGCGTTCGGTTCCTGCGTACCGCCTCGACCAAGCATGAAAAGCGCTGACGGCTCTTCTGAACCCGCCGTGAAAATGCCGCGAGGCCGGTGATACTTGAACGACCGCGCAACGAGCTTGACGTCATTGGCGATGAGCGCAGAGGCGAGCGTATCGCCCGGATGCCCCTCATAGGCGGTGTCATTAAAGGTGAATTTCAGGGTTTGGGAGGTATCGACAAGGCCGGTGCTCTCAAGGCGATTGGTCTGGCTCATGCTCCGCGTCCCCGCTCCAGCGCCACATCGCGCGCCAGTCTCACTTCGGTGATTTCGTGGGTGGTGGTGTCACGCGTTACAACCAGCCAGGACCGGTCGCCTTGCTCATGAAACCACAGCTCTTCATGCAGACCCGCCGGATTGTCGCGCAGGTACTGGTATTCGTAAAAGGCCTCCGCAGCGCCGTCCTGCTCGCCGTCAGGACGGTTAATCAGGGATGCATCGCCAAGGTAGACAAATTCTGCCGCATCGCGCGGACCAAGCAGGGGGTGATTAATGATCATTGTGCTGAGCCCTAGTGGAGGTTCGGCTGTGCGCCGACCCCTTTTTCATCGATCATGGCACCGCGCTTGAAGCGGTCCAGTCGGTATTCGGTTGCAACATCGTGGGGTTCGTCACGGGCCAGAAGGTGCGCGTAGCAGTAGCCCGAAGCCGGTGTCGCCTTGAACCCGCCGTAGCACCAGCCGCCATTGAAGTAGAGCCCGTCAATGCTGGTTTTGTCGATGAAGGGTGAACCATCCATCGACATGTCCATGATACCGCCCCACGAGCGAACGACCTTCGCGCGACCAAGCGACGGCATCAGCGACATGCCGCCCTCGCACACGTCCTCGATCACCGGCAGGTTGCCGCGCTGGGCGTAGGAGTTGTAGCCGTCGATATCGCCGCCAAAGACCAGACCGCCTTTGTCGGATTGGCTCAGGTAGAAGTGACCCGCGCCATAGGTGATGACACCCGGAATAATCGGCTTCATAGCCTCGGAGACGAAGGCCTGCAGAACGTGGCTTTCGATGGGGAGGCGCAGACCGGCGAAGGACATGACCTTGCTTGATGAGCCCGCAACACAAACCGCGACTTTCTTCGCGCGGATGGGACCGCGGGAGGTCTGCAAGCCGGTCATCTTACCGGCGGAGATATCCATTCCTGTGACTTCACAGTTCTGGATGATGTCAACACCGTGCTCACTCGCGCCTTTGGCGTAACCCCATGCAACGGCATCGTGACGGACGGTTCCGCCGCGCGGCTGATACAACCCGCCCTGAATGGGAAAACGCGCGTCGTCGTAGTTCAGTTTTGGGTACAGCTTGCGAACGCCGTCCTGATCCAGCAGCTCGGAGTCCACACCAAACATGCGCATGGCGTTCCCCCGCCGGGCATAGGCGTCCCGCTGTGCGTCTGAATGGTACAGGTTCAGTACGCCGCGCTGGGACACCATGGCGTTGTAGTTGAAGTCCTGCTCGAGATTTTCCCACAGCTGCATCGAAAATTCGTAGAACGGCTCGTTGCCGGGCAGCATGTAGTTGGATCGAATGATGGTCGTGTTCCGACCAACGTTCCCGCCGCCGATCCAGCCTTTCTCAACGACCGCTACGTTCGTGATGCCGTAAACCTTGGACAGGTAATAAGCCGTCGCGAGACCGTGACCACCGCCACCGACGATCACAACGTCGTATTCGGCCTTTGGTTCAGCATCGCGCCAAGTGGGGGTCCAGCCTTTGTTACCAGTCAGGCCTTCCCAAAGAATGCGAAGAGCAGAGTAACGCACAAGCGCGCTCCAGAATGAGATAAATCGTGGAGTGAGCTAACCGTCACCACTCTGGCAAGTATTCCAAAAAAGTGCAGTTTCTTTTAACAAAAGAGACAAGCACCGATTTGGACGAAAGAAGACAACAAGTGACGACCGCAACACGCCGCGTGGGAATTGTTGGGATTGGCGGGTTTTCGCTGATGTCGATGGCGTCAACCATTGAACCTTTGCGCGCAGCAAACCTGATTGCAGGTGAAACCCTGTATGAGCTGGACTTCCTGTCAACGGCTGTCAGTGGGCGATCTTCGGTCGGGCTGCAGATCCCCGGTGCTGTTCCCCTTCGCGGGGCAGGAAAGCAGGAGTTCATCGTTGTGGTCGCTGGGGGTGATCCCTTTGCGGTCATGGACCGGAACCTGTTTGATTGGCTTCGGGAGCAGGATGATGCCGAGGCGACGCTTTGCGGGGTCAGCGGTGGCCCTGTTATCCTCGCGCGGGCAGGGGTCATGGCGGGGTATCGCATGACCGTACATTGGGAGCATCGCGAGCGGCTGATCTCCATGTTTCCCAGTCTTATGGTCTCACGCGCCCTATATGTTCGGGATCGTCGCAGGCTGACCTGTGCCGGGGGAATCGCACCGACGGATATGATGCATGCGATGATTTCCAATGATCACGGGGCCGATTTTGCGCAAAAGGTCAGTGATTGGTTTCTGCACACGGACATCCGCGCCTCTACACGCCCGCAGCGAGGAAGCGTTGCGGCGCGCTTCGGGTCCCGCGACAAGCACGTTCAGGCCGCGATCCAATTCATGCAAGACAGTCTGGGTGACAGCTTTTCCCTTGAGGACGTGGCGCGGAACTGCAACCTGTCCAAACGCCAACTTACCCGCCGATTTCAGGAGGATATTGGGACGACGCCTATGAAATTGGCCATGACCCTTCGCCTGGAAACGGGGCGTGATCTGCTGGGGTCAAGCAGCCTGTCGGTGACGGAAATCGCTTACGCCCTCGACTTTTCATCTTCCGCGCATTTCACGACTTTATTCCGAAAACATTTTGGTGAAACGCCATCTGGTGCACGCAAAAGACTTCGGCAATCGGGATAGAGAAATTAGATTCTCAAGAAAAATAGTTGCCATACAGTGAAAAACTTGGATAAAGTTTCTTAAGCGTGAAAAAAGTTTCCTTCAGGCGCTGCCGGAAATCCGGCTTAGCTGGAGGGTGTGGGGCGGTGAGAGACCCCATGCCTTGGCCTACACCGAACGCTCATGGCGCACGTGTCTGGGCCGAAACTTCTTTTTACGCCACGAGCTGCTGGAGTGGTTTTCGGCAGCGATTACAGGAGAAGAGAGAATGAAATCCTTGATGAAGACGATGGCTGCTGCTGCGGTTGTCCTCGCTCCGGGTGTGGCTTTCGCAGAAGATTCCAGTGACCCAATCATTATTCCAATCCACAACTGGTCCAGTCAGATCGTTATGTCCAACGTTGTTGGTCAGATGTACGAAGGCATGGGCCTGAACGTGGAATTTGTAACAACGGACTCCCAGGCCGTTTACGAATCAGTACGTCTTGGTGACGTTGCGCTGGAGCTCGAAGTTTGGGAAGGCGCATTCGGTGCATCTTTCCGTGAGGCTCTGTCCAAGGGTGGCCTGCACGATGCGGGTGACCACGATGCTGTGACCCGTGAAGACTGGTGGTACCCAATGTGGACCAAGGAGTCTTGCCCAGGTCTGCCAAGCTGGGAAGCTTTGAACGACTGTGCTGAAGTCTTCGCGACCGCTGAAACCGGCGACAAAGGCCGTTACCTCGATGGTCCGGTTGACTGGTTGAAGCACGGTCAGGAGCGCGCGGCTGCACTCGGCCTGAACTTCACCGTTATTAACGCTGGTTCCGCTGCTGCACTGTGGGCAGAAATTGGCGCTGCTGAAGCTGACCGCAAGCCGGTTCTGGTCTTCAACTGGACGCCAAACTTTGCTGAAGCTGTATGGCCAGGTGAGTTCGTTGAATTCCCAACATGGGAAGACGGCTGTGACACCGACCCAACCAAGGGCCCGAACAAGGAAGAGCTGTACGACTGTGGTAACCCTGCAAACGGTTACCTGAAGAAAGCAGCTTGGGACGGCATGAAGGACAAGTGGCCAACCGCTTACTGTGTTCTGACCAAGATTTCCTTCACCAACCCACAGATCGCTGAAATGGCTAAGCTCGTTGATACCGACGACCTTGAGCCTGTTGAAGCGGCTGAAGAGTGGCTGGCTGCGAACGGCGGTGTCGTTCAGCCTTGGATTGACTCTTGTATGTAATAGTCGGTTCATAGCTTGAACCTTCTATGGCACCGCTCTGGTCAAGAGGCTGGAGCGGTGTCTTTCTCTGGGAAAGAAAAAGACCATGACTCAAGGTGCGCCTGTTATATCCGCGAAGAATGTCTGGAAATTGTTTGGGTCAAACCCAAAGGGTTACCTCCAGTCCATGGAGCCAAACCGAAGTTTTGAAGACATTCGCCAGGATGGATACATCGCAGGCGTAAAAGACGTCTCTATCGACGTGGGTCGTGGTGAAATGTTGGTGATCATGGGCTTGTCTGGCTCGGGTAAATCAACATTGGTGCGGTGTTTCTGCCGCCTGCATGAAATCACGGGTGGGACGATTGAGGTTGAAGGACAGGACATCATGTCTCTGGGCCAGAAACAGCTCATCGACCTGCGCCGCAGAAAAATGGGGATGGTGTTCCAATCCTTTGGGCTGCTGCCTCACCGAACTGTGCTAGACAATGTCGCCTTTCCGCTTGAGATGCGGGGCCAAGACAAGATTACACGTCGCGAACGCGCATTGGAAGTCATTGATCTGGTTGGTCTTTCCGGGCGTGAAGATTACTTCCCGCGCGAGCTTTCCGGTGGTCAGCAGCAGCGCGTTGGCATCGCACGATCACTGGTGATTGAGCCGGATATCTGGTTCCTTGACGAGCCGTTTTCCGCTCTCGATCCACTGATCCGCCGGGAGATGCAGGATGAGTTCCTTCGCCTGCAGGAGATGCTGGGAAAGACGGTTGTATTTATTACCCACGATTTCGATGAAGCGCTGCGTCTGGCTGACCGCATTGCGATCATGAAGGATGGCGCGGTTGAACAGTGCGCGACACCCGGCGAAATCGTAATGAACCCTGCGACCGAATACGTGCGCAAATTTACCGAAGACATCGACAAGGCTCGCGTTGTTACTGCTGGTTCTCTGGCCGCATCCACCGCAGCAGGTGCATCTGCCGAAGGTCAGGCGCTGGACGCCGATGCCTCGATCCAAAGCCTCGCGCGACAACTGATGAACGACTCCCGCGCCAATATGCCTGTGCAGGATAAGGACGGCACGCCGGTTGGTGTCATCAATCGTCAGCATGCTTTGGATATTCTGCTGGGGGCTGAAGGCTGATGGTTGCCCGCGCAGACACATCTGTTGCTTCACTTGCCCGGTCCGGTGTGCAGAGTGTTCCTGCGGCGCTGCTGGTCATCTCCGCGCTGCTCATGGTCGCGCATTCGATTGGGGTGTTACCTGCGTGGCTCGTTCGTTTGCCCGAAGCCGCCATCCCGCCGACCGCAGAAATTCTCGATGCCGTTTTTGCCTTTGTCCAGAATGATCTGGGGCTGATTTATGTCACCCGGACCATAGCGGAAGGTCTGGAATACCTGCTCGATGCCACCGCCAATATTCTCTACGGCAAGAATCGCTTTCCCTATCTGAACCGGATGTCGTTCCTGTTCATTGAAAGCATTGGCCCCATTCCATGGTCAGCAGTGGCGGCGGGAATGGCCGTTCTCGGGTTCTGGCTTGGCGGCTGGCGGATGGCTTTACTGGCTGGGGGAACCTTTGTCTGGACCGCAATGATCGGCCAGTGGGAAATCGCCATGCAGACCATGTCGGTTCTGGTGGTTGCCGCGCCGATTGCGTTTATGATTGGTCTTCTGCTGGGTATCGCAGCGTGGCAGTGGCGGTGGGTCGACAATGCGATCAAGCCGATCCTCAGTGTGCTGCAGACCCTGCCGTTCTTCACCTACCTTCTGCCCGCCGTTATCTTCTTCAAGGTGGGTCCGACCGCCGCCGCCGTCGCCACGATCATCTACGCGATACCGCCGATGATCCTGATGACGACACTGGGCCTGCAAAAGGTCAGCCCTGACGTGGTCGAGGCGGGCAAGATGTCCGGCTGCACCCGGTTGCAGATGCTCACCCGCGTATATATTCCCGCTGCTCGAACAGAGATCCTCGTTGGCGTGAACCAGGTCATTATGCTGTGTCTGGCGATGGTGGTTCTGACGGCCTTTATCGGCATGCCGGGCCTTGGGGCCAAGCTGCTGGCCATGATGAACAGCTTCAAGCTTGGTCGCTCGTTCGAAATCGGGGTGACGATTGTTCTTCTGGCCATCACGCTGGACCGCCTGTCCAAGGCGTGGGTGGTCAAGCAGCCCAAGCATTGGGAGCGTGATACTCCGTGGTGGCAGCGTCATTTCCTGCTGCTGCTGGGCTTGGGCGCTTTTGCTGTCTTCTACATTGTCTCTCACCTGCCTTCCTTCGAGATCCTGAACGAAGTCGGGCGCAAGCAGTCGTGGTCCAAAGGCCGCGAGATCGACCGCTGGATCAAGGGCGTTCTGGAAATTGACGCTATTCAGGCCGTGACCGAGTGGTTGCGCTGGTTCCTGAACGTGAAGGTGCTGATCCCGTTCCGTAATGCCTTGCTGTGGGTACCGACACCGGCGTTTATCATGGTGATTGTGGCGCTGGCCTATTGGCTCGGGGGCCGCCGTCCTGCGATCTATGCGACGATTTTCTTCATCATCGTGGCGTTTTCCGGCTGGTGGGATCGCTCCGTGATCACGCTGTACACCGTGATTTCTGCTGTGACGATTTCCATGCTGCTGGGTATTCCGCTGGGCATCGCCGCGTCGAATTCCAAGCGGTTCTCGAATTGGGTGCTGCTGACCTGTGATTCAGCGCAAACCTTCCCCTCATTCATCTACTTGATCCCGGCGATCATGCTGTTTGGCGTCAATGATGTGGCCGTCGTGTTCTCCATCGTGATTTTCACCATGGTCCCGCTGACCCGCTACACCATCGAAGGGCTGCGCGCCGTGCCGCCCGAGATGACCGAAGCCGCCGATATGTCAGGGGCCAATGCGCTGCAAAAGCTGCTCAGTGTGCGCTTGCCGCTGGCGCTGCCGACCATGGCCGTTGGGTTCAACCAAGCCATCATGTTCGCCTTCTTCATGGTCATCATCGCCGCCTTCATCGGCACGCAGGATCTGGGGCAGGAGCTGCAGCGCACGCTGGCGGGGACGGACCTGGGCAAGAACATCGTGCTGGGCATCAACGTATCGCTGATGGCGCTGACCTTCGACATGGCCATCCTCGAATGGGCCAAGCGTCGGAAAAAGGCGCTGGGGCTGGGCTAAGCGCCCACCGCACGGACAGCAGGAGAAGCGCGCAATGGTATTCGGTGCGACCGGCTTGGAAGCCTTCGAAAGACCCACAGAGCGGGCAGGGATCATCCATCCCGGCCTGCCCATCCTGCCAGAGGGTGTGGAACGCCACCCCATTCCGGCAGGCGGCACGCGCTCGGTGGAGGTGTTCAAGGGCGACGAGATCACGCTCGTGGATCGCGACGGTATGCAGCCCGCAGAAGTCGTCTTTTTCGCCCCCGACGGTAATTCCGACCTCGGCGCGCTGTCGCTCAAGCCCAGCGGCCCGGCGGCGGGTATCGCTGCTGCTTTAGCCAGCCCGGACGGGTCTGGCGCGCGGGTCACTCGCGCTTTGGCCAAGGCCGGTTTTGACCTCGCGCACGCCAAAGCCGCGCGCTTGTTTGGTGAAGGTTCCGCCCGCGGTGCCCATGAAACCTGCTTCGCCGACCGCGATGGCTTGCTGATCGCCTGCGCTGTTCCCTCCCAGATGGATCCCGGCGGGCACGATACGGCCACTGACATCACGCTCTATATCCGCCGCGCTTCACCGCGCCCGGTGCG
>JBMZBW010000057.1:0-15021 GCA_049612785.1 Alphaproteobacteria bacterium | reverse complement strand
TCGTAGTTCAGTCCGTTTTCGCGCTTGAACTTTTGCGCAATGGCTTCACGCAGCGCAGGCAGACCACCGACGGGCGCGTACTTCGTCTTACCCGCATCCAGCGCCGCCTTGGCGGCATCCTTGATGTTCTCTGGCGTATCAAAGTCCGGCTCACCAGCGCCCAGCCCAATCACGTTGTGACCAGCGGCGCGCATTTCCTGCGCCTTCTGGGTCACCGCCATTGTCGCGGAAGGTTTGATGCGGCTCAGACGGTCGGCAATCAGGGCCATGACGAAATATCCTCGATGTTGGTCACTTAGGAGATGCTTGGTTTGAGAGTGGTCGAAACCATACCGCGCCCGCTTAAGTCGACAAGCCATTTGAAATCGGGTCCAGCCCTGCAAGTTTGGAGGACAATGCCGCTCACTGGGCGTTTGACAGGGCCGATTGGGGCTGTCATGGGAACGTATGTCTGGGGTGCCGCTGGTTGGGATAGAAATACCCGACCGAAAGAAAAGCGGCTGAGATCATACCCATCGAACCGGATCTGGATCATGCCAGCGGAGGGAGACCTGAAATCATGAGCGCCAAAACCCAATCACGTCGCCAATTCCTCAAACGCTCAAGTGTCACCGGCGTAGCCCTGTCCGCCAGCGCTGCTCTGGTGGGGACCAGCGCGCTGTCCCGTCCGGCAATCAGCCAGGGCCGTCAGCGGTGGCGCATGGTCACATCGTGGGCCAAGGGAAGCGCGGGGCCCGGCACAACCGCCGACCGTTTGGGACAGCGCATCACAACGGTGACCGAAGGCAAGATCGAGGTGCAGGTGCTCGGTGCCGGTGAATTGACCTCGCCCTTTGGCGTTCTGGATGCCGTCGCAGGCGGCACCGCTGAGATGGCTCACACGGCGTCATTCTTCTGGGCGGGCCGGGTCGCAGCAGCCGCCTATTTCACCACCATTCCCTTCGGCCTCAACCCCAGCGCGCACAATGCCTGGATCCGTTTTGGTGGCGGTCAGGCGTTGTGGGACGAAGCTTATGGGCCGCTAGACGTCAAACCCCTGCTCGCGGGCAACTCAGGGGCTAATATGGCGGGGTGGTTCAAATCTCCGCTGACAAGCCTCTCGGATCTGAAAGGCGTTCGGATCCGGACGGCGGGGCTTGGCGGTGAAATTTATCGTCAGCTTGGCGCTGCAACCGTCACGCTACCGCCTTCGGAAATCTTCAGCGCGCTCCAGTCCGGTGCAATTGATGCGGTCGAGTTCCTCGGCCCTTTCTCAGACCGTGGTCTGGGCTTTAATCAGGTTGCCGACAACTACTATTTCCCGGGCTTTAACAAACCCAATGGAACCGCTGAAGCGCTGATCAACGCCAACCTTTGGGCCAGCCTGACGCCCGACTTACAAGCGGCTGTCCAAAGTGCATGCGACGCTGAAAATGACGTGGGCTTGGCCGAAGCAACATGGTTCAATGCGCAGGCGCTTGATGCCCTGCGCACCGAAGGCGCAAATGTTCATTCGATGCCTGCTGAGATCGTCCTCGCAGCACGGCAGGCGGCTGAGGTTATCCTCGCCGATTTCGCCGCCACCGATGCAATGACCCGCAAGGTTTCCCAGTCTTACGACCGAGCGGTTTCAACGTTGTCGGCGTGGAGCGAGGTTCAGAGCTGATGTCGAGCATTGGCACCCTGCTCCCGCGGCTGAAAGCCGAACGTCCGATGGTTCATTGCGTCACGAACCCGGTCACCATGAATTTTGTCGCCGACGCCCTCAACGCAGTCTCGGCTCGACCCATCATGGCCAATGGACTGGCGGAGATCGAAACCATCGCCGGTGCAGCCTCGGCTGTTCTGGTCAACATGGGCGTCCCCCAGTCTCCCGACCCCTACGTAAAGGCAGCCAAAACCGCCAAAAAGTGGGTTTTTGACCCGGTTGGTGCGGGCGGAACCCGGCTTCGTGAGGACATTGCTGCTCAGGTGCTTGGGCTTAAGCCGGGTATCATTCGTGGCAATGCTGGTGAAATCCTGGCTCTGGGTGGTCAGGCCGGTGTTGTCGAAGGCGTGGACAGTCTCGTCACCCCCGAGGAAGCCGCTGGCGTCGCCCGTTTACTGGCCGAGAAGTACAAAACCGTTGTCGCCATGACGGGCGCAACCGACTACGTGGTCTCAGCGGATCGAATTGTGCGTCTCACAGGCGGCGACGCTATGATGGCATCAATCACGGGAACCGGCTGTGTAGCAGGCGCTCTGTGCGCCGCCTTTCTCGCCGTGTCGGATGAACCGTTCGAGGCCGCTGTAGCCGCCCTGCACCTCATGAGCGGTGCAGCGGACCATGCCGCTCAATCTGCAAAAGGACCGGGCAGCTTCAAGGTCGCGCTGCTCGATGCATTTTACAGTGCCACGTCTGCCTGAATCCGCTTTGCGACTATATCTGGTGTTTGGTCCGCAAGACTTGGCAGCGGACCAGAATGCGCTGGATCTGCTGGAGCAGGCTGTTGCGGGCGGGGTTACCTGCGTCCAGTGGCGCGACAAATCAAAGACCGCTGATGCCCCTCTTCCCGTGCGACGGGAGGCGGTCCAACGTCTGCACCAACGTGCAAAAGCGCTCAACGTGCCGTTTCTGATCAATGACGATGTCGAACTGGCTCGCGCCCTCAATGCTGATGGCGTGCATCTGGGGCAAGACGATATGGACCCCTTGGAGGCCCGCCAATACCTCGGCTCCGACGCCATCATTGGTTGGTCCGTCGGGACGGCTCAAGAGCGTGCGCGGCTGGATAAACTCACGATGAGCAACAACACTGTTGTCGATTACATTGGCGTTGGTCCTGCCTTCCCCACGGGAACAAAATCGGACGCTGGAACCGCCTTGGGTGCTGCTGGAATTGCCGCCATCATCGATGGCGTTTCGCTGCCTGCGGTAGCAATCGGGGGGATCAATGAAAAAAATTGCAACCTGCTAAAAACCACGGAAGTAGTGGGATTTGCGGTCGTAAGCGCGATAACGAGCCAATCTGACCCCAAACATGCCGCCAGACAGCTCTTGAAAGCAATAAATTAAGCTATTTCAATTTACTGTTCATGTTCGATCACGAGAATATTCTTTCTCTTTGGGCTTGGGTTTCAATACAAAAGGCATCATGTAACAGCTTAGCCGCGCGTCGTTGTGCGGAGATTCCTGGGAACTAAACATGATTGATGTAGGCAACCTCACTCGCCGAAAGGCGCTTTTTATGGGTGTTGGCGGGTTTTTAGCGGCTGGATTGTCACCTTCACTGGCTATTGCGACCAACGATGAAGACCCCGCAGCGATTATTACAGAGATCGCGAATGATGCTTTTGAGCTTTTTGGCGCGCTCAATGGGGTCAGTGACGACTGGTCCACACGTCGGGAATGGGCCAAATCCGTCACGAAAAGCCGCTTTGCAACAAAGCTGATGGGTGAAAAGGCCGGAGGGCCTTTCCTGCGGAAATTCAGCACGTCCAAGCGTCGTACGTTTGATCTGCTGATCGAAAACGTCGTTGCCGAGTTCATTCTGGACATCTTCGCCCTTTACGAGCCGAAGACGACCTTCTCCGTCGATCTTGTGCGCGAAAATCGGTCACAAACTGCGACGATCATGGAATCAAACGTGTTCACGCACGGCAAAAATTACAAAGTGAAGTGGACGGTTGTAGACGACGACGGGGTAAGCAAGATTTCCGACGTATCCGTCTTTGGGCTGAACCTTGTTGCTGATTTCCGCTCGGCGATTGAGCGCGCATACCGAGAGGACGAGGAAGCCGGCGTCATTTCCATGCTGCAGACCCGAATTCGCCGGAGTGAGCGAAAGTACCCGGAGTAGCAATAATAGAAGCGTCTAGAGCTTCAACTCCATAAATACGGCTTCTGGGCCCGCTTCCGCCTGATGCTCTGCATAAGGGTCGCAGGGCTCAAACCCGGCGCTTTGATACAGGCTAAGCGCCGCAGGCTGGCCTATGCTGGTTTCCAGGCGTACGGTTCGTAGATCACGCGTGCGGGCCATGGCGAGCAGGTTGCTGAGCAAAGCTCGGGACAGGCCTTTGCCCCGAACAACGGGGCGCACATACATGCGCTTTATTTCCGCCCAATCGATATCTTTGATCACCAAGGCCCCGCACGCGATGGGGTGGCCGTGGTAGCGCGCTACGAGGAACTGGACATAGTCCTGCGCCAGCTCCTCCGCACTGCTGAGTTCACAGTTTCCGCAAGTCTTGAGCTGGCCCATTTCGGCATCCAGCTCTTCAATCAGCAGGCAAACATCGGCCTCGCGCGGGTCTTCGACAGCAAAGGCCGCAACCCCCGCAGACTTTTCCTCTGCCATTACTCAACGCCTTCCGGCGGTGCGACCAGAGGTTTGCGGGTCAAGCCCTTTGGCACGACCTCCCAGCCGGGAAACTCCGGTTCGTCGTCAACCATATCTGCGGGAAAGCCATCGGCCAGAACGTTGATCCCGGCAGCGTCTTCCAAGCGTTTGATGATATTCGGCGACCATTCGCGGGGTCCGTAGCGCTTTTCACCATCAGCAAAGATTTCATTGAGCAGGGGGGAGACTTCCAGATCCAGCCCGGCCCGCTCAGCAATCGACTGGAACAGTCCGATGTCTTTGCGAACCAGATCCATGGTGAAGTTGATGTCGCGGGAGCCGTTGAGAATCACTTGGCTTTCGGTTTCGTGGACAAACGAATTTCCACTGGAAATCCGAATGGCCTCGTAGGTCGTGTTCAGGTCCATACCGGCCAATTTACTGGTGACCAGTGCCTCGCACAGGGTCACCAGATTGGCGGTGGCAAGGTAGTTCGTCATCACTTTGAGCACGCTGGCAGAGCCAAGATCACCGGTATGAAGAATACGACGGCCAAGCGATTGAATCACGGGGAAGGCCCGCTCAAAGGTTTCGCGGGAGCAGCCAGCAAAGATGGAGATGTTACCCGTGGCAGCCCGGTGGCAACCACCGGATACGGGACAATCAATCGGCTCGCCACCCTTGGCCTTTACCAAGTCGCCCAAGCGGCGGACTTCGCTTTCGTCCGTCGTGCTCATCTCGGCCCAGATGGTTCCGGGACGCAAACCGGCGAGAATACCGTCTTCAGCCTCCATGACGGCTGCGCTGGCAGCGGGAGACGGCAGACACGTGATAAGCATATCCACCTGCTCGGCCATGGCTTTTGGGCTTTCCGCCCACTTGGCTCCTTGGTCGAGGAAAGGCTGGGCGATGGACTTATCCAGATCGCGGACTGTCAGATCGAAGCCGTTGCGCAGCAGACTGCCCGAAAGCTTGCCCCCAACGTTGCCCAAACCAATAAAACCAACTTTCATCCCGGCTCCTCCCATGAGCGCATGTTGCGTGTTGAAAATCCGAAAAATCGCGTAGCATGGTCACAGATTGTCGTCTTCCGTTTTGCGACACTTGTTACGTCTCTTTCTCGCGAGGACTCAATGGCTCTGACTGACATTTCCATCATCTCTGTTCCGGTCCGTCACTCAAGCCGCGCCAAGGCCTTTTACCGCGATGTGCCGACACTGCGATGCGTTGGGCTTCAAGGCGCTTCACGGAGCGGTGTGCGATGTCGATCTGGGCTTGGCTTAGACCCTGCAACGTCCTAAATCGCACTTATGATACAAATCTATCGGTTCACACCCGTTCCAGATCGAAATAGTAGGCGTCCACGATCATGAAACTCCGACTTCTCCATACCATCCTTGCCGCGTTAACCGTCAATTGCGTCACGTCCATCGGGGCCTTGGCTCAAAGCTGGGAGGACACGCTGGCCGAAGCTTCTGGTCAGACCCTGTTCTTCAATGCCTGGGGCGGTGACGAGCGTATCAATGCCTACATCGAATGGGCAGGTGAGCGAGTGCAACAAGACTTTGGCGTTACCGTCCGGCATGTGAAGCTCGCCGACACAGCAGAGGCTGTGAATCGCGTGCGGCTTGAGAAACAGGCGGGTAAGGACGAGGGCGGTTCCATCGATCTCATCTGGATCAACGGGGAAAACTTCGCGACCATGAAGCGCGAAGGCCTGCTGTTCGGCCCATGGGCAGATCAGGTGCCGGCCTTTGCCGGTGTCGATGTTGTCGGAAAGCCGACCACTGTTCTGGACTTCCAGACCCCGACTGATGGTTTGGAAGCCCCCTGGGGCATGGCGCAGTTCAACGTGATTGTTGACGGTGCTTTGGCACCAGACTTCCCCACCGACTTAAGGGCGCTCACGGATTGGGCGGCGAGGAACCCGGGGCGCTTTACCTACCCTCAGCCGCCAAACTTTCTGGGCACCACCTTCTTGAAACAAGTCACGCTGACGCTGTCGAACCAGCCGGAAGCCCTCTACAGCGACGCAGCCGCGTCTGACTTTGAAGCCGTGACCGCGCCGGTTTGGGCCTTTCTGGATGCCTTGCATCCGAACCTTTGGCAGCGTGGCGAGAATTTCCCGGCATCCGGGCCAGCAGCACAGCAACTGCTGAGCGATGGAGAAACAGCAGCAACCTTGTCGTTCTTCCCGCTCGAAGGCCCAGCACTGGTGGCGGCAGACACGCTTGATGCAGCAACGGTGGTTCAAGGGTTTGACGGTGGCTCAATCGGCAACACCCACTTTGTCGCGATCCCGTTCAACTCGAGTGTTTCAGCGGCGGCGCAGGTCTTTGCGAACTTCCTGATGACCCCGGAAGCACAAATCCGAAAGCAAAGCCTGGAAGCATGGGGCGACGCGACTGTACTGGATGAAAGCAACCTGACCGCGGAACAGCAAGACTCCCTGCTAGAGGCAACCAACGGTCTGTCCGTTTCGGTCGGCCCGGTCCTGCCTGAACCGCATCCTTCTTGGACCGATGCCCTTGAGGTCGCATGGACCCAGCGGTACGGCTCCTGACCGGTTTCAGGCCCCTGAGTTCCGTCATCCCAGCCGTTCCCCTGCTGGGATTGGTCACGCTTCCTGCCCTTCTGGCGGTGCCCCTGTTGCTGGTTCTCAGCGGCGGGGCTGCGCTGCTAGAGGGCTTTACGGTTCCCGGATACTGGAAATCAGTCGCCGTCGCGCTGATTTCTGCCAGCCTTGGAACCGGTTTGGCCATCGTATTGGCACTGGCGTTGCTCGCCGGGGTCGCAGGTCGTCGCGGTCGATGGCTGCGCCTGACCATGCCGCCCTTGCTCGCCACCCCGCATGCGGCCATGGCCGTTGGACTGGCCTTTCTGGTTGCACCGTCGGGCTGGTTTTTGCGGCTTATTTCACCATGGATGACTGGCTTTGACAGACCGCCGCTGTTCAGCCTCAGCCAAGATCCATGGGGGCTATCACTCGCCGTTGGGCTTGCTCTGAAAGAACTGCCGTTCATCGTCCTTCTCGCGGTCAGTGCCAGCCGTCGAGAAAGCCTTGAACCCTTGCTGCGCGCCGCGCTTGCCCTTGGTTACAGCCATCGCACAGCATTTTTGAAAGTGGTGGTTCCTCAACTGGCACGGGTTATGGCGCTTCCGGTTGTCATCGCCTTTATTTACGGCATGTCAGCGGTGGATATGGCCAGCGTGCTTGGTCCCACGACACCGGCACCGCTGTCGGTGTTAGCACTCGCCAAGCTGTCGGACCCAAGTCCTGAAGGGTGGCGGCTGGGGTTGGCTTTGAGCCTGCATCTGGCGGCATACACAGCCATCGCTTTACTGGGATTTGCTGCGCTTGCTCTGGGCCTGCAAAGCGCCGGGCGTCATTGGGCCAGCAACGGACGGCGGGACAGCATCGCTGGCTTGGGGTTAGGCATTTGCGGCGTTCTTGGGCGTCTGGCTGTGCTGTTGACCGTGGTAGCCTTGGCCGGGTTGGTTCTGTGGGCCTTTGCCCAACGCTGGCGGTTTCCAGCGGCTTGGCCACAGAAGTGGACAGGGCTGGATTGGGTTTGGGCCCGAGGGTTTTGGTCTGTCGAGAGCCTCAACACCCTCTGGCTGGCTTTGGCGTCATCGCTCATCGGTCTGGGGCTTGCACTGATGTTCTTGCTGACCGAACGTCGTGTAAAACCAGCTGGAAATCACGGTTTTGGATGGACGGTTTTTGCCATTGCGCCGCTGCTGATCCCGCAAATGACTTTGATCCCCGCGCTGCTGTTGCTTGATTTGACGGTGCTGCAACTTTCGCCGTGGCTGCTTGCCCTGTGGGGGCATGTGCTGTTTACAGCTGCCTACGCCTATTTGAGCCTGCGAGGACCGCTCTTGAGCCTCGATCCGCGTTACCGGCAGGCAGCACTCGCACTGGGACGACCCGGTTGGCAGGCTTTGTTGCACGTCGAACTGCCGATCCTGCTCAGGCCAATCATGGCCAGCCTTGCCATCGCGCTTTCAGTCAGTGTCGCGGCTTATCTACCGACCTTGACCTTGGGTCAGGGCCGGATCGAAACCTTCACCATCGAAGCGGTCTCTGCGGCAACCGGTGGCAGCCGTCGCACAGCAGCACAATTTGCTTTGGCACAGGCGTTTTGGGCTTTGCTATTCTTCTTTGGCGCGCTGGCAGTACCAGACGCGCTGTATCGTAACCGGCGAGGACTGTCTAACCATGCCTCTTGAGCTTCATAATCTCGGGGCCGAGATCGATGGCTTGATGCTGTTTGACGGTCTTAGTGAGACCATCGCAGCCGGTGAAGTCCTGTCCGTCATGGGGCCAAGTGGATCGGGCAAAACCACCTTGCTCAACATCATCGCAGGCTTTGCAAAACCACCCGTTCGCTGGCGTGGCACCCTGCACCTGAATGGTCAGGCGATAGAGCATCAGCGGCCTGAACAGCGCCGCCTGGGTTTGGTCTTTCAGACGCCGTTGCTGTTTCCGCACCTGAGCGTAGGCCAGAACCTTGCCTTTGGCATTCCAAGCGAGATCAGCGGCACAGAACGGCAAAACAGGATCGAAGAAGCGCTTTCCAGCGCCGGGCTCTCAGGCTTTGCAGCGCGGGACCCTCAAAGCCTGTCTGGGGGTCAGCGCGCGCGGGTGAGCCTGCTTCGAACCCTGCTCAGTCAGCCAAAAGCACTGCTGCTGGATGAACCGTTTTCGTCCTTGGATGAGGCCACGAAAGACGACATGCGTGCCTTTACAGCGGCGCAAATTGCTGCGCACAGCCTCCCAACCGTGCTGGTGACCCATGATCCCAGAGATGCCGCCGCGCTATCCGCGCGCGTGTTGACCCTGCCTGGCATGAAACAGCCCGATAGAGTCCCTTTACCAACGCCCCCAAAATAGGCAAAAGGCACGCATGTACGAAGCCACCACCCGTAATATCCGTGTCGTCGCCGAGCCGTTCTTTGTGGACAGCGAGTCCCGGCCCGACGAGCATCATTTCTTTTGGGCCTATCGCATTCAGCTGGAAAACCACGGTGATGAGCCGGTGCAGCTGGTGTCTCGGTACTGGCACATCACCGATGCGCGGGGAAACATCGAAGAAGTCCGCGGTCCGGGCGTTGTGGGTGACCAGCCTGTCATCGCACCCGGTGAGTCTTTCAGCTACGAAAGCGGCTGCCCGCTATCCACGCCAAGCGGGATCATGCGAGGGCATTACAACTTCCGCCTGACCAGTGACGAGAACAAGTTCATGGTGGCCATTCCTGCGTTCTCGCTGGACAGCGAGTATGAGCACGGCTCGGTTAACTGATCAGTCGTCCAGTTCCAGCGCCTCGCGCAAAAGGTCTTCGTCATGGGCCTCGACCACAGCACGGCAAATCTCATAGCCGAAACCGCGTCGCGCCAGCGCTGCCATATCCTTTTCACGGCGCTGCTCCCGTTTGACCGGATCGGGGTTGAAGACGCCAAGACGCCGTCGCCGGGCGAACTCAAACCCTGCTGCACGGTCCATGGCCCGGCGGTCATCGCCATGTCCCAACTCATCTGAAGCCGCCTTGATCGCCTCGTCCAGCACCTCACCGCGAATACCCTTGCCAATCAAAGTCTGAGCAATGGCGCGAGACGACTTACCCGAACGATGCAGTGAAACGGCACGGGTTTGAGCAAAGGCAGCATCATCGATAAAGCCAAGCCGCTTCATATCATCGATCAGAGCATCAACCCACTGCGGTACATCCGGATCGAGCTCATGGATCGTCGCCGATTTGCGGATGCGACGCTTGAGCACAGCCCGAAGCGATGATTCCGTCGCGGCATAGCGGTCCAGATAGTGCAAGGCGACACGGCGCAAATAGTCTGGTGTGATCTTCTTGGGCTTGCGGGGCTGGCGTCGCCGGTTGGGTCCAGACCGCTCGCGCTGAGCGTCATCCCGCGACTCCGACGCATAGTCGGGGTCCATATCTGCAAAGGGGTCACTGCTTGACAAAGGACAGCTGCTCGGCACAACGTTGAAAATATTGGTTTCTCCCGCTGTTTGCGCAGCGGGTTTTTCTTTTTTACCGCCCCTAACAAGGTTCTGAAAGCCCAAGACCCATGCCAGAAGGCTCCATCGCTCCCTCACCCCACATTGCCCCAACCTACGCCCGCGCGCCGATTGCCTTTGAACGCGGCGAGGGCTGTTTTCTGATCAGCACCGATGGGCAGCGATACCTCGACTTCGGTTCGGGCATTGCGGTTAACGCTTTGGGCCACTCGCACCCGGTATTGGTGGAAGCGCTGCAGGATCAAGCGGCCAAGCTTTGGCACACATCGAACCTCTATGAAATTCCGCACCAGCGCGACCTGGCCGAACGGCTGACAGCCAACACGTTTGCTGATCTGGTGTTCTTTGCGAACTCGGGTGCTGAAGCCCTTGAAGGCTGCATCAAGGCCGCCCGTCGCTACCACCATCTCAACGGCAATCCGCAGAAATACCGCATCATTGGCGCGAACAGCGCGTTTCACGGGCGGACTTTGGCGACCATTTCGGCAGGCAACAATGCCAAGCACCTCGAAGGTTTTGGCCCACGGGTCGAAGGCTTTGACCACGTCGCCTACAACAACCTCAATGAGCTGCGCGCGGCGATTACCGAAGAAACCGCTGCTGTGCTGGTCGAACCTATTCAGGGTGAGGGCGGCATTGCGCCTGCGGATCTGAGCTATCTCAAGGCCCTGCGGGAGACCTGCGACGAGTACGGGATCCTGCTGATTTACGATGAAGTGCAATGCGGCGTAGGGCGGACCGGTCGTCTGTTTGCGCACCAGTGGGCGGACGGTACAGCCGACCCGGACCTGATGGCCGTGGCCAAAGGGATTGGCGGCGGCTTCCCGCTCGGGTGCTTTATGGGCACGCATGAGGCCATGGCCGGGATCAGCGCCGGCATGCACGGCACAACCTACGGCGGCAATCCCCTCGCCTCCCGGATCGGGTGCGCGGTTCTTGATGTCATGATGGAACCGGGCTTCCTGGACCGCGTTTACGCGGCTTCAAACCGGCTCTGGGAGAAGATGGGTGAGGTTGTCGACTCAAACCCCCATGTCTATCAGCTGCGACGCGGTGCGGGGCTGATGCAAGGCGTGATGATCGCCGAGCCGCACACCTGTGGTGACATCGTGGGACGGCTTCGGGACGAGCATCATCTGTTGACCGTTCCTGCAGGGCAAAACGTCATCCGCCTGCTGCCCCCCTTGATCGTTTCGGACGCCGAAATCGATCAGGCCGTCGAAGCTTTCCGCGCCGTGGGTGCGGCGATGAAGCACTAACCGACGCTCCGTAACCGTTTACAAACTAAAAAGACCTCAGTCAGGGACCAGACCATGACCCGTCATTTCCTCGATCTCAAAGACGTTTCCGCCGAAGATTTGCGGACCATCCTCGACGGCGCAAAAGCCATCAAGGCTGCGCGCCTCGCAGGATCCGAGAAGCGACCGCTTACGGGGAAGACTCTGGCCATGATCTTCGAAAAGCCCTCGACCCGTACCCGCGTTTCTTTTGAATGCGCCATTAAGCAGTTGGGCGGTGAAGCCATTGTGCTGAACGCCAGCGATATGCAGATCGGGCGGGGAGAGAGCATCCACGACACCGCCAAGGTGCTGTCCCGGTACGTTGACGCCATCATGATCCGCTGCTTTTCCCATGACATGCTGCTTGGCCTCGCGGAGCACGCGACCATTCCGGTCATCAACGGCCTTACCGACCGCTCGCACCCCTGCCAGCTCATGGCCGACGTGCTGACCTACGAAGAGCACAAGGGCGACATCGCGGGTTCGACCGTTGCCTGGGTTGGCGACGGCAATAACGTCGCTGTCTCTCTGATGGAAGCGGCCAAGCAGTTCAACTTCCATGCCCGCATCGGCACACCGCCTGAGCTGATGCCAGACCCGGAAACCGTCGCCTACGCTGGTGACGCGGTTTCCCTGACGCATAGCGCTGAAGCGGCGGTCGCAGGGGTTGACGCTGTATTTGCCGATACCTGGGTCTCTATGGGCGATAAGGACGCAGAGAACCGCCACAACATGTTGGCCCCTTTCCAAGTGAACGATACCCTCATGGCGCAGGCTGACAAGGATGCGATCTTCCTGCACTGCCTGCCCGCCCATCGGGAGGAGGAGGTGACCTCCTCCGTCATGGATGGTCCGCAATCGGTGGTCTTTGATGAAGCGGAAAACCGCTTACATGCTCAGAAAGCGGTTCTTGCCTGGTGCATGGGCGCGCTTTCCTAGCAAACGGGGACTCATCAGCACCATGACCACAATCAATCTGGAGCCAGCCACAGCCGCGCTCGAGGATAACCTTGCCCAGCCCTACATGGTGCATGGGACAGACATCTCGGGCCGACTGGTTCGCTTGGGGTCCACCGTCAACGAGATTGCAACAGTCCACGACTACCCCGCCCCGGTTGCCGCGCTGCTGGCTGAAGTCGCAGCGCTCGCAGCGGCCATGGCGTCTTCGCTGAAATTTGAAGGCAAGCTGATCCTACAAACCCAGTCCGATGGGCCGGTCAGCATGTTGGTCGCGGATGTCACCACGGACGGTGCGCTGCGCGGTTACGCTCAGTTTGATGAGGCCGCTTACAAGGCTCTGAGCATGCACGACTTTCGCTCTCTGGTCGGTAAAGGCTATATCGCTTTTACCGTTGATCAGGGGCAGTACACCGAACGCTACCAAGGGATCGTCGATCTAAGCGGTGCAAACCTCGCCGAGTGCATCCAACACTATTTCCACCAGTCTGATCAGGTTGATATGACCGTGCGCGTTGCCGCGGATCGTGACAGCGCAGGGGCATGGCGTGCGGGGGCGATTCTGGCCCAGCGCCTTCCCGAAATTGGTGGTGAGGGCGAAGTTGCCGACGGCGCGGCTGCACGAGATGCGTGGGATCGGGCTCTGGCCTTTATCAACTCGGTCCAGGCTGACGAGCTGACCGACGTCAACCTATCTGCGCAGACCCTGCTCTACCGCCTGTTCCACGAAGACGGCGTACGGGTTTCAGAGACCCAAGCCTTGCGCCACCATTGTCAGTGCTCGGAAGATCGGCTGAAAACGGTTCTGCTGTCGCTCAGCGCTGAAGAACTGGCTGATTGCTTTGTCGATGGGTTCATCAGCTCGACCTGCGAATTCTGCAACACCACCTACAGCTTCAGCCCCGACGATCTGGCCGTTACGCTGCAGTAGCGGCCTATTCGCGCCAGAAGCTGGGGACCAGCAGAACCAGCACGGAAAACAGCTCCAGGCGGCCCAGAAGCATACCCGCCGCCATCAACCATTTTGCCCCCTCGGGCAAGCTGGCAAACGTCGAGGCTGGACCCACAACCGGACCCAGGCCCGGCCCGACGTTGGCAACGGCGGTAGCGGCAGAAGAAATGGCGGTGACCATATCGAGCCCCATGAAACCCAGCGCCGCAGCCAAAACACCAAACGTCAAAATGAACAGAAAGAAGAACACCTGAACCGACTCAGCGACCTCATCAGTGAGCGGCTTACGGTTGTAGTAGGTGACCCGTACCCGGCGCGGCTCGGCCAGACGCCGGACTTGGGCAACCGACGTGATGTAAAGCACCTGAAAACGGAACACCTTGATCCCGCACGAGGTCGATCCGGCGCAGCCACCAATGAACATCGCAACCAGCAACATGGCGTTTGGAAAAGCGCCCCACGCCGAGTAATCCGCGCTGGCATAGCCGGTTCCGGTGATGATCGACGTTGTATTGAACGCAGCGTGACGAAGCGCCTCGGGAAACGGTGCAACGGACGTTAACACCTGCCACAGGGTCAGCAGTCCTACGCCTACTGCCACAAGGGTCAGGAACGTCCATACCTGACTGTCTCCACGCAAAGCGCCCATTTCTCGGCGCGACAGGCGGATATAGAGCAGGAAGGGCAAGGACCCGGCCAGCATGAACACGATGGCCGCGCCTTCAATCGCCGCGCTTTCAAAATGGGCAAAGCTGCTGTCGTGGTTGCTGAAACCGCCCGTGGCAATCGACGTCATGGCATGAACCACGGCGTCAAAAGGCGACATGCCAAGCAAGGCGTACACCACACCCGCGAGCACGGTCAGAAACACGTAAACCTGAATAATTTTCAGGGAAAGCTCACCTGCGCGCGGCAGCAGCTTTTCGGTCTGTTCAAAGGATTCAGTGCGGAACAGCTGCATGCCACCAATCTGCAGGGCCGGCAGCAGGCTCATGGCGGTCACGACGATACCAACACCGCCCAGCCATTGCAGCAGCGCGCGCCACAGCAGGAAACCCGGTGACAGCAGGTCCAGACCCGTCATCACTGTCGAACCCGTGGTGGTGATCCCCGACGTCGACTCAAAAACCGCTTCACCCAGCGTCAGCCCCAGATCGCCAAAAACGAAGGGCAAAGCGCCAAACAGGCAAACAGCCGCCCACGCCACCGTCGTAAAGACAAAGGCGTGACGTACGGAGAAAATCGGGGTTTTGGTGCGCGTGGTCAGGCTCAGAGTGATCCCGGCAAAGCCAGTAATCGCCGATGAGATGACAAAGGACGTCCAGTTCGGGCTGCTCAGAATGAGTTCATAGGCCGCCGGAACCAGCATGGCGAGCGCAAGAATGCCGAGCAGATAGCCGACAATGTTGGCGACGGATCTCAGATCCAAGATGGCGCTCCCGGCCCGTTTAACACGGGCCGGACATTAAAGTCGCTTTACGGCGAGGGCAACCTTA
>JBMZBW010000056.1:0-15243 GCA_049612785.1 Alphaproteobacteria bacterium | reverse complement strand
GTGGCTTTACGCTGGGCGTGTTTCGGATTTTGCCCCGGGAACGCTCAACCGTGTTGAGTTGGCAGGGGAAAATCTGATTGTTGCCAGCGATCTGGATGGCCGCTTGCGTGCGTTCCACAACACCTGCCGCCATCGGGGGGCGGCGCTCTGCACCGCTCGCGTTCAGAGGTACAACGGCAAAATCATCCGCTGCCCCTACCACGCTTGGTCCTACAACCAGCAGGGCGCGTTGATCTCCACTGCTTTTGGTACGCCGACTGATGACTTTGACAAAGCTGCGTACAGCCTGTTTTCGGTCTCGTTGAAAGTTTGGAACGGGTTTGTTTTCCTGTGTCTCGATGACCATCCGCCGGCCTTCAAGCCCGATTTGGGGCTGGATGTTCTCAACAACTGGCCAATGGACGAGCTGGTCGTCGGACACGTTTTTGAAAAGCGCTTGAACTGCAATTGGAAGGCGTTCTGGGAAAATTATAATGAGTGTTTGCACTGCCCCGGAGTGCATCCAACCTTAACCCAGCGTGTCCCCGTTTACCGGCGCGGGATCATGTCGGCTTCAGAGGCCCAAGACTGGACACCGGATGCGCCGACTGAAGCCGCTCTGGAAGACGGGACAGAGACTTGGACAGTGAGCGGTCAGCCTTGTGGTCCAGTCTTTGAGGGATTGACGGTCGAAGAACGCGCCACGGCGCACACTTTTGTGACCCTTTACCCTTCCCTCTACATCGTCGCGCACGTGGATTACGTCCGAGCCGTCAACGTGATTTCGCTCGCACCAGAAGAAACACTGCTGCGGGCCCAGTGGTTGTTTCGTCCGCAGACGCTGCATCAACAGGACTTTGACCTCAAAGACGTCACGGACTTTGCAACGCAGGTGATGGTTGAAGACGGTCAGGCTTGTGAGCTTAATCAGCGCGGTCTGAGGTCATCCAAATTCACTCAAGGCCGACTGATGCCCCAGGAATTTGATGTTTATGGCTTTCAGCAATGGGTGCTTTCCCATCTCAACTAGCCGCCTCACCCTTGCTCGGCACAAGCCCTGATCGCGTCACTACACTCGGGCAATTGAGCCGCCAAAAACAGAAAACACCCGGCCAGCATTTGTTCTTTGGAGCTTTGTTCGGGAAACAAGTGCAGGTGCTGCCAATAACCGTCCGTCAGAGTTTCAATCCATTCTGCAACATGGGCAGCGCGCTCGGGGTCATGGGGCAGCAAGTCCTGAAAGATAGATTTCACAACTTCCCCACGGCGCAGATCGAACTCTCGGGTCACAGCCGCGTATTGCGGCGTAAACTTCTGCTCGCCCCAGAAGGCAAACCAGATCGAAAGGATTTCCGGGTTACAGACCTGAGCATCAAAATCGGCCCTCAGCAGCGCTACGAGCTGCTGCACCGGGTCATCACCGGCGCTTTCCAGAGCAGCAAGCCAGTGGCGTTCATAGGCCATGTAGAGGTCACGGAGCGCTTCGGTCAGCAAACCATTCTTGGACTTGAAATAGAAAACAGCGACCCCTTGCGAGAGCCCTGCTTCATTGGCGACGGTGGCAAGAGTGGTTCGTTGCAGACCATTGCTGACGATGGAACGCGCTGTCGCATCCAGAATCTGACGGCGACGCCGTTCTGCGTTTTCCTTCCGCTCCTTCCGAGGGCGCTTTTGTTGAATAGCTAGAGCCATTTTGATCCGAGTGGCTTGGTTGCTTCACCCTCTGTCTTTCACATTCGCCTGTTTAAGTCAGCAGAAAAAATTTATTTGAGCGCTCAAAAAACTTTACGAGCGCGCTTGGATTATCTAGCGTTTTCAACATGGACGGAGATTTCAATGGGGCAACACGATACCTTTGATGCGATTATCGCAGGGTCGGGTCATAACGGACTGACGACAGCCTGTTATCTTGCCCGCGCGGGTTTGCGGGTTCTGGTGGTCGAGAAAAACGACTGGATCGGCGGCGCTGCGGTCAGTCGATCCCTCCACGATGGCTGGACTTACTCCAATTGCTCCTACGTATGTTCGCTGTTGCGACGGGAAATCATCCGAGATCTGGAATTGCCCAAGTTTGGGCTGCAGGTCATCCCTTACGAAGGCGGAGCGACCTTTACCCCTGAGGGCGATTATTTCGCATACTACAGTGATCACGATGCCTTGCACCGGGAACTGGCGCGACAAAGTCCGCGTGACGTGGATGCCTACGACCGCTTTTCGCAAGCTGTGATGCGGCAGTGCCGGTTCATCCGTCCCTTCCTCTTGCGCACTGCACCGGACCCTACATCGCTTAACCCCAAGGACTTGGGCGAGCTGCTCTATCTGGTGAAGAAAGCCAATGATCTGGGCGCACGTGAATTGGGCGAAACCCAGCGTTTCTGGACCATGTCCATTGCTGATTTCCTCGATGAACATTTCGAAAGTGACGTGGTCAAGGCCCATATCGCTGGCGGTGGGATCATTGGAACGGGCCTGGGGGTTTACTCTCCGGGAACCGCTTATGTATTGCTGCACCACTATATGGGTGACGTGGATGGCACGATTGGCGCTTGGGGCTTTGCGCGCGGTGGCATGGGGTCCATTACCAAGGCGCTCGCAGCCAGTTTTGAAAGCTCTGGCGGAACCATTGTTGCGGGTTCAGGTGTCGACGAATTTCTAGTGAGCAACGGCAGGATCACCGGCGTAGCGTTGGACAATGGCGATGTCTATCACGCGCCTCTTGTCGCTTCGAATATGGATGTCCGACGGACCTTCATCAATCACACCAAAGAGAGCGACCTGCCCAGCGCGTTTGTTACCGCCGTGAAGCGGTTCAAAACCCGAGGGTCCAGCGGCAAAATCAATGTTTCGCTGGACAGCTTTCCCAACTTCCCCGCTGCGCCAGAAGGCGCTCGGTTCCTCAGTGGCGACATGCACTGCTCAACCAGTCTGCAGGAGCTGGAACAGGCTTACGACGATTGGAAAGAAGGTCGGTGGTCACAGCAACCGTACTTCGACATGCTGATCCCAACCCAGATCGACCCCACCATGGCCCCACCGGGCAAACATATGATGACAGTTTTCGTGCAGTACGCTCCCTATGAGCTGGAGGTCAATGGCGTGCGGAGCGCTGAAAACTGGGATGAAACCCAACGACAAGCCTTTGCAACCTGTGTCTTTGACAAAATGGAGCAGGCCTGCCCCGGCATTCGCGATCATATCGTTCATGCCGAAATCAGGTCTCCCTATGAGTTGGAAAAAGAAGTTGGCCTGACAGAAGGTAACATTTTTCAGGGCGAGCTTACTTTCGATCAGCTGCTCTTCAATCGGCCCGTCCCCGGATACGCGCAGTACCGCACGCCGATCAAGGGCATGTACCTCGTTGGCTCCTCCGCGCATCCCGGCGGCGGCGTAATGGGCGCACCCGGTGCAAACGCTGCGCGGGAAATCCTGCATGATGTGGGCAAAGGACGGGCCATGCCTGTCTATGCGGATTGAGAGGCGGTGTGATGGCTCAAGACAGCACCAGCTTTGACGCGATCATCATCGGCGGTGGGCATAATGGCCTCACGGCTGCCGCAGTTTTGGCTCGCAAGGGCAAACGTGTTTGCCTGTTGGAGCGCTCTGGCAGTTTAGGCGGCATGATGAGTGTTGGCGGCTCTGATGATCCCAAAGCGCCGCCCCGACTTGCGCATTTGCTCTATAACCTCAACCCAACAGTTGAGCGGGAGATTGGGCTGCAGCTTCAGACCCAGCCGCTGAAAACCATATCGCTTTCGCCTGACGGCCAACACGTTGAAATCGATGGGGCTCGGGCGCGCATGATGGATGGTCAGCCGCATGAAAAGGCAGTGTCCTTTGGCATGCTGCATGACCGCTTTACCCGCTACGCCAAGCTACTTTCTGCCCTCTCCACCCGCACGCCACCAAAGCTGAGTGGCAGCTGGAGCGACCCGGAAACCTTTGGGGAGCTGATCGCGCTCGCTGGGATGGGCTGGGGGCTGAAGCGCATGGGCAAGGTGGAAATGCGCGAGTTTCTGCGCGTTTTGCTGACAAATGTGCATGATCTGGTTGTCGACGAACTCGGTGATGGCCCGCTTGCCGGCGCTTTGGCTGCTGATGCCATGCGGGGCGCGTTCTCCGGCCCTAAAGCGCCTGGTACGCTGTTCAGTTTGCTTTATCGCTTTGGCAATTCCGGGCAGGTCTCGACCCCTGTCGGCGGCATGAGCAAGGCTGTGAAGGCGTTTGAGGATGCCGCAAGGCGCGCGGGCTGCGAGCTTCAGTGCCATAAGTCCGTTGCGCAGGTTTTGGTCGAAGATGACCGAGCTGTGGGCGTAAAGCTCGACGACGGGACCACGCTGACCGCCAAAGCCGTCTTATCAAGCGTGGGGCCTCTGGCGACCATCAAACTTGCAGGTATAGCCAATTTCGACGTTGAAATTGCCCGGCGCGCCAAGAATCTTCGTGCCAAAGGCACGGCAGCCAAGCTCAACCTGAAACTCAGCGCCCTGCCCGCGTTCACAGGATTGCCGGAGGAGCTGCACCAGCATCGGCTGCTGATCGCGCCATCCTCTGAGTATGTAGAGCGCGCTTTCAATCCAGTGAAATATGGCCGCGTGTCACAAGCGCCAACTCTGGAAATCCTGCTGCCAAATGCGAGCGAGCCAGGAGCCTCCCAATGGCTGTCTGCAATTGTGAGCTATGTCCCTTATCAGGCTGAAGACGGTTGGACACCCGCAAAGCGAGACGAAGTCCAGCACGCGGCTATACAGACGCTGGAAAGCTACGCTCAGGGCCTGAGCAGCATGATCCAGCACAGCGAGCTGCTGCTCCCCAGCGATATAGAGGCGGAGACTGGCGCGGCCGGTGGGCATTGGCATCACGGTGAAATGGGGATCGACCAGATCCTGAACGTGCGTCCCATCAATGGCATGGCGCATTACAGTTGCGGCGTAAGCGGTCTCTATCTTTGTGGCGCTTCTGCCCATCCTGGTGGTGATATTAATGGCGCTCCCGGACGCAATAGCGCGCTTCAGGCGCTGAAAGACGGGGTGCTGTGATGGCGAAGAAGCGCACCGTTGACGAGGCTGTTCCCATGGGCCTCATCCCGACTGTTTTTCATCCGCGACTGGAAGCGCTGAGTTCGGCGAAGAGCTGGATCAGCTGGGCGGGCTATCAATCACCTATCGTCATTGAAAATGTCGAGTTCGAGTACTTTGCCATCCGAAATCAGGCGACGCTTTTCGATGTCTCGCCCATGCACAAGTACCGGGTCACCGGACCGGATGCAGAAGCCATGATGAACCGCCTCGTCACGCGCGATGTCCGTAAGATAAAGCCGGGCCGCGTGGGTTATGTCCTCTGGTGTGATGAAGAAGGCATGGTGATCGACGATGGCACTCTGTTTCGGTTCAGCGACGAAGATTTCCGCCTGTGCTGTCAGGAACGGATGCTGGGTTGGGTCCTCGACGCTGCTTGGGGATTTGACGTTCAGGTGGTCGATGAGTCCGATACGATCAGCGGTCTCGCCCTCCAAGGCCCCACAAGCTTTTCCATTCTCAAAGAAGCCGGCCTAGAAAACGCTGGCTCGCTGAAACCTTTCGATCTGGCTGAGGTTGAACCCGGCTTGTGGATCTCCCGAACCGGCTTTACGGGCGATTTAGGCTATGAGCTGTGGATGCAAAACGAAGCTGGGCTGGCCCTCTGGGACCGATTGTGGGACGCGTCGAAAGATTGGGGGCTGCGTGCCATTGGATACGAGGCGCTGAACCTTGCCCGGATCGAAGCTGGATTTATAGCGGCACGTCTGGATTTCCAGCCCATCCATTCGACGTTGAGACTAGGCCGGGGTCGAACACCACTAGAGCTTGGCTTTGAGCGGATGGTCGACTTTGGCAAAGGCCATTTCAATGGTCGGCGGGCACTGCTTGCGCAGAAGGAAAACGGACTGCGCAGCCATCTCGTGAAAATCGAACTAGGCGGGTTTAAGCCCGCTGATGGTGCCCTGCTCTATCATCGGAAACGCAAGGAAGTTGGACACGTGACTTCCGGGATCTGGTCCGCCACAACAAAAAGAAACATCGCCCTCGCCGAGTTTAAAGCCCCCTACGGCGGGCGTATCCAAGACGACCTCTGGGCAGAAATTTATGTCCATGAGGAAGGCCAGTGGGACCGCCGTCTGGTCCCGGTCACCGTCCAGACTGAGCCGTTCTTCTCGCACCCTCGCGCGCGCCAGACGCCGCCAAACCCCTTTTGACGTTACACCAAGGCAAAGAACCATGACGCTTTCCAACCAACCCGATATCGAAACGCTCCACGAATGGGATCGAAACCACCAGCTTCACCCTTGGGCCGCCATGGATGCTTGGCGGGGATATGACAACATTTTGGTGGACCGAGCCGAAGGAATCTACCTGACCGATGGCAAGGGGCGGAAACTGCTGGATGGTCCAGCGGGGATGTGGTGCATGCAAATCGGCTACGGACGGGAAGAAATGGTCGAAGCCATCGCCGATCAGGTTCGAAAGCTTCCCTACACCTCCCCCTTCACCAACACGACAGAACCTTCAGCCATTCTTGCAAAGAAGCTTGCCGAACTTGCGCCGGGTGATCTGAACAACGTGTTCTTCACCACCGGTGGATCAACGGCGGTCGATACCGCGCTGCGCACCATGCACTTCATGAACAACCGGCTGGGGCGGCCTGATAAGAAAATCGTGATTGCGCGGGAAAAGGGCTATCATGGATCCACCTACCTCGCCCACACGGTGACGGGTAAGGAGCGGGACAAGACCCGGTTTGATACGGAAAAGCGTCTTGTGCGGTTTTTGCCAGACGTGAACCCTTATCGTCGGCCTGAGGGCATGAGCGTCGAAGAGTGGTGTGACGAAAAGGTTGCAGACCTCGAACGGATGATTGCCGAGGTCGGCGCAGAGAAGATCGGTGCATTCATCGCCGAACCCATTCTGGCTTCAGGGGGCGTGATCGTTCCGCCACCGGGGTACCACCGCCGGACTTTCGATATCTGTAAGGCCAACGACATCCTTTACATATCAGATGAGGTCGTGACCGGTTTTGGCCGACTGGGTGAGTGGTTTGCTTCGGAAAATGTCTTCGATATTCAGCCCGATATGATCACCTGCGCCAAAGGCATCACGTCTGGTTACTTGCCGCTCGGCGCTTGTCTGATTTCGGATCGGGTGATGGAAAACTGCGCCGATCCCAATGACCCGGTTCTGTTTTCAAACGGCTATACCTATTCAGGGCACCCTGTGGCCTGCGCAGCGGCTTTAAAGAACCTTGAAATCATGGAAGACGAGGGGATCCTCGCGCACGTCAAGGAAATCTCGCCGCACTTCCAGGAACGCCTCAAAGCCCTTTCCCGTTTTTCCATTGTTGGGGACGCGCGCGGCATGGGTTTGTTGGGCTGTATCGAAGGTAAGGCAGAAGACCTCGAAGCAGAACGACAGTTGGGTCAAATGATTGACGATGCGTGTGAAGAACGCGGTCTGTTGGTGCGTCCGCTGATCAATATGGCGGTGTTTTCACCACCACTGATCATCACACACGAGCAAATCGACGAAATGTTTGATATTCTAGAACAAGCACTGGAAGCCGTTGAGCGGCAACTGGGCCTGTAATTCAAGTATAGGCAACAGAACAAGGAGGAGACTTGTAAATAGCCAGCCCGTTCGCCAGAGGAGAAGAAAGGGCGAACCACTGCGTTGGCAACGAAACCACCAAGTAAAATCGAGAGAGAGAGAGAGAAAATGAAAAAACTGATGAGAACAACCCTGGTCGCGGTCGGGGCAGTAACACTGATGAGCGGCGCTGCAAACGCGCAGGACTCAGATCTGATTGTCTTTGACTGGGCAGGCTATGAGGACCCTGAGTTCTTTACCGCCTACACCGCAAAGCACGGCCAAGGCCCAACCTTTACCTTCTTTGGTGATGAGGAAGAAGCGTTCCAGAAGCTGCGCACGGGCTTCCAGGCTGATGTTGTGCATCCTTGCTCCCAGTCTGTTCCTAAATGGATTGAAGCCGGTTTGATTGCGCCGCTGGACACGTCCCGCATTGACCGTTGGGACGAGATCGAAACATCTTTCCGTGATATTCCGGCCTTCCAGAAAGACGGTGAGTACTACTTCGTTCCAGTGGATTGGGGTAACACCGCAACCACCTACAACACCGAGTTGCTTTCTGAAGAAGCGGTTCAGTCGCTGCAGGCTTTTGCTGACCCAACGCACATGGGCCGGGTTTCCCTGCCTGACAACGTCGATGACGCTTATGCTCTGGGCTTCCTCGCCATTGGCGTGAAAGACTGGGCTTCTGCAACGCCAGAACAGTTCGCACAGGCGTCTGACTTCCTGCGTGCGGTTCATCAGAACGTCCGGACTTACTGGTCTGACGGCGCTTCTCTTTCCCAGCTCATGCAGAGCGGTGAAGTATACCTCGCTTGGGCGTGGAACGAGACCTTCTCGACCATGAGCTACGAAGGTTACCCCATTGCTATGAAGCGTGACACCGACGAAGGCGCGTCCAGCTGGGTTTGCGGTTATTCCAAGACCAGCAATGCTCCGGGATCAGAAGACAAGTTCTATGACTTCATCAACGCTTGGCTTGAGCCTGCGACCGCTGATTACATCGTGACGTGGTGGGGCTATGGCCACTCTAACGCTGTTGCCATGGGCGGCATGTCTGAAGAAGATCTGGCTGCTGTCGGTTTGGAAACCAGCGAGAAGCTGCGTGCTGGCACCCTGTGGCAAGGCCCGGTTCCTTCCGCGCTACGTGAGATGATGATTGCCGAATTTGAATTGATCAAAGCCGGCTTCTAGACAGCAACACACCTGTCTTTACCAACGACAAACCGCCCTCTGGCTTCGCGCTGGAGGGCGGTTTTTTCGATGGCTGCCGCTTGCAAAATCAGGACGGTTTCTGACCGCGCAAATGGTGGGGACAGTGCTCGCCGCTTTTCAGCACAACGATCATCTTTTCCCAAGTGTCGACCAGTCCCTGATGGAACTCAGTGCCAAACTGCCCTTCCAGCTTGGCTTTTCCGTCACCTTGCAAATACGCCAATTCGTCAACGGCAATGTCTCGGTACCAAGGATTTCGGTTGCGCAGCGCGATCTTCTCGAAACCTGCCAACTCCAACGCTCTCTGGTAACGCGCGGGCGATGCCATGGCGAAATCGAGGTCCTCTGCCTCGATGTAGATCTTCATCTCCGGGCTTGGTTCTCCATCGTGCGACATCAGCCAATCAGAGGCGGTAAACCAGCCGCCCGGCACCAAAATCCGGAACACGTCCGCACAAAGTGCTTCCTTGTCGGGAATGTGGATGATTGAATCCTTAGAAAATACGACATCAAAGGACTGGTCGGCGAAGGGTAAGGGGCCGGGTTGGACACGCTGGATCGTCACCCGATCCGACACACCCTTCTTCTCAGCCAACCGCTTCGCAGCATTCACCACGTCATCTTCAACGTCGATCCCGATCACTTCGCGCGCGCCGTATTCCTGAGCCAGCAAAACAGCAATTGCCCCAGACCCACACCCGATGTCGAGAACCCGTTTTCCGGCCAAATCCAGCCCCTCAACCACGCGCCCAACTTCTTCAGGCCCGCCCGGTGACAGAAAACCCTCACCCCAGATATCTTCCAAAGTCGCGATGTGGCGGTCGTCGTAGAGCATTTCGCTGTCAGCACTCATGGCCTCAATCTCCCTTTGCTCGCCGCCCGAACCACCGCTTAAGCCCGCAGTCGTGCGACGTAGTAATCGAGGAACCGCTGGGTGTAGAATTCCATATCTGCCAGTGGCCCCGGTTCGTAAAAACGCGAATTCACGCCTTCCTGATTCTTCTCGATGATCAGCTTATCGGCAACCGTCGTGACATCCCAAAGCCAGCACAAGCGGTCGAGTTCATAGTCTCGCCCTTCTTCCGCATCCTCGTGAACCAGCCAGATGATTTCCTGAACTGAGGTTTCCTGATCGATGGGAATGAAGCGGTAGATTACGGCGTAGTCGTTATAGATCAGCAAGGGATTGAGCATCCCGACATAAAGATCACTCGCACCTTGATCATAGCCCTTCAACGTCCCCAGAAGCGGTGCTACCGCCTGCCCGTTCTCACTGCCGGTGTCATAGGCCTCATAGAGTGAATGTCGGCTATATGTGTAATCAACCGATCCTTGGGGACAAAGCGGACCGACGCGGTCAACGAAAGCCGTGGAAGCCCCAACATCCTCTGCTCTTGCGATCATGGCCTCGTTGAAAGGCTCGACCTTGTCCGCGGTCATATGCGTGGGATGGGTACGCTTGAATTCAGGATGAGCGGGGCCGCAGTGGTAGCACTCGTTGTAGTTCTCAACGAGCAGTTTCCAGTTGGCTTTGACCGGATAACTAACCCGCCGCGCGACCTTTGTGTTTTCAAGACCGAAATTGCTTAGTGGCGCATCCAGTTCGGCCCGCATCTGATCAAAGCTGCTGGGGTTTTCTGCAAAGGTTACAAAAATCATCCCATGAAAGATTTCGCAGGGTATGGACTTCAGCCCAAAGTCTTCGCGCTCGACCTGAGAGCCCATCATGCGCGCGTTCAACAGCTTCCCATCCAAGCCATAAGTCCAGGCGTGGTAAGGGCAGACAAAGCGGCTGGTCTTCCCCTTGTGTTCCAAACACACGCGAGAGCCGCGGTGCCGGCACACGTTGGCGAAAGTTCGAACCTCACCGTCATCACCTCTCACGATAATAACGGACTCCTTGAGCAGTTCGAACACCATGTAGTCGCCCGGTTCGGCAATCTCGGTCGCCAAGCCAGCAAAGTGCCACTCCTGCATGAGGATGGCTTCCACGTCCCGCTCAAACACCTCAGACGAGGTGTAAAACCCCTGCTCCAGCGCAAAACCGCTGCGGTGCTGCTCAAGCAGATCGTTCAGTAACGGTGTCGAAGCTTGGCTCATGGTCTCGTCAGACGCCTCTTAAGAAAACAGAACAACCGAGTCCGCGCCCCAACCGATCCTGACCTTCGTCCCGGCTGGAACGATAGAGCGACCGGCAGTGTTCCGCATGGAAACGGTTGCTGGCTTTTCTAAATCAGCAAGCTTGATGCTGTAATAGGTCATATCGCCATAGTACGACGCACTGACGACCTCTCCGGTCGTAACGCACTCGGCCTGATCGCTGTCGTCAAACAAAATGGTCAGCATCTCGGGCCTGATACCGATCCTTTGAACTGAATCGGCCGTTAATCCCTCCGGTACGGCGGCTTGGTTGATATTGACGCTGCCCAGCGATGGAATCTTGAGGTCGAGGCCCCCTTTTTCATCACTGCTCGCCGTGGCATCGAGGAAGTTCATCACACCGATAAAGGAGGCCACACGCTCCGTGCGCGGCTGTCGATAGAGTGTCTGCGGCGTTGCCATTTGCGCAATCTCGCCCTCAAACAAAACGGCAATCCGGTCTGACATAATCAGCGCTTCTTCCTGATCATGCGTGACGAGAATGAACGTGATCCCCACCGACTGTTGCAACTCACGCAGTTCAACCTGCATCTGCTCCCGCAGCTTTTTGTCCAGCGCTGACAAGGGTTCATCGAGCAGGACCACGCGCGGTTTCATCACCAGTGCGCGTGCAAGGGCGACCCGCTGGCGCTGGCCACCGGAAAGTTCATGGGCCGAGCGTTCGCCATACCCAGCCAGATCCACCATTTCCAGCGCATTGTTTATCTCGGCCATCCGCTCCTGACGGCTCATCTTCTTTTTGGCGAGGCCATAGCCGACGTTGTCCGTCACACTGAGATGCGGGAAAATTGCGTAGCTTTGGAACACCATATTCGTGGGCCGCTTGTTGGCCGGAATGCCCGCCATGGATGCCCCGCCAATGAGCACATCGCCCGATGTCGGCTCATCAAACCCTGCAATCATGCGCAGCAAAGTGGTTTTACCGCAGCCAGACGGCCCCAGCAGGGAGAAAAACTCACCCTCCCGGATCGTCAGATCAATGCCTTTGAGCGCCTCTACCCGGCCAAACGACTTATGAACGTTGCGAATGTCGATGATGGCATTTTCGTTCATTGCATGAACCCTCCAGCGGATGAAGCATCGAGGCCTTGTTTCTTGGCCGAGCGGCGTCGGAACCATTCTCCCAACACCAGCAACAGCACGGAAAGCGCGAGCAGAATGGTGCCCAAAGCCATGATCGACGGCAGCTTGGCAGGAAAGCGCAATTGGCTCCAAATATAGACCGGTAACGTGACATCCGTGCCGGTTAAGAAGAACGCGATGATGAACTCATCGAGTGAAATGGTGAAGGTGATCAGCAGGCTGGAAATAACCCCGGGCAGGATCAGTGGGAAAATCACCCGATGGAAGGTGCCCCACCCGGTTTCGCCCAGGTCCATGGAGGCTTCTTCCAAATTCTTATCCAATCCCTGAAAGGCTGAACTCAGAATAGCCACAGAAAACGGTACGCAAATCAGTACGTGCCCGCCAATGACGGTCCAGATTGACAGCGGAAAGCCCAGTTGCATGAGCAGGACCAGCAAGGCCACGGCAACGATGATTTCGGGCAGTACCAAAGGCAGCATGATAAACCCGACAATACCGCGTTTGAACGGGAAGCCGAACCGCACCATAGCCCGTGCTGCGCAGGTGCCGAGAATGGTACTCAGCACCGCCGTAATCACCCCCACAATCAAGCTGTTCTTCACAGCCTGATGCAAAGCTGCGGTCTCAAATAAAACGCTGAACCATTGGGTCGTGAATCCGGTCAGGGGGAAGGCGATGATGGTGGATGCGTTGAACGCAAACATCGGCAGCAGAATAACCGGTGCATAAAGAAAGAACACGTAAAGCGCGGCGTAAGTCAAAAGCCAGTTGCGAGACAGGAAACGGGTCAATCTCATTGTGTCCTCCCTCGGAACCAGCGTCCGGCCATAAAGATCACCAAGCTAATGGATGCGACGATGATCATCGATGCAATGGCCAAAGCCGCCCCCAAGGGCGCATTGTTGGCTTTGCCGAATTGAATCTGGATCATGTTGGAAATCATGAGCCCTTGCGTGCCACCCACCAGTTTCGGCGTGATGAAGTCGCCGACCGTTGGGATCAACACGATGAGCGTCGAAGCAATAACACCGGGCATGGCGAGAGGAAGCGTGACGCGGAAAAACCGACGAATTGGCCCGTCTCCGAGGTCTTGAGCCGCTTCAAGCAGCGAGCGGTCAATCCGCTCTAGCGCGACAAAGATGGGGAGAATAGCGAAGGGTGCCCAAGCATGAGCGAGGGTAATGACCACGGCGTTGAGGTTGTAGAGGATGAACGTCATCGGCTCATCAATAATCCCCAAACCCATGAGCGCCGAGTTCAGAACGCCGTTGTACCCAAGAATAACCTTCCACAAAAAGACCCGAAGCAAATAGCTGGTCCAGAACGGTATCGTAATCAGGAACAACCAAAGCGCTTTGTTCTTCTTGACTTTGAACGACAGGAAGTAGGCCATGGGAAAGGCCAAAATCACAGTCACCAGCGTGACCAGGATGGAAATATTGATCGAACGCAGGATCAGTACGCGATAGATGGGTTTTTCCCACGCTTCCCGGTAGTTTTTCAGCGTTATTGTCGTATCGAGGTCGAGGTAATTCTGGCTCCAGAAGCTGAAGGTCACAACCATTGCCAAAGGCGCTGCCAACATGATCAGCGCGTACAGCAAAGGCGGGCTAATCAAAGTCAGCCCTTGTCTTCCTTCACGGCTCAGCAAACTACTTCCCCCACCCTGCTTATTTCAGGCGAGTTTGGAGCGAAATAGAGCTGTTGAGCAAGAAGTTTCTAATGTTTTAAGGGGGTGTTGCCCGCAGGTTTAGGTCAGCGCTTCTTCAACCCAATCCAAACGATCCTGACCGAAATGCAGAACGCCATCTACGATAAAGGATGGCGCACCAAACACGCCCTTTTCGACCGCTTCTTCCGTGCGCTTGATGAGGTCTTCCTTAACCTCCTGCTCCGCAATCATCACGAGGAAAGCACCGGGGTCGAAACCGTGCTCGGTGAGCAAAGCGCCAAAGCGCTCCTGATCCCGGACGTCGATCTCATTTTGCCAGACAGAGCGGAAAATCATATCCACGTAGCGGCGGAACTGTTCTTCATCTTCGCGCAGATAGCCGACCGCCCCCCGCATGAGCGGTAGCGTGTTGAGCGGGAACCCGGCGGGGAAGCGAAACTCAGTTCCGTAGCGCTTGGCCCATCGCGCCAGGTCGCGACCCATCCAGCGGCCTTTCGCCGGTATCAGCACAGGACTGGCGTTGCCCGTCGCTTTGAACACGCCACCCAGCAAAATCGGCTTCCACTCCACCGTCGCCCCGTTGCGCTCCGCGATGTCTGCAATCTGGGTGTAGGCAAGGAAGGTCGCCGGACTTCCAAAGTCGAAATAGAACTCAACTGATTTGCTCATGCTATGCCTTCTCCCCACGACGCATAATTTTTGATTTTTCCACTCTTACACTTCTTGTCGGCTTTCCGCCAAGGCTCCGTAGACCAGTGCACGCAATTCCCGGCGGAGTGGATAGCCACTTGAGGGAATCTGTTGCGTCAGAAACACTGTTGTAATGTCCTCAACAGGGTCAACCCAGAACACGGTCGAAGCCAAACCGCCCCAGCCGAACTCGCCTTTGCTGCAAATCATCCCCGATTTGGTTGGGTCCAGAATGCTGTACATTCCCAAACCAAAGCCCACTCCGTGAAAGCTGACCTCTGCAAAACTGTCGACACCCATATCGGCAATGTCACTGCGCAGGTGGTTGCTGGCCATAAACTGCACCGTTTTCGCGCCCAGCACCCGCGCGCCGTTAGCGCCCCGTCCCAGTCCACGAAGCATCTCCACGAACTTCCAATAGTCGGCCATGGACCCAGCAAGACCGCCCCCGCCGGAAAAACAGGTCACCGGTTGGCTCTCATCCGCCCAAGTGGAGTCCTCGCCGGTTTCGATGAGCTTCAGCGTCTCGTCATCGTTCTTCATATACAGCGCGGTTAGGCGGTCTTTTTTGGCTGCTGGCACTTGGAAACTGGTGTCGTTCATTTCCAGCGGATCGAAGATGTTCTCTTTGAAGTACTGATCCAAGGGTTGACCGGAGACGACTTCGATCACCCGACCCAAAACGTCAATAGACACGCTGTAATTCCAACGCTCACCGGGATCAAAGGCGAGCGGGATCTGGGCGAGGCGCTGACAGACCTCAGACAGGGGGCCATCATGCTTATTGAAGTCGGTTTTCTGCCGGATGTATTCGCCCGCAACCGG
>JBMZBW010000055.1:0-15317 GCA_049612785.1 Alphaproteobacteria bacterium | reverse complement strand
TCCTCGCCCGGCAGAGCATGAAAGGTGTAATTCGCCGCAGTGGAATGGGATCTCACAAACGTTGCGCCCCTTTGGGTGAGCGTGTGATTGAGTGGAAGCCCCAACATGTGTGCCCCGCAGACTGCCAGACGAAACATGTCCGGAGCCGGTTTGTCAGGCAAAGATGGTTCTTCAAACAGCCAATCGGTTGCGCCCAGTGAGCGCGTCTCGGCCCGCTCCAGAATCGTTGCAATCGATGCCGCGACAGCATCTGCACCGGCCTTGGTCAAAACAGTGACGCTTCCCGGGCGACCGTCCTTTCGCGGACGAGTTGGAACGGCGATACCGCACATGTCCATCAGGTTCACAAAATTGGTGTAGGTGCCCAGCATGTTGTTTGGCCCCACGGGGTCAGCCTCCAAATCCTCCACGGTTGCAAAGGTCGGGATGGTCGGCACACACAGCGCGTCGCACTGGTCCAGAATTGGAGCACTTTCGTTTGAAAGTTCCTTGAGTTGGTAGAAATCCCGAAAAGCGTCTGCAGCGGTTTTGGTGAGGGCTGATTCAATGATTTTCCGCGTCACAGGAAACATGCCATCCGGGTCAGCCGTTAGCAGACTGTGCGTGGCAACATAACGCTCTGCGACCCAGCAACCCGAGTACAGCATTTGGGCGATCTTGAAGAGTGGCGTGAAGTCAATTTCGACGATTTCTGCACCAGCATCTTTCAAGGTTGAAACCGCTTGGGCAAAAGACTCTTCCTGCGCCTGATCCCCTTCAAAACGGATACTTTTCGAGCTGGGAATGCCGATCCGCGGGGATGCTTGCGGCTTGGTGAGGGCCGGTGCTTCAATTTCGCGGGCGTAGCAGTCAGTTGGATCATAGGTCGCTGCTGTTCGGTACACTTCGTAGGCGTCCGAGATTGTCAGAGCGAAGACTGAGATCGTATCGAGTGTACGGCAAGCCGGCAAAAGACCCGATGAGGACAAAGCGCCCAAGGTGGGTTTGAGCCCCACAATGTTATTCAGCGCCGCAGGAACGCGTCCAGAACCAGCCGTATCGCTGCCCAGCGAGAATGTTGCGATGCCCTGTGCCACTGCCACAGCTGAGCCGGCAGAAGATCCACCCGGCACGATCTCTGGGTCAATGGCATTGCGCGGCGCGCCATAGGGAGTCCGCACCCCGACAAGGCCGGTTGCAAACTGATCGAGATTGGTTTTTCCGATTAACAGTGCACCAGCGGCCTGCAACTGCTGCACGACAAAAGCCGTTTCCTCTGGGACATAGGCGAAGGCTGGACAGGCTGCAGTAGTCTGATGTCCAGCAACATCAATGTTGTCTTTGATGACAAACGGTATCCCCCAAAGCGGTCTCTCGGGATCGTACTTACCCAGACTTTCAGCTTCGGCCAGCAGGTCTTCCTGGTCGAACAGGTCAATGAATATCCGGGGATCATCGACCTTCGCGATTGTTGAAAAAACCTGATGGATGATGGTCTTAGGCGACGTCCCTTTCGCGTAGTGCCGCCGCAGTGAAGTCAAGGTGAGGGGAATGTTCGTCTCAGTCTTTGCGCCAAGTTGTCCAGCAGTCATCTGCACCTCTCTTCATTAAGGGTGGCAGCATTGAATAGACCACGCGACACAACAAATGCTAAGATTTCACAAATCTGGTGCAAAAAATGCACCGTTAAAAAGGAGATACTCCGTGCGCCACATGAGGGATTTTGAATTTTTGGAAGGCGTTGTCCGCGTTGGTTCAATCCGCAAAGCGGCGGAGGATATGAACATCACTGCTTCCGCCCTTAATCGTCGCATCAACCGCTTTGAGGACGAGTTTGGGTTCGAAATTTTTGAACGCTTGCCGCGCGGGGTGAGGCTTAATCCGGCCGGTGAACTGCTGCTCCATCACATTCGAATGCAGCGTTCAGACTTCGCGCGCCTGAAGTCGCAAGTTTCAGATTTATCCGGCGTGCGTCGTGGTCATGTTTCCATAGCCTGCTCTCAGGCTTTGCTCCCCTATTTCCTGCCAGCAGAAATCGCGCTCTACCGGAAAGAACACGCCGGCGTCACCTTCAACGTCAATGTCAGAGACAGGGAGGAGGCTGAACGCGAGTTGACTGAATTTGCCAGCGATATCGCACTTGTTTTCGAGCCAAGATCGATGGTGGATTTTGAGGTCACATACGCGCTCGAACAGCCCCTTCATGCCGTGATGCGAGCGGAGCATCCTTTGGCCAAGCAGGACACCGTGCGGCTGCGCGACGTGCTGAGCTTTCCCCATATCGCGCCCTCTGAGAAATACGCCGTGCGCGTGCTGCTCGAAAACGGTGCACGGCGCAGCACTTCAGTTTCCGTCAATCCCATGGTGGAATCCGAGAGCTTTGACTTCATGCGCCATTATGGGGAGTGGGAGGACCTGATCGGCTTTCAGTTTCCCATTGGTCTCAACATGAACAAGCAAGCGGGACTTGTCTCTCGCCCCTTGGACGAGAACGACGTCGCACCCGGAAATCTTTTCCTTGGGCAACTGCGTGGCCGGACACTGCCGGTTGCGTCAGCTCGTTTCATGCACAAGCTCTCCCGCTCGCTGCAGACGCTCAATCAGGCCGGTGAGTAGGATCTTTCATCGACTCTCTTTCACTCCGTCCTCCGGAAGTCGTGGTTCCCGATTTGCACCGCTCCGGTAGAAATTGAGCAGAAGACAGCAATTGGAAGCATCCCTAGCGTCGAAGGAAGTGACGAAGGATGCCGCCAGATGAACACCATCGACAGCCACCCCTATGCGTGGCCGCATGATGGCTCGCTAAAGCCAGAAAACACCGCCCTTATCGTGATCGACATGCAGACGGACTTCTGTGGGGTTGGGGGCTATGTCGATGCTATGGGTTACGACCTGTCTTTGACGCGAGCACCCATCGAGCCGATCAAGTCCGTTTTGTCGGCCATGCGGAGCAAGGGCTACCATATCCTGCACACCCGCGAAGGGCACCGACCGGATTTGGCTGATCTGCCCGCCAACAAGCGATGGCGAAGCCAGAAAATCGGCGCTGGCATTGGCGATGTTGGGCCCTGTGGCAAGATTCTCATTCGGGGTGAACCGGGCTGGGACATTATTCCAGAGCTGTATCCCCTCGAGCATGAAACCATCATCGATAAGCCCGGTAAGGGGAGTTTCTATGCCACGGATCTGGAAATGATCCTGCGTGTCAGAGGCATCAAAAACCTCGTCATTTGCGGCATCACCACGGATGTTTGCGTATCGACAACAATGCGTGAAGCCAACGACAGGGGCTTTGAGTGTGTGGTGTTGGAAGATTGCTGTGGTGCAACCGACCAGGGCAATCATGACGCCGCCCTCAAAATGGTCACCATGCAAGGCGGCGTTTTCGGGGCTGTAGCCAGCAGCGCCACCCTCATCGCGGGTCTCGTGTGAAGCCACGCCCTGTTTTTTGCATAGGGCCGCAGCACACGTGCGCGGAACAGACCGAGTAGATCATGCATGAAGCAGATTCAGGCCACACCCTACCCTTTTGACTTTGCCCCCTCGTCTCTGGGATTGATCGTGATCGACATGCAGCGGGACTTTATCGAGCCCGGTGGATTTGGATCAAGTTTGGGTAACGATGTTTCTCGCCTGGGATCGATTGTGCCGATTGTGCGCCAACTTCTGGAAGGTTTTCGGCGCGCCGGGTTGACCATTATTCACACTCGAGAATGCCATCGGCCGGACCTGAGCGATTTACCGCACTCTAAGCGCAACCGTGGAAACAGCAAACTTCGCATTGGCGACCCCGGTCCCATGGGGCGGCTATTAATTGCTGGTGAGAAAGGCACCGAAATCGTACCGGAATTGGCTCCCCAAGCCGGGGAACTCGTACTCGACAAACCGGGAAAAGGTGCTTTCTGCCGCACCAATCTCGAAGAAATCCTCTTTGAACGAAAACTGCAGCAACTCGTCCTTGCCGGCGTCACAACCGAAGTCTGTGTGCAAACAACCATGCGCGAAGCCAATGACCGGGGGTTTGACTGTCTGCTCGCGACGGATGCGACGGAAAGTTACTTTCCGGGCTTCAAAACGGCGACCATTGAGATGATCACAGCTCAAGGCGGAATCGTGGGGTGGACGGCACCAACCAATAACATTCTCGAGGCGATCAATGCTTGAACCAACCCAAATAAAGGATCTGCTGCACGGGGGGTGGGAAACTTTGTCTTTTGCTCCCTTTCGCCCGGGAATCACCGCGCATCATTTCGTAACAGGGATACCGAGCATCGCGGTTTTACGATACGAGCCGGGAGCCTCGGCACCGCTGCATGAGCATCTTGGAACCGAGATGATTGTCGTACTTCAGGGCAGTCAAACGGACGAATTTGGCCACTACACTGCGGGTGATGTGATTATCAATCCGCCCGGTTCTCGCCACTCGGTTTGGAGCAAGAAAGGGTGCGTCGTCCTGCTTCACTGGGCCAAACCCGTCCATTTCATCGAACCTTGAAATACTCGGACCGGCGCGCCGCAGCAGCCCCCTCACTTCTGACAAACAACGAGTGCCGTTTCAGGTCTACACCGTCTCCCAGTGCACAAGGCGTTTGCTGATGAAGACAAAGAAGCTATCCAGCAGCGCACCCAATAACCCCAGTTGGATCAGGCCAACAAACATTCGATCAACCTGAAAATACTGCCGAGCTTCTTCCAGTCGATAACCAATGCCAGCCGAGGACCCCGTCAGCTCCGCCGCGACCAGGCTGAGGAAGGCCAGAGCCGCACCAAATCTGAGACCCGCAAAGATATGCGGTGCTGCGGCGGGGACGACGACTTCGAAAAACTCGCGCCACCAAGGGGCTCCCAATGACCGGGAAGCCCGAATGTAAGTTTCCGCCACGTGTTCCATGCCATGATGCGTGGCGAGCCAAACGGCAAGAAACACGGTGTAGGCAATAACAAAGTACTTGGACTCCTCACCGATCCCGAACCAAACAATGGCAATCGGCACCAAAGCAATCGCCGGAATGGGGCGAAGAATATTGAAAAAGGGGTAAACCGCGAGCCGAACGAGCAAGACGCGCGCGGTCAGAATACCCGCGAGAATGCCTAAACTCGCGCCCAGCGTGAAGCCAACAGCGGCCCTGGAAACAGATGTTTTCAGGTCCTTCATCATCACACCGTCGTTGAATAACTTTACAGCCGCGGTAGCCACGTCCCAGGGGCCGGGAAAGAGGTTTCGATTGGTAAGACCGAGACTGTGCGCCAATTGCCAAATTACAATCACAAAGAGAATTGAGAGCAGTGGTCGCAGTGCAGCAAGGCGATTGATCAGCATGTTGGGTTCCTTTTTCCCAACCCTGCACCCCTAAAGGCTTAGTGAACAAATGCTAAGTTTTCACAAAACTGGTGCAAAGAATTCACCGGTCGGTCTGACTTTCAGTACCAGCGATCAGACTCAAGCCGTCAATTCGCACCGTTTCGAGGGCTTAACATCCTCATAGAGGCCGCATTAATCCTGCCTTCCAGTAGCATTATCTAAGTGGTGCACTTTTTGCACCGTTATGTGCAGAAAGTAGCACTGTTTTGCATTGCTTCTTTCCTGCAAGGTTTTTCACGAATTTAGCGGAAGTGATGGCCTGCAATGAATCAGATCGAACCCCACGGTCTTCAACCCGAAGTAACCAAACAGTCCAGCCGTGGCCTTGTGACCATCGCCGGCCTTTCGGTTGTTTTTGGGGACGCCAAGAGCCAAACAATTGCGCTCCAGCCCACGGATCTTAACCTTGAACCGGGAACGTTTACCGCTGTCATCGGGCCTTCAGGCTGTGGCAAATCAACTCTTCTAAATGCTGTTGCGGGCTTCACGGCTCCGACTTCCGGCACGATCCATGTTGACGGACGAGAAGTCTCAACACCGCACCCCAGTGTTGGTGTCATTTTCCAGAACTTCGCGCTCTTTCCGTGGTTCACCGCGCGCGGCAACGTTGAATTTGCGCTGAAACGGTTTCGTCTGCCGCGCAAAGAACGGCGGGAACGGGCCATGGCGGCCTTGGCGGAAGTCGGGTTGGAAGAACATTCCAAAAAGTTCCCCGGACAGCTCTCCGGCGGCATGAAGCAGCGCGTAGCCATTGCCCGCACACTCGCCGCAGACCCAGACGTTCTGCTGATGGATGAGCCTTTCGGCGCGCTGGATGCGCAAACCCGTCTGCGCATGCACGAGCTGTTAACCGATATCTGGATGCGCCGTCGAAAGACCGTCCTGTTTGTCACCCACGACGTGGACGAGGCGCTTCGGCTTGCCGACACGATCGAGGTGATGGCGACCTCGCCCGGACGAATCATAAAGACCGTTCCCGTTTCTCTGCAGAGGCCAAGGCCCGTCGATCGAATGAGCGACGACTTTTTGAAATTACGCAGTCAGCTCCTGAGCCTGCTGCGCAATGAAGACTAAAACCCCAAAAAAGGAAAACATCATGTACAAACATCTCATCGGTGCAGCAGGTGCGTTAGTCTTGTCCGTAAACAGTGCTTTTGCCGCAGATATCACCATTGGTTTTGCGCCAAACCTCCAAACTCTTCCTATCGTCGTAGCGCAGTCCGAGGGCTACTTTGAAGAGGAAGACATTACCCTCGAATCTGTGAAGTTTACCTCTGGCCGTCGCGCTCTTGAGGCGCTGATCGGGGGGCAGCTCGACGTCGCGTTTATGGCTGAATACCCCGTATCCATCGCGTCGCTGCGCGAGCAGCCTTTTGGCACCTTCACCACCCTGTCGCGGTACACCGCAAACCGCGTGATTTCCAAAATCTCCGCCGGTTTTGAAGATCCATCCAGCCTCGAAGGTAAAACCATCGGGACGACCATGGGTTCGAACACGCAGTTCTTCACCGAAGCCCTTCTCGATGAGTATGGGGTAAAGGCAGAGGTGATTAACGTCTCCCCACCAGACATCGTACCTGCGCTGGCGCGCGGCGACATCGATGCTGGCATCATGTTCCCTGATTTCTATCCCGCAGCTGAAGCGGCGTTGGGCGATGACTACGTCGAGTTCAGAAGCAGCGCCTATGTCGCCTGGTTCGTGCTGTCGGCTACGCCGGAAATGCTCAACGAACGCGCTGACGAGCTTGCTGGTTTTGTTCGCGCTCTGGTGAAGGCAGAAGCTTACATCGAGGCAAATCCAGAAGGCGCAATGGCAGCGCTGGAAGTTGCATCCGAAGGCTTGCTGACCATGGACACCATTAAAACCAAGTTTGCCGAAGCAGAATATGAAATCGGGTTGGCGAACGGTCTGCTCGATATCCTCGAAATTCAGGCTGACTGGGTCGTTGGTAAGGGTTTGGTTGACGCTGAACCATCCCGTGAAGCGGTCAAGGCTTACCTTGCCACGGGTCCACTGGAAGCCGTTGATGCTTCTCGCATCACCATCGAATAACACAGCAGGGGACGGGCGCTCACTTGGTTGGAGCGCCCGAACTTTTTTATGAACTTCGACACTATTTTTAAAGACTGCACCGTTCTCGCCCCGGAAATCCTGCTAACGCCGGACGGCGTTAAGCGCGACTGGGCGTTGCGGATCGAAGGGTCCAGCATCACTGGTATCGGTCCGGTATCAGAGTTCAGCGACGTCACACCCTTGCCGGGTCGAGCCATTATTCCCGGCATGGTCGACGCCCATACGCATGTAGGCCAAATTTTTGGCAAAGCGCTCATTGGCGGTGAACCAGCGCAAATCTGGCGGCGTATCTGGCACCCTATGGAACGGGATATGGACGAAATGCAGTCCTATCTGTCGGCGAAATGGGCGTTTTGGGAAGCCATGCGCGGGGGCTTCACCAAGGTGGTGAATTACGGCCTCAACGGAATTGAAAAGAATGAAGGTGTACACCGCGCGGCACTGGAAACCGGCGTGCGCCTTGTATCCGCCTGCGGGCTTGATGAGTTTTCCGGTGACATTGGCACCGGTCACGGCATGGCATCATGGGACCAGATTGAAGCTGTTGTACTGGCCCACATCGAACATTGCAGTGACAGCGAAACGATTTCGCCATCCGTCTGCTGCAGCTCATTCATGGGCAACACACCGGAGACTCTGGCGAAGCTGTCCGAGCTCTGTGCGGAAAAGGGCATCTTGCTCCAGATCCACTCCAACGAACATTTTCCGGAAGTGCACGAGTGCATTCTCCGCCATGGCATGCGCCCGACGGAATTGCTGCACAAATATGGGGTTCTCGGCCCGCACGTGCTGCTGCACCACACGACGTTGGTTTCGGAGCCTGAGATTGAGTTGATTGTGAAAACTGATACGGCGACGAGCTACAACCCTCTTGCGAGTGTGTGGAAGGGCAATGCAGTCGCGCCCGCGCTTCGCTTTGCCCAGCGCGGCGTTCGGTTCGGCATCGGCTCCGACACAACATCGGCGGATGGTTTCAAGAACCTGATGGCTGCAGAAGCGTGTCAGCGGATTGAGCATGCTCTGCCTGTGGCTGATTTTTCCTGTGGAGCGGCTTGGACTTGGGTCGATGCAGCCACGTCACAAGGTGCGCTGGCCACGGGTGGCCAAGGGGACCATGGACCTTTGGCGCTCGGAATGAAGGCCGACTTCCTGATCCTCGATATGATGCACCCGGAATGCCTGCCCAGCCATGATTTTGAATGGGAATTGGTCCGCTACTACAACCGAGATCAAGTGGATGCTGTGGTCGTCGATGGTCGACTGTGCATGTCTCAAGGACAGCCCGTCGGTTGGGATGCAGATGACTTGCGCCGAGCCGGTTTGGAGGCAGCAAAGGCCATCACAAGTGCACCGGATATTCAGCGGTGCCACGGGCCTTCAGAACTCTATCGAAACAAGCTCTAAAGGATGCCCCGCACTCGCAAAGGCCAATTTCTGATCCCAGCCCCGAACGACCCATCTGGCTTGAAGCAACAACGCCCGTCCCTCTGCCGGTTTCGAATTGCTGGGGGTGCCGAGCATCGGGGACCGGACAGCGGTGGACCAGTTGCGGTCATCGCAGAGGAAAAGCAGTCTTGGACGCTTCGACCCTAACGCTGCTCTTGGGCACCATATTTGTGGCCTCAAGCCTACAGGCGGCAACGGGAGTTGGGTACGGCGTGATCGCTGGGCCCATTTTTCTCATTATTTTCAACAGTTCTGCCGCCCTGCAGCTGAGCGTCATTCACAACCTGGCCATTGCAGTCCTTCTGTTTCCATTTCTCCGTGCGCATGTTGAACGAGCGCTCCTTTGGCATCTGATTCTCGGTGGCGCTCTGGGGCTGATGGTGGGTTTTGCCTTGCAACTGGTGATCAGCACTTGGGTGCTGAAGTTCATCGCTTTGATAATGGTCGCTTTTGTCACCCTTGCGCTGCTGCGCGATATTGTCAGGACCCGCAAGGGTCGATCGACGCCACTGCCCACTCAGCTAGAAAAACTCGGCATCGGCACTGCGGCTGGCTTCATGGGGGGAATCGTCGCCATGCCTGGCCCTGTGATCTCCACCTGGATGTCTGCCTGCGGCTGGCGCAAGCAAGAGGTGAGAGCAACCGTTCTGGCCTTTTTCATCTTTGCCTATGGTGCTGTTCTCATCCTCTATGCAGCGCTACAGGATATCGAAACGAGCACCCTCGTGCTGAGCCTAAAGCTGCTGCCCGTTGTTGGGTTGGGCCTGATCGTGGGAACCCGAGCATCACGGTATTTGTCCGAAGACTCATATCGCAAAATACTTTTGGGTGTTCTGGCTTTAACCATGCTGCTTTCGGTTTCGGATTGGCTTCGATAGATCAAACCAGAATGCTGCGGTAGCCGCCCGAAACAGACACCAAGCCTGATTTTTAGAGTGGTGAACTCCATTCAGGCCGGTCACGAGCAGCTACTGCATCCAAGCATCGACTATCGTGTCAGCCGGACGCTTGCGCTGAGCCAAAAAGCCAGCAGTGGAAACCCTACAACTTCGAGCGCCAAAGATGGCGCGATGGCCATGCTGGTTATGACGGCTGCATCCAGAGCACTGAGCCGAAACAGGCCAGCAACGGCAATGAGCACGGCAAGGATGATCAGTGTTTGGCGAAGGCTTTGCAAGGCGATACCACCGGCGAAAAACACCACTCCCACGCCAAACCAAACCCCGCCAATGAAGCGGAAATGGTTATCTTGCGTGCCGAATACCGCGCTGTCCGTAATCGCCACAAAATCGCGAGCTGTTTGCCAACCCAGCGTCTTGATACCGCCCAACCCGATGTTAAGCCCGAGTAAGACAATGACGGCACCGATGATCATGAGGATTGCCCGGAGTACGATGACCTGATTCATGCAATTAGTCCTTTGGATGTTTGGGGAAGAAATTAATCAGAACGCGTGCTATATAAATCATCCCCTCGTAACGCAAGCATTAATTATAACGCGTTATACTTAATATAGGAGAATGGGAAAGTGGCGAGATCTGCAGGCCGGCCACCGCGCAGCGCGACGGATATTCACGAATATCGAAGCAAGATCGGCAGACAGGCACTGAAGATCTATTACGCTGAGGGTTTTGACGCGATTTCAATGCGTCGGCTGGCGAAGGAAGTCGGCTGTGCACCCATGACGATCTATGCGCACTTCGAAGGTAAAACTGACGTTCTTCGCTACATCTGGGCCGACATTCTTAAGGATCTGTCGGATGGAATTCAGCAAGCTTTGGAACCTGCTTCAACACCACAGGACCGTCTGCATGTCGCCGCGCAAACCTTTGTGAGTTTCTGGATCACTCAGCCGGAGCATTTTCGGCTGGTTTTCATGTCGAGCGACGTCAACAAGGCCGACGTGACGGTGTTTGTTACCGACTCCGAAACTGCAGCTCATTTTCAAGTGTTTGAACGCCTGATCGGTGATGCGGTCGGCGATGACAGGGCTATCAAGGTCAGCACCGATACCCTGATCTCCGGGCTGATCGGAATAGCGCTGAGCCATAATACAATTCCAGGCTACGCTTGGGCCGAACCTGCATTGATGGCAAAGCAACTGGTTACAGGTATCCTGTGTGACTGAAGTAGATTACAGCCCCGCCTTCGAAAATTCTTCACGCAGGGCCTTTTTCTGCACTTTCCCCATGGCGTTACGGGGCAAGGCATCAACCAGCACCACCTGACGTGGCTGCTTAAAGCGCGCTAGTCGATCAGCGAGGAAAGCCGCGACGCTCTCTACTGTGATCGCCGGTGCGTCTCCCGGCTCCGAGCTGGCTTCCGATACGATCACAGCTGTAACAGCCTCACCCAAATCGGGATGAGGCACCCCGATGATGCAGCTTTCTCGGACCCCCGGCATCCGGTCCAGTTGCTCCTCGACTTCTTTGGGATAGACGTTGAAGCCACCACTGATGATCAAATCCTTGGCCCGACCCACGATGGTGACGCGCCCATCCTCGGTCATCGTCGCCATGTCACCAGTGATAAAATAGCCGTCCGCGCGGAACTCCTCGGCTGTTTTCTCTGGCATCTTCCAGTAGCCGGAAAACACGTTCTCACCAGCGATCTCCAGAATGCCGATTTCACCGGTTGGCAGGGCCTTTCCATCAGCGTCGGCGATCCGTGCGCGAACCCCCGGCAGGGGGAAGCCAACCGTGCCTGCAATCCTCTCCCCATCGGTATAGGGGTTGGAGGTAATCATTCCTGCTTCCGTCATCCCATAGCGTTCCAAGATCGGCTTGCCGGTCAGGGCAGCGAACTGCGTAAAGGTCTCAGGCAGCAGCGGCGCAGAACCGGAGATAAAAAGCCGCACACCATCGCTGACATCGCGATTGAAACCCGGCGTATCGAGCAGCCGGACGTAAAAAGTCGGCACGCCCATAAGCACGCTGGTTGCGGGCAGTTCCTCCACAATCCGGGCGGGGTCGAAAGCATCGAGAAAGATCACTTCTGAGCCGTTCAGCAGGGCGCAATGAAGCGCGACGAACAGGCCGTGGACGTGGAACACCGGCAGTGCGTGCAGCAACACGTCGCCCGGTATCCAGCCCCAATACTCGTGCAGAACCAGACCATTGGAGATCAGATTGCCATGGGTGATCATTGCCCCCTTCGAACGCCCCGTGGTGCCAGAGGTGTAGAGAATGGCGGCGAGGTCATCTCGCTCGCGCGCGACCACAGTGGTGGAAGGCGCTAGCGTTGCTGCAGCCTCGGGCAGACTGCCGCTGCCATCCGTACCCAGCGTCAGACACCAGGACACGCCCCTCTCCTCCGCCAACGCGGGGAGGTCATGTGCCGCCGCTGCGGCGGGGTCGCAGATCAGAACCTGCGGGCTGGCATCGCTGAGAAAGTAATCCAGTTCGGCTCTGGTATAGGCAGGGTTAAGCGGCACAAAGACCGCGCCGGAACGCAAGCAGGCAAGGTAGAGCAATACGAATTCCACCGACTTACCAACCTGCACCACCACGCGGTCACCCGGCGTAACTTCGCATGACTCAAGCACGGCAGCGTACTGCCCGGTCTGGGCATCAAGGTCGCTATACAAGAGGCTGCGCCGGTCACCGCCTAGAAACAGAGCGGCCGGGTCCATGGGACGCCGTTGTTGGAAGCAGGTGTAGAGATTTTGGTCGAGCATGGCGGATCCGGCTGCATATGTTCGCCCCCACTCTTCCCGTGCCCAGCAGCAGCGTCAAGCCCTGCTCCTGCACCTCCACTCAATAGCCCTCGCTGCCGCCTTCCATCAGGATCACCACCACTCTCAAACAAGCACAGGCATGGAGAACGCTTGACGGAAACGACGACCCGGTTAGCTTTGGCGTCTAAACACTTGCCGCGACAACACTTGGGGTACTGCTACCATGACCACGCCAGAAGAACGCATTGCCGCCCTCGGCTTGCAACTGCCCGCCCCTGTAAAGTTGGCACCGGGGATGCAGCTGCCGTTTTCTTTCATCAACGTTCGCGGGAACCGCGCTCTGATTTCTGGCCACCCAAGGCAGGACATTAATGGCGCTATCAACGGTCCTTTCGCCACGCTGGGAAAAGATATGAACACCCAGGACGGCTATGACGCTGCCCGCGATATTGCTTTGTCTGCCCTTGCCAACCTGAAGGCTGAAATCGGCGAGTTATCACGGGTGACGGGGTGGGTTCGCGTTTTTGGCATGGTCGCTTCGACCCCACAGTTCACTGAGCAGCATCTGGTAATCAATGGTTTCAGCGACTTGATCCTTGAAGCCTTTGGGCCTGATGCTGGTCGCCATGCGCGCTCAGCCGTAGGGGTTGCAGCTCTTCCCATGGGCTTTGCGATCGAAGTTGAGGGCGAAGTGCTGCTCGATGGCTAGGGTCAACACCAATGGGATCAAAGATAGCCGTCTCCACGCATTGAGAGAGAGAGAAAGACACCTGACATGATTGGACGCGCTGACATTGAGCTCGCTTACGAGCGCATTTTGCCTTTCATCCGTCGTACCCCCGTGATGGATATGGATGCGAACGCCTTCGGCCTTGGCTTTCCTGTGACTCTCAAGATGGAACATCTGCAGGCCACAGGATCGTTCAAGTTACGAGGAGCGTTCAACAACCTGTTGACCCAAACATTGAGCGAAGCCGGCGTCGTTGCCACGTCTGGCGGAAACCACGGTGCCGGCGTTGCTTATGCAGCAACCGCACTGGGCGTGCCTTCGACAATCTATGTCCCTGCGGCCATCGCAGCTGAGGTCAAACTGCGCCGCATGCGCGGATTTGGGGCTGAAGTGATTGCAGTGCCGGGCCATGTCGGGGATGCCGCCTTAGAATGTCAGGCTCATGCTGCCCGAACAGGGGCGCTGGAAATCCACCCCTTTGACAGCGATGCAACGCTGGCGGGGCAAGGAACAATCGGGCTGGAGCTGTCCACTCAAGCAGAAATCGACACGTTGCTGGTTTCGGTAGGCGGCGGCGGTCTTATTGGCGGTATCTTATCGCACTATCAGGATGATCTGCGTGTGATCTCCGTCGAAACCGAGTTGACCGCCTCCCTGGCACCAAGTCGGGACAAGGGAGAGCAGGTCTCGATCATTCCCAGTGGAATCTCAGCCAGTGGTTTGGGCGCTAGCGCCATCGGCGACCGGGGCTGGGCAGCGGCGCAGAAATGGCTGGATGGACACGTTGTGGTTTCGGATGCCGATACCTTTGAGGCACAGCGACTATTGTGGGAAGCCAGTCGGATCGTCGTAGAACCAAGCGCCGCCACCGCCCTCGCAGCGCTGACTGCGGGGGCCTATGTCCCGGAAAAAGACGAGCGGGTTGCTGTACTGCTCTGCGGCGGCAACGCCGAACCGGACTGGTTCATCCAAACAGACTGAGACGCGCACTAAGCCCGCCTCAAATCAAAGTGTCGCTCGGAATCAAGAGCAGGCTGCTGATTGACGATGCAGCGAATGAGATTGTTACTGGCGGCATCGGCAGGGCCATTGAGTTCACGAGGGCAACTCCCGTTGCGGTACCTGGCCCCACAACGCTCAAGGAGCCTTCTTCGACGTAAACGTTGAAGTTAATGGTTTCAGATGAATTCTTAACGTTGTGAAGCCCATAGCTGCCCGGTGTGATTGTCAGGTCATTCACATCGGTCATGCTTTGCAAAGAAATATAGTCTCCAGCACCGAAGTTTGTGATACTGACCGCGGCCTGCTCGGTTGAATCCGAGATGGCATTCGTATCAATTGGATCACCCACGCTGCCCAAAAAGTTAACCTGGTCCGCAGTCTGATCCACAACGTTGGAGCCACCTGATTGGTTGATCGAGGCATTGCCGAGTTTGATGGTAACCGAGCCACCTTGAAGCGCTAAATCATCACCGAAAACCAGAATATCTTGCCCGGGGCCACCATGGTATTTGATCTCCCCGCCGTCCTGAGCTGCGCCATCGTGAGTCTGAAAAATGGTGCCTGACGCAGCCCAGCCCGCAAAGATATCAGCGACACCGCCATCGGAAACAAATCCGTTCTCGAAGAAAATGGAATTGGTTTTTGGCCCACCGTAGAAATCGAATTTACCGCTTGAGCTCGCAAATCCGTCTTTGGCGTCAAGCAGGAAGGAACCGGTATCAATATCATTGGTCCAGTTGTCGATTTCGATTGTCGCGCCCTGTCCAAAATCGTTTTCGAGCACGATCGTATTGGACGAACTTGCCCCAGCACGCGCGAATTCAAAAATACCGTTTTTGAGCGCACCCTCATCAAAATACAGCAGGTTCGTTCCGCCATAGGCCTTGAACCAAAATTCGGACGTTTCCCCGAATGATGTCCCAAACTCGAGCGTGTCATCATCCAAGCCGTCATGATACTCCAGATCCCCGTTTTGAAGGGCCATATCATCAACGGCCAGCCGGTTGGTTCCGGCGGGATCGTCGATAATGATGGACGCATCTCCAAG
>JBMZBW010000054.1:0-15600 GCA_049612785.1 Alphaproteobacteria bacterium | reverse complement strand
TTTAGAATGCCGGTTTTTCGGGTTGGTCTGATGCCGGATTCAAACAGGGCTTCACACACGTAAATATTACCCAGTCCTGCAATCAGCTTTTGGTTCAGCAGGCTCACTTTGATGGGCGAGGTCTTGTCGCGAAACACAGCGCGGAGATATTCGGGTGATACTGCATCACTCAGTGGCTCTGGTCCAAGCGCGGCGAGAAACCGATTCTCGTCATCCGGCCCATCGATCAGATCCAGAAATCCAAACCGGCGCGGGTCGTTGAACCGCACCTGACCCCGCTCGGTTTCAAAGACCACATGATCATGCTTTTCGAAGGGCAGATTGGTTTGTTCTTCACACACCATCCGACCACTCATGCCCAGATGGAACAGCAGGCTGAGCGGGTCGGCGGAGGCAAAGCGGATCAATCCGTATTTGGCCCGGCGCTGCACCGCTTCGATGGTCTTTCCAGTGACCCGCTGGCTCAGACCGTCGGGAAATGGGAACCGCATATCGGGGCGGCACAGCAGCAGTCGGTCCAGTCGCTGCCCTTCGAGAAAGGGACGCAATCCACGGACGACAGTTTCAACTTCGGGCAATTCGGGCATTTGGCTGCTGACACCTGTGCAGGATTAAAGAGTCGGCTTTGCTTTTCACAGCAAGGGTTAGACGCTATCTGAGGGGTATGACAGATCGAAATGACCGCACCACCCATTTTGGCTTCCGCGATATCAGCGTGGAGGAGAAGGCACCACTGGTGCAGGGCGTCTTTGAAAGCGTTGCCAGCCGATACGACATCATGAACGATTTGATGTCCTTGGGTGCGCACCGTTTTTGGAAAGATGCCCTGATGGACTGGATGCGCCCACGGGCGGGTGAGCAGTGTCTCGACGTGGCGGGGGGAACCGGTGACATCGCCGAGCGCATTCGCAAGCGTCAGGGCGGCCCGGATGCACAGGGCCGGGTTCTGGTTTTCGATCTGACCGAAGGCATGCTGCGCGCAGGTCGCGAACGGTTTAAGGATCGAGACGATCTTCAGTGGGTGTGCGGCAACGCCGAGACCCTGCCGTTCGAAGACAACAGCTTTGACGCCTACACGATTTCATTTGGTCTGCGGAACGTCTCTCGCCCAGATCTGGCACTGGCCGAAGCCCGTCGTGTTCTGCGGCCCGGTGGTCGGTTTTTCTGTCTCGAATTCAGCCGCGTGGTGCTGCCGATTTTAAAGGACATCTACGACCAGTACAGCTTCAAGCTACTCCCCACGCTTGGTGGACTCGTCGCTGGGGATCGGGAAAGCTATCAGTACCTCGTCGAATCCATTCGCCGCTTTCCGCCGCAGGATCGGCTGGAAGATCTGATGCGCGAGGCCGGATTTGGCCGCGTGAGTCATCGCAACATGTCTGGCGGTATCGTCGCTGTGCACAACGGCTGGCGGATATAAGCCGTGCTGAGCGGGTTGCTTCATCCTTTCAGAGGTCTGAACCTGCTTTGGGTTCTGGGTCGCGAAGGTGCGACCGATGTTGCGCTTTCGCTGGCGCCCAAAGGCAGTTTCCCGGCAACGGCGGTTCGTATCCTAGGTTCGCTCAAATCGGGTAAAGCCAAAAAGCGCTCTGCGGGAACGAATCTCGCGCAGGCACTGAAGCGCCTGGGTCCCACGTACATCAAGCTGGGGCAAATCCTCTCCACCCGAGCTGACCTGATCGGTGAGCAGGCAGCGGTCGACCTCTCAGCCCTGCAGGATCAACTTGAGCCTTTCAGCGACAAGCAGGCCAGAGCCGTTCTGGAGAACGCAATTGGTCGGCCAATTGATGAGGTGTTTTCTGATTTCAGCGCCCCCGTAAGCGCGGCGTCGGTTGCACAGGTCCACTTTGCCCGGCTCAAAACGGGCGAAGACGTTGCCATCAAAATCCTGCGACCCGAGATCGAAAAGCGATTCGAGCGTGAATTGCGTTTCCTGCGCTGGGGGGCGACGTGGGCGCAGCGCGTTATTCCCGACCTCCGCCGCGCGCAGCCCGTTGGCCTGATCGACGTTCTGCGCGAGCAAACCGCCATGGAGCTCGACCTGCGCATGGAAGCGGCAGCGGCTGATCAGATGGCGCGGAACTTCAAGGACAGGGGCGGGCTGAGTGCACCAGCGCCCTATTGGGATCTGACCAGCCAGCGGGTTCTGGTCATGTCACGGGTTTATGGCATCAACATCGACGAGCGTGAAAAGCTGCGTGCAGCCGGTCACGATCTGGCGCAAGTGCTGACCAATGCGGCTACGTGCTTCTTCCAGGCTGTGTTCGACGATGGCTTTTTCCATGGTGATCAGCACGCTGGAAACATGTTCATCGATGCGCGCGGCGAGGTCGTGTTTGTCGATTTCGGTATTGTGGGGCGGTTGGACTGGAAAGGACGCGTCTTCCTCGCTGACCTGATGTCCCACCTGCTCGAAGGCGACTATGACGGTTTGGCCAAGCGCTACGCCGATGAAGGCTATCTGCCAAAAACCGCCTCTACGCAGGCTTTTGCCCTCGCGCTGCGCTCGGTTGCCGAACCCATCGTCAATCAGCCGCTGGAGCGGGTTTCCTTTGCTCGTCTGCTGGGTCAATTGCTGGCCATGGGCCGGGCCTTCGATATGAGCCTGCAGCCGGACTTGTTTCTGTTGCAGAAGAACATGCTGATGGCCGAGGGCATTGCGCGTTCTTTGGCACCGGAAATTAACATCTGGGATATCGCGCGGCCTTTGGTGCGAGATTGGATGATTTACAACCGCAATCCCATCAGCCAGTTCGCAGAACATGCAGAAACCGCCCTTGCAGCAGCTGGACGCTTGCCAAAGATGCTGGAACAGGCCGAGACTGCGCTGACAGACTTTAACGCAGAAATGGACCGTCGGCGGTCCGCTGGACCCATTTGGCTCTGGTTTGCGCTTGCAGGCGCAGGCGGGGCGGGGCTGATGTGGATCCTGACGCAAGTGCTGGGAGGGTAGAGCGTGACCCTGAATGGAAAGCAGATTTTGCTGATCGTCTCCGGCGGCATCGCGGCTTACAAGGCGGCAGTGCTGGTGCGTCGGCTCAAGGATGCTGGCGCTTCCGTGGTGCCTGTGCTGACCAAAGGCGGCGCGCAGTTTATCACGCCCTTGACCCTGAGCGCGCTTGCCGAAAGCCCGGTGTACGAGGATTTGTTCAGCCTGAAAGACGAGGCTGAGATGGGCCACATCCGTTTGGCGCGCGAAGCAGATTTGATCCTTGTCGCCCCGGCGAGTGCTGATCTGATTGGCAAGATGGCGAACGGTCTGGCGGACGATCTGGCCTCCACCACCTTATTGGCCGCTGACGGCCCTGTTGCGATTGCCCCTTCAATGAACCCGGTTATGTGGGCAAATCCCGCGACTCAAGCCAATGTCGCGACACTCATGCAGCGTGGTGTGCAGGTTTGGGGTCCGGCGGATGGTGACATGGCTTGCGGAGAAATCGGCACAGGGCGGTTTGAAGAGCCAGAAGACCTTGTCGAGCGTGCTGTAGCCTTCTTTGCGCCAAAGCCACTGGCCGGAAAAACGGCTTTGGTGACTTCCGGCCCGACCCACGAGCCTGTCGATCCTGTGCGGGTCATGGCCAATCGGTCTTCGGGTCAGCAGGGGCAGGCCATTGCCAGCGCTCTGGCCGCAGCAGGGGCAACTGTTACCTTGATTAGTGGTCCTGTGAATTTGCCCGAGCCTATAGGTGTTCAGGTCGTCAAAGTGCAGACTGCAGACGAGATGCTCGCCGCAGCACAGGCAGCTTTGCCTGCCGATATCGCGGTTTTTGCCGCTGCTGTTGCGGATTGGAAACCCAAGACTTCAGCCCCTGAAAAACTCAAGAAAACCGCTGGCGACAACGAGCTGTCCATGAGTTTCGTCAAAAACCCCGACATCCTCGCCACGCTCGCCAAGGCGGAGAACCGCCCCGGTTTGGTGGTAGGCTTTGCAGCAGAGACAGAGAACGTCGTCGAGAATGCCAAATCCAAATTGACCCGCAAAAATGCGGATTGGATCCTGGCCAATGATGTTTCCGAAGGCGCAGTTTTTGGCGAGCGGACCAACACGATTACCCTTGTCTCGGCCCAAGGTGCAGAAGACTGGCCCAAGTTGACCAAGGATCAGGTTGCAGCGCGTTTGGTTGAGAAAATCACAGAGAGGCTCACATGATGCCGCTGGTGAAGCTCAAGCGTCTGGAGAATGGTGCGGGTTTGGGTTTACCGGCCTATGAGACCGCTGGCTCAGCGGGTGCAGACATTCAAGCGGCAGTCGAAGCGCCTTTGACGCTGCAACCCGGTGAGCGAGGTTTGGTTCCGGCTGGTTTTGCTATGGCGTTGCCGGTTGGTTTTGAGGCGCAGGTGCGTCCGCGCTCAGGGCTGGCCGTCAAGAATGGTCTCACCGTCCTCAACGCGCCCGGAACCATCGACAGCGATTATCGCGGAGAGGTCAAGGTTCCTCTGATCAACCTTGGGGCTGAGCCCTTTGTCATCGAACGCGGCATGCGGATCGCGCAAATGGTGATTGCCCCGGTTGTGCAGGGTGATTTTACAGAAGTAAGCGAACTGGATGAGACCGAACGCGGCGCGGGCGGATTTGGCTCCACCGGTGTCTGAAACACGACCAACGACAGACGATGAAGCGCTGAGCCTGTTCAGCGATGAGGACCTTGAGCGCTATGCCCGTCATTTGATCCTGCCGGAAATGGGCGGTCTTCGGCAGTTGGCCCTTCGAGACGCACGGATTGCTTTGGTGGGGATGGGCGGGATCGGTTGCCCTGCGGCCCAAGCATTGGCGCAAGTCGGCGTCGGGCATCTGACATTGATTGATCCTGATACGGTCGATTTATCCAATTTACCCCGCCAAACCCTGTTTCGAAGCGCTGATGTCGGACGTCCCAAGGCCATGGTCGCTGCTGAGGTGCTGGAGGAAATCAATCCAAGCCTCTCCGTCGGTGTGAATATCCAGCCCGTCCGACCGCAGAACGCGGCCTCTCTGCTGGACGGTCATACTTTGTTGATTGACGGAACCGACAACTATTCCACGCGCGTTGCGGTTGCGGACTGGGCGCAGGGTGCAGGGGTTGGTCTGGTGTCTGCTTCTGTAACGGGTACGGAAGGGCAACTGCTGTGTCTGGATGGCGAGACGCGCCGCTATGACGACTTGTTCCCGCAGGGACCGCCCCCCCAACAGAACTGCGCGGATGTGGGTGTTCTCGCGACGTCATCCATGTTGATGGGTCAGTTAGCAGCGCATACGGCGGTTCAGTGGGTTGTCACCGGTGAGCGACCAAAGTCGCTGCTCGTTTCCACCTGGCCACTCCGCATTATGAGACTTGGTGTGTGATTCCGACCACAGCATGTTACTAGCTGCAAGTGCACTTTAGAAAAAAACCCTAAAACACTTGAATAGAACAATTTTCTTCGTAAAAACTGATTCGTTGACGCGTCGCGAAATATTCTGCGCGAAATTCTAAGCGTCAATCGTTCGATTTTTGAAGTGTAAAAGCGGGTTATTTACCGTGCAATTCAGTGGTTCTAGTCGAGGGGTTCGACGCACAACGTCGACCCTTCGGCGCCTCACATGGGTATTGTCTTTAACGCTGGTGATCATCGGGTCGCTGATGGCGCTGTCCTCACGAGCTGAGGCGCAGTACGTCGGCACTGGCCCGGAAACAGGTAAGGCGTTGCCAAGGTTCGTTTCGGTCGCTGAAGACAAAGCGTTCCTTCGCCGTGGGCCAACCATGCAGCACGCCATTGAATGGGTTTACCTGCGCAAGGATCTGCCCATTGAAGTAGTTGCAGAGCACGATAACTGGCGCAAAGTCAGGGACTTCGAAGGAACAATCGGCTGGATGAACCGCGTGGTTCTGGCCAATGACCGGACGGGAATGATCCTGCTCGACGGCACCAAACTCTTCCGCACTCCAACGCCCGAATCGCAGGTTCTGGCCATCATGGAAGAGGGCCTTGTTGGTAAGTTGGATCGGTGTGAGGAAGGCTGGTGCCAGATGCGCGTTGCCGAACTCAGCGGCTGGCTTCCCCAATCGCAGCTATACGGTGTCCGCCAGGGTGAAGAATTCCGCTAGATTTAGCGACTTTTACACACCCGTACCTCTTGTACTCTTTATGTTCTCGTGCAAGTTTCCCCGCCATGGGTGAAAGCGCACACGAACTCCTGTCTCTCTCTGTTGGTCATGAAACTGAAACAGCGTTGTTGGCGAAGCGGCTGGCGGCGGTGTTGGCGGTGGGTGATGTTGTCCTGCTGGAAGGCACGCTTGGGGCTGGCAAGACGGCCTTTTGCCGAGCGGTAATCCGCGCGGTGTTGAATGAACCAGAGGCAATTGTCGCCAGTCCGACATTTACATTCAGCCAAATTTATACGGGCGAGACCCTGACCATCACACACTTTGATCTCTATCGGATGGGAGAGCCGGAGGAAGTCTATGACCTCGGGTGGGATGATGCGCTGGCTGAAGGAGCGACACTGGTTGAATGGCCGGACCGCTTGGACTCTTTACAGCCTGTCCACGGGTTACGTGTGCTCATTGAGCCCGATGCTGATTTGGAAACCGGGCGGCACATCCGGCTGTTCGGGGATGAGGGCTGGGCAAAAAGGTTGGAGACGTTGACCCAATGACCTTTCGTGGCCTCTACAACATCCCGTCTCACGTGGATTTTGGTACCGCATTGGCGCAAGGCCTGCTGGATGCCGACATCGATCTGTCCGACGCCCTGATCCTGCTACCCAACCGGCGTGCCGGGCGCACCTTGCAGACGACGTTTCTGCGGTTGCGCGAAGGGGAGGCGATGCTGCTGCCGCGGATGGTGCCGATGGGCGACCTGTCCAATGAGGACGCTGTCGGGGAAGCGATTTCGGGCGGGATTGATGTTGATATTCTGCCCGATACGGACCTCGACCTGCCTGATGGCTGGCCCAAACTCCGCCGGGAAGCGATGCTGGCTGAGCTGGTCGCACGGAAAGACTCAACCCTGTCCCAGGATCATGTGATGGCCTTGGCGCAAGAGCTTGCGCGGCTGATGGATCAGATCGAGACCGAAGGATTATCTGCGGACAAGCTGCCGAAGCTGGTGGAGAAGGCGGAATTGGCGTCGCACTGGGAGAAATCGCTGCGATTTCTCGAAATTCTCTACGAGGTCTGGCCGGAGATCGAGGATGCGTCGGGGTACATTTCCCCAGCCAAGCGCCGCCGCACATCCATCGAAAACCAGATTCGTCGCTGGGAGCTTTCGCCACCCACTGGCCCCGTGATTGCGGCGGGTTCAACCGGTTCCATGCCGTTTACACGGGATTTGCTCGCGGCGGTGCTGAAGCTGCCTCAGGGTGCGGTTGTCTTGCCGGGTCTGGACGCGGATCTGAGCGCGGAAACCTGGCGCGAAATCGAGCATGAAATTACGCATCCGCAGTTTGGCTTCCATGAAGTTTTGAAGCGCTGTGAGGTTACACCGCAAGAGGTCCAGCGCTGGCCATCCCTTCCCGAAACCGGACAGGAAGCCCGCACGCGCCTGCTTTCCAAGGCGCTTTTGCCCGCTGAAACAACGGCCAGCCTGACTGAAGGGTGGCGTGCCGGGGTTGACGGCGTCAGCGTTGCAGAGATCGGCGAAGCCTTTGAAGACGTGACTCTTTTTGAGCTTGAAGATGATGATTTGGAGGCGCAGACCATTGCCTTGGCCCTGCGTCAGGGCCTGGACCGACCAGAGTTCGTCTCTGCATTGGTGACCCCGGATCGTACTTTGGCGGAAAGGGTCAGGGGGCACCTGCAGCGCTGGGGGATCGAGCCGGATGACTCGGCGGGTTTGCGGTTGGAAGACACGCCTGCGTTCAAGTTCGCTCGTGTCGTTTTGGACCTGATTGAGGGGCAAGCGGATCATTTCGCGCTTCTGTCCCTGCTGCACCACCCCTTATGTAAGCTGGGCCTCAACGACGCAGAGCGTCTGCGTGGGCGCGCGGTTCTTGATCTGCATGTTTTGCGCAATACGCCATCGGGAAATGGTTTCATGCCCATGCTGAACTGGATGGCTGCGCAGGACCAGAGCGAGAAAGGCCCACCCGATGGGCTGTCTGCGGCTAAGGTGGTTCTCGACCGCGTCATTGCTGCAACGCAGGCTCTTAGGATGGAAGCCGATGCCGGTGAGGGCGGGTCCAATTGGACTGCGCTCACATGGCTCATTTCACTGGTGGAAACACTCGAAGAGCTGGCGCGTCCGGAGGCTGTGGACGACGAACAGGCTGAGCCGACCCTTTGGGCGCAAACCGGTGCTGAATCTGTGATCAGCTTCCTGATGGAATGGGCTGAAACTTTAGCTGATCGCGACAAGACAGCTGAACCGGTGCGCTTACCCCAGTTCCGGGCATTGATGGAGCGAGCCGCCAGCGGCCAAACAGTTCGCTCGCCCTTCGTCGGGCACCCTCGCGTGCTGATACTGGGTGGGATTGAAGCTCGGATGACGAGCGTCGATCGGATCATTCTGGGCGGCTTGAATGAAGGGACGTGGCCGGCGGAAACCCAGCCCGGACCCTGGATGTCACGCCCCATGCGGCGGAGCTTTGGTTTGCCGGCGGTTGAGCGCCGGATCGGGCTTGCCGCCCACGACTTCTGTCAGGCCTTTGGTCGCGCTGAAGTCATCATGACCCGCGCCAATTTGGTGGATGGCGGAGCGACCGTACCATCGCGATTCATCAAGCGGTTGAAAGCTTTCTTGAAAATCGTAAAGGCCGACCATGTTCTTGCGCCGAAAGGCCCTTCTCTGGCGCAGGCAGCTCGCGATCTGGACCAAGTCGAAACACCAAAGCCAGAGCGCCGCCCACGCCCCACGCCCCCGGTATCCGTGCGACCCACGACCTTTGCGGTGACGGACGTCGAGCGGTGGAAAGCCAACGCTTACGAGTTTTACGCCAAGCATGTCCTGCGTCTCCGGGCTTTGCGGCCTGTGGGCGGGCAGGTGGACGCAGCGGTTCGGGGAACGATCATCCATGACGCGCTGGAGGCCGTGCTGAAAGAGTATCGCGGCGAGCTGCCGGGCGGTTTTGAGCAAATCGTGTTTGACGCCCTGTTTGATCGTTTTCAACAAAGCGGTCTTCCTGAACCACAGCTCGCCCTGTGGACGCCGAGGTTGCGAAAGGCTGCCGCATGGTTTGCTGCAACAGAACGGTCCCAGCGGGCGAACGGGCGCTTACCAGCAGCGATTGAGGACAAGGCTGAATACGCCTTTGACGTCGGTGATCGGCGCTACACGCTGCGCTGTCGCGCGGATCGCATCGATGTCACGGTCGACAAGACACTGGTGGTTGTCGATTACAAAAGCGGAGCGGTGCCCTCGGGCAAAGAAGTCTACTTGGGCGACAAGCCTCAGCTGGCGCTTGAAGGCGCGCTCATCCAGAAGGGGGCCTTTGGCAAAGTGCCTTTGGGCCAAGACGTCACCAAGCTCGAATACTGGAAAATCAACGGTGCCGATGAGGGGGGAAAGGTCGAAGTCCGCCCGTCAAAAATAGGCGCTTACAAGGCTGAAACTGCGGATTTGATCGATGCCACGTGGAATGACCTGCGCACACTGATCGCGGCCTATCAGGACCAAAAGCAAGCCTTTACCGCGCGCGTGATCCGCAAGGGTGACTACATCGATCTTGCCCGACAGGATGAGTGGGAGGGCGGCAATCATGACGTCTGAGTTTTTGTGGGATGACCGCATTGACGGCGAAAACCCCTCACCCAACTTGCTTCAGGCAACGCATGATCAGCGCACGGCGGCGAACCCTTTGGCGACAGCTTGGGTTGCGGCATCCGCTGGCACCGGTAAGACGCGCGTTCTGACCAACCGCTTGCTTGCTCTGCTGCTTGAGGGGGCTGAGCCGCGGCAAATCCTGGCTCTGACCTTTACCAAGGCGGCGGCTGCGGAAATGGCGGACCGGGTGAGTGAGGCCCTGGAGGAATGGGTCACCCTCGAAGAACCCAAACTCCGCGATGCCCTTTACAAGCTGGCCGGTAAGCCACCGAGCGAAGACCAGCTGGCTCTGGCGCGGCGGCTGTTTGCCAAGGTGTTGGAAGCGCCCGGCGGCCTGAACATTCAGACCATTCACGCGTTTGCCCAAAGCCTGCTGGGGCGTTTTCCGGTCGAAGCGGGCGTGCAGCCGGGCTTCAAGGTTCTGGAAGACAGTGAAGCCAAAGCCCTGCTTGAAACCACGGTTGACCGCTTTCTGGCGGGGCTGATTGCCCGCGAAGACCCGGCCCTTTCCCGTGTGTTTGAAGTGATGGGAGAAGACGCCTTTCGGGATATTCTCGCGGGTCTGATCCGAGAGCGCGGAAGGGTGCAGCGCCTGCGTGGGCGGAATAAGTTGGAAGCCAAGGTGATCCTTGCTCCCCTTGCGACGCGACTGGGTCTGCAAGCGGACGATACGCCTCAATCGATCCGCAAGGCACTCGCGCATGAAGGGGGGCTTCCCCCTGATTTGCATGCGGCTCTGAAGACCTATGGTGAGTGGGCCCAGGCTGAGGGAACCACGCCGAACAACAACAATCGCACCGTTTTTGCAGCCGTGGATTGGGCAGCGCAGGCACGGCTTGAGGATCGCCTTGCGACACTGGGTCAATACGACCTGCTGTTTGTTAAAAGTGATGGTGGTCGGCGAAAGCTGGAGAAAGGTGCCTTTGTCAAAAAGTTCTGTGAGGCCCACCCTGACGCCATCGAGGTCATTCTTGCAGAGCAAGAGCGGGTTTATCCGCTGGTCCACGCCTTGAGAGCCAGCCGTCAAATCGAAATTTCAGAGGCGCTGTTGGATACGGCTGGTTTGGTCATGGAAACCTATGCCGCCGCAAAAACGGCAATAAGCCGCGTCGATTTTGATGATCTGATCCTGAAAACCATTGATCTTTTGACCGCTGAAGACGGTTCTGGCCTTTGGGTGGCTTACAAGCTGGATCAGGGCCTGAGTCACGTGTTGGTCGATGAGGCACAAGATACCAACCCAGACCAGTGGGACATCGTACGCGGGCTGACGGATGCATTCTATGATGGCACCAATGCCGACCGTGAGCAGCCTCGGACCACCTTTGTCGTGGGTGATCTCAAGCAGTCGATTTATGGGTTTCAGCGCGCGGATCCACAGGTCTTTGAGAACATGCGTGCGCGGTTCAAGCAGGACGTGAGCCAGGTTGAAGGCGGCAGGTGGATTGACCCTGTGCTCAATGTGACTTTCCGCTCGTCACAACCTGTTCTGGACGCCGTGAACCTTGTTTTTACCCACGAACAAAACGCCAAAGGGCTGACATTTGAGAATCAAGACTGGCCGCATCACTTAACCGGGCGACCCGGTGCTGGCGGGCTGGTGGAAGTCTGGGATCAGGTCGAAGCAAAGCCCGAAGACCCCAATGCGGAAAGGGTTGTGGTGCGGCCCGATGATGATCTGGATGAAGAGGATCGCCCCGAAGTCGAGCTGGCCAAGCTGTTGGGCGAGCGGATCAGCCGTTGGCTCAATGACCCGGCAACAGAAGAGGGGCAGGAGGGTTGGTTATCCAACCACGCGCGCCCCATGCAAGCCGAAGATATCCTCGTCCTCGTCCGTTCACGATCAGGCCCCTTCATCAACACTCTGACCTATACGCTCAAGCAAAAAGGTGTGCGGGTTGCCGGTGCTGATCGCATGAAGTTGCAGGACCAGTTGGTCATCAAGGATCTCCTGTGCCTTACCGAGTATTTGTTGCAGCCGAGCGCCGATCTGGCGCTCGCGACGGTTTTGCGCAGCCCTTTGTGTGGCTTCACCGGTGAACAACTCTATGAGCTCGCCTATCACCGAGGGGAGAAGGAAACGCTTGAGTCGGCGCTGGTGAAGGCTGCATCGAAGGGGGATCCCACGGCGCAGGCGGCCCGGACTCTGTTCCAAACCCTGCGCGCGCAGCTCGCCTCGACCCCCTATGTTTTCTACAGCAATTTGCTCACACGGCTTGAGGCGGGTCTCCGGTTTTCAGGACGATTGGGTCCACAGGCGACCGACGCTCTGAAGGAATTTCTGCGCGCTGCACTAACCTATGAACGCGGGAAAACGCCAACCATCCCTGGTTTTTTGGGGTGGTTGTCCAAAGCTGAAATCGAAGTGAAGCGAGAGCAAGAAGGCGCCAACGGTGGGGTGCGGATCATGACGGTTCACGGCTCCAAAGGCTTGGAAGCACCGGTTGTGATTTTGCCCCATACCCACCGAAAAATGGACGATATCACCCGCGACAAGCTGCGTTGGTACGAGAACGATGAAGCACCAGCACCGCTGCCATACTGGAAGCCAGCGAAAGACGATTCGCCTTTTCAGACCGAGGAGCTCGATGCCCACGACAGGGCCAGAGCGGAGGAGGAAGAACGACGTCTGCTGTACGTTGCAATGACGCGAGCAGAAGATCGGCTCTATATCTGCGGTTGGAAAACACGCGGTGTCTCGGATGAACGCAAAGCGGAGTCTGCGACGTGGTACGACACCGTTGTTAACGCCATGTCGGCCAATTCTGACGTTGAGAAGCTGGATCCGGCAGAGGGAGAAATCGCCGGGACGCGTTACCGCCTGTATGCCCGCTCCACAAAGGCAGACCGTGTCCCAAAAGATAAGGATGGGTCACCGCAAAGTGCCTCCTATTCCGGGACCAGAGCACAAAGAACTGATGAGACGGTTCTGTCAGCGCTGCGTGCGCCCATGCCGCCCGAGCCCACGCCACCGCGCCCGTTCACGCCCAGTCAAATGCTGGAGGAGCCAGCCTCGCCGTCTCCTCTTGCAGCGCTGCACAAGTTGCGCGGCGGTGGTCAGGCTGCCCGTGGTCATCGGTCGGCTTCCCCGTTTTTCAGAGGCAACGTTTTGCACGGGCTGCTTCAACGCTTGCCGGAAGTGCCAGAAAGTGAACGGCAAGCCGCGGCAAAGCGCTTCTTGAGCCGGGTGTCCTTTGACCTGATCCCCAAGCAGATTGAGGACTGGAGTGCCGAAGCGCTGGCCATTACCAACGATCCGAACTTTGCAGACTTGTTCAGCACGAAAAGCCGTGCAGAAGTCGCCGTCACCGGGATTGTCGGTGAGTTGGTCGTTTCAGGTCAGATCGACCGCCTTGTCGAACGCGATGATGAGGTTTGGGTCGTGGACTACAAATCCAATCGCCCGCCACCGGCTGACGCCGCTCACGTGCCTGAGAGTTATCGTGTGCAGCTCGCCACCTACAAAGCTGTGCTCGCGGGGTTGTATCCGGGCAAAGCAATCCGCACTTTCCTGTTATGGACGGAAACGCCTCGACTGATGGAAGTGCCGGTTGGTGACGAAGACCTGCCTCCCTCAGCCAAAAGCTAAAGCAGTGATTGACCTCGTTGGTGCGCTGACTTTAGGTTCTAGGCGATTCTTTATTTTATGCGTCTCATGCGGAGGCGCGCATGCTGGGAAAAGGGAGACGGATAATGGCCGTTGTTGAAGTGACAGATGCGACTTTCCAATCTGAAGTCGTTGCATCCGAAAAGCCGGTTTTGGTCGATTGCTGGGCGGACTGGTGTATGCCGTGTAAAGCCATTGCCCCGTCTTTGGACCAGCTGTCGGACGAGATGGCCGATCAAATCACCATCACCAAGCTGAACGTCGATCAGAACCAGGCAACGGCGCAAGGTTTGAACGTGCGTAATCTGCCGACCCTCATGATCTTCAAAGGCGGCGCACCGGTTGCGATGCTTGCAGGTGCACAGCCAAAGTCTTCGATCAAGTCCTGGATCGAGCGCAACATCTGATCAGAAGTCAGACAAGCGATAGACAATGGGGAAGGGTTCGCCATCGGTGAACCCTTTGTCGTTTGTCAGGAACCCATCACACCCCTGATCCAGTGCTGTTGCGAAATGCAGGGCATCGGGTAGATCCAGTTTGAAATCCACCGAGACTTGCGGAGCCGTCCAGAGAACCCTTGCGCTGACCGGCTGCAACTCAATGCCAAAGCGATCACCGTCGAAAAAGCGTTCGTAGGCCAGAAGAACAGCTTCATTGTCTCGACGCACCGCGCCCATGAGACATTCGCTAACCACCAACTCGCTGCTGATCAGATCGACGCCTTCCTGCCTCAGTTCTCGCAGGATCTGATGCACCAGACTGTGATAATCCGAGTTCTTCTCAACCAGATAAATGATGACGTTGGCGTCCAGATAGACCCTTTGGCTTTGCAGAAGGTCGTCCAGCATGACTCATACTGCCTTTCGACCAGCGGCGACGGTTTGCCCCAGATTTTCCGCGAGGAAGGCTCCGGCCAGATAGAGGGAGCCGCAAACCAGAACCATCCCCGGTTTCTCGCTCGCCAGAGCCGCGAGAGCGGTGGAAAGTGAGGGTGCTGTTTCCGTGTTGCCATACCCCATTGCGCCCGCAGCCTGAGCAGCTGCTTCCGCAGAAAGGGTTGCCGCCGCGCCGGGTATCTCCACGGCAATGGCTCGGCTGACTTTTGGAAGCAGAGGGGCCACGAAGCCTTGCGCATCCTTGGTTTCGAGCAGGCCGTATATGAGATAAACCGGTTGCTCGGTCGGCAGGCTTTCTGCGATGGCCTGTCCAGCATTGGCGTTGTGCGCACCGTCGATGAAGAGGTGATGCTTCCCAGAACCGGCAGCTTGCCAAAGCAAGCCTTCTTCAATCTTCTGCATGCGGGCGGGCCATTTTGCCCGCGTCAGACCTTTTTCGATTGTCGAGGGTGTCAGGCCGAGAAAGCCTGCGGCGGCAGAGGCCAAAGCCGCATTGGTCCGCTGGAAATCACCCCTAAGGCTGAGTTTTACCTCGGGGCTCAACGGTGTAACGGCTTGCAGTGTGGTGCCACGGTGTGTGGCTTCTTCCTGCAAAACAGCGGTTACGGTACGCGCTTGAGGGGCGTGAAAAGCGGGAACGCCGGGTTTGAAAATGCCTGCCTTCTCTCGCGCAATAGCCTCGATGGTATTTCCCAAAAAGTGCTGATGATCCATATCGATCTGCGAGATCAGTGAAACCGCAACCGCCTCAGCCGGTAGGATGTTGGTGGCATCCAAGCGTCCACCCAAACCCGTTTCCAGCAGGACAAAATCCGCAGGCGTTTCGGCAAATGCGAGAAAGGAAGCAGCCGTCGTTAACTCGAAGAAAGTTCCCGGCAGGTCGCCGTTGGCGCGTTCTACGCGGGTGAGTACATCGAGCAGCGCTGCGTCGCTGATGGTCTCTCCCGCCAACTGAATGCGCTCGGCAAATCGCACTAAGTGCGGGCTGGTGTAGACGTGAACTGTCTTGCCATCAGCTTCCAGCATGGCCTTGAGGAAGGCAAGCGTTGAGCCCTTGCCATTGGTACCAGCGACATGAATAGCCGGCGGCATCCGGCGTTCTGGACGGCCCAGGTCTTCGAGCAAGGCGTCCAGACGGTCCAGCGATAGATCGATCAGTTTAGGGTGCAGGGCAAGGAAGCGGTCAAGCGCAGCTTTTACGCTCTCGTCTTCATGCATCATGCTTGGTCAAAACTCGCTATGGGCTCGTCTTCGGCCATTGGAGGCAAAGCGGGCTGAGTGTTCTCCGCCGATCCCGGAACGCCGCGCAAAAGACTGAACAGCATAATCAGGCGACCCCGAAGCTGCAGACGGTCAACCACCTGATCGACCATACCG
>JBMZBW010000053.1:0-15931 GCA_049612785.1 Alphaproteobacteria bacterium | reverse complement strand
CCCCGGGGCCGATGCACCTTGCACGGGAGCTGCCTCTGTCAGAGCCGAGGTTTTGTTACGCGGCGCCCACCTGACTTATGTCGGGCCGCAGGTGGACTACTCGATCAACGGTCGTCTGGCTCACAAATTCACCACTGCCACGAAGCGGAATTGCCAGCGTGTCCATTCCTGACCAGAAAGCAGCGCTTCGCAAAGACTTGATCAAGGCGCGCCCTGACCACCAGCCGACAGCATCACAGTACGACTTCATGGCTTCCGCAATCCGTGAACGAGTCCCGAAAACCGATTTTCAGATGACGGCTTATCTACCCATCCGGCGCGAATTGGACCCCCTTCCTCTGATCGAACGACTGGCTGCATTTCCCGTCGCGCTCCCCCGGACGCCCAAAGACCCCGGCCCATTGGATTTCAGGCTATGGGCCGTAGGGGAACCTCTGGATGAAGGACTGTTCAAGACCCTGGAACCTCCAGCCACTGCGCCCCAACTGATGGCGCAGACAGTTGTGGTGCTCTTGCCTCTGGTCGGTTTTGACCGCCACCTGTTTCGTCTGGGGTACGGCGGTGGGTTTTATGATCGCACGCTCGACCTTTTTCGGCAGCAAGGCCGCAGCGTCACCGCCCTTGGTCTCGCCTACGACAGTCAGCGGGTTGATGTTTCCCTGCCCGTTGAACCAACGGATGAAGTGCTTACTGCTGTCATTACACCCACAACGGTTTACGAAGCCAATTCGCAGGACTAGATCAATTGCATGCGCACTCTGATTATTGGTGATGTCGTTGGACGAGCAGGACGCCGCGCCGTAGCGGATCACCTGCCCGGTCTTATCGACCAGTTGAAGCTCGATTTTGTTATCCTGAATGGTGAAAACGCCACGCATGGCTTTGGCCTCTCGCCCGAACACGCTCATGGTTTCTTCGATGCGGGCGTGGACTGCATCATTCTCGGCAACCATTCCTTTGATCGAAAAGAAATTATCCCGCTGTTAAACGAAGACCCGCGGATCATTCGACCGATCAATTATCCTGAAGGCACACCGGGTCGGGGTAAGACCCTGCTGACAGGGCGGCATGGGCATCGGGTGGGCATCATCCAGACTCTGGGTCGCCTGTTCATGAATCCAGATGCTGACAATCCGTTTCTTGCCGCTGACAAAGCGCTGGAGGATTGGCGAGACGAAGCGCGCGTGGCAACTTTTGTGGATATTCATGCTGAGGCAACTTCTGAGAAAATGGCCTTTGGGCATTATCTGGATGGGCGAGTCACAGCGGTCGAAGGCACGCACACGCACTCACCAACGGCAGACACACAGATCTTGCCCGGTGGAACAGCATTTCAGACAGATCTGGGCATGACGGGAGACTTCGATTCCGTCATTGGCATGCTGAAAGAAAGCTCCATCCCCCGGTTCACCCAAGTGGGTTCGCGCGGTAAATTTGGTCCTGCTGATGGTGAGGCCAGCCTCTGTGCCCTCTATGTCGAAAGCGACGAAGCCTCGGGCTTGGCGACGCGGGCTGAGCCCGTGCGGATTGGCGGGCGGCTTCTACCCCATCTGCCTGCGCTTTGAAGGCTACTGGCGCGCCATGATTTCAGTGGCAGACTTAAGGACTTTGTCAGAGATTTCCGGATGCTTCAGAGCAAAATGCAGGTTGGCAGCAACAAAGCCTTCCTTCGACCCGCAATCAAAGCGCCGACCCGAAAACCGGACACCGTGAATTGGTAGCTTTTGCAAATTCGCTGCAATTGCGTCGGTGAGCTGGATTTCGTTCCCCGCGCCGCGCACGCCCTTATCGAGAAAATCAAAAATTTCCGTTGAAAGGATATATCGGCCCGTGATGCACAAGTTCGACGGTGCGTCTTCGGCTTTTGGCTTTTCAACCATTCCTCGAATCTCAAGATGCGAACCACGGACCTCACCGGGGTCAATAATGCCGTAGGATGACACGCGGTCCCGCGGTACTTCCTCCACGGCCAGAACCATCCCGCCATATTCCGAATGGGCATCGACCAGTTGCTTGAGGCATCCATCACCGCCCTTTAGCGGATCGATGATGATGTCCGGCAAAAGCACCGCAAAAGCTTCATCCTTGAGCATATGGCGCGCGCACCAAATGGCGTGACCCAGCCCCAGTGGATCTTGCTGGCGAACATAAGCAATCTGCCCCGGCTCAGGCATCATCGCCCGCATCATGTCGACGTAATGGTTTTTGCCACGTTCAGCGAGGGTATGCTCCAGCTCGAACGAGTGGTCAAAATGGTCCTCAATTGCTGTTTTGCCGCGCCCGGTGACGAAAATGAAATTCTCAATACCGGCGGCTCTGGCCTCATCGATGGCATATTGGACCAGTGGCTTATCAACGACTGTCAGCATTTCCTTTGGCATCGCCTTGGTCGCAGGCAAGAACCGCGACCCCAAACCGCCGACAGGAAGAATTGCTGTTTTAACCGCACCAAACGCCATGAATCATGCCTTATGAAATTAACGAGCTCCCTGATTAACCAGATGAAGGGAGTCGTGCAAGTGAAATTTACACTGTCTACATATAGCGGCCTATGATCGAACTTATTGCAGCCTCGTAATTATGGTAACCCACAGCATTATGTGCACTCGGGGTTGCGAGGTGCAGGAAGATACCGCACAAACAAGCGATAAATCGCAGGTGCCGACCAGTGCACCGCATGAGGGGTAGACCTTTGAAACATGTTTTGATCGGCGCAGCTGCACTGAGTCTCGCTTTGGGCCTTAGCGCGTGCGGACCAACAACCCTTGGTGGGCAGTTTACGGAACCCGCTTACGGTTGGCAGCGCAACGGGACCTACATTCTGACGCCAGCGGAAATGGAAATGGGCTGCGACAGTCTGCGGGTTGAGCAAGGCAAGGCGGCCAAGGCCATTGCTTACGTCGACTCTGTCCGCGGGCAGAAATTCGGCCAGAGCCTGATGATCAGCGGTGTTGCGGCAATGTTCGGAATGGTTCGGATGCCCAACATGGGTTTCGAAGAACAGAAGGCCAAAGAGCAACTTAAGCAAGGCGCTGCCGCCTTTAACGTGCGCCTCGAAGAGCTTGATTGTGACCCCAGCGACATCGAGCTGATGATTACCGAAGCTAAACGGGAATTTAGGCTTGAACAGCGCGCCGCTGAACGTGCTGCAGAGGCGGAAAATAAGACCTCGGGATCCGGACACAATTTCAACCAGAAAGATGACGAAGACGACGACACCGTCATTGACCATGAACTGAACTAAAACAGTCCAATGCACAAAAGAGCCGCTTCCTTGACCGGGCGCGGCTTTTTTTATGGTCGGTTGAAGGCTCCTATACCTTGGCACCGATTGCCCTGCGCGCGGCCAGGGTCTAAGAAAACAGCCTATCCTACGACACCGCTACGAAGAGTTCTGAACCATGGCAGGCCACAGTAAATTCAAGAACATCATGCACCGCAAAGGCGCACAGGACGCCAAGCGCGCAAAGGTCTTCACCAAGGTGGGGCGTGAAATTACCGTAGCAGTGAAAGCCAGCGGCGAACCCGATCCGGAGAAAAATCCTCGTCTGCGCGGTGCTATCTCTGCTGCACGCGCCGTCAACATGCCGAACGACCGGATCAAGAAAGCCATTCAATCCGCAATTGGCGGCGGTGATGGCGCGGATTATGTCGAAATGCGGTACGAAGGCTATGGTCCCGCGGGTGTTGCAGTGATCGTCGAAGCCCTGACTGACAACCGGAACCGCACGGCGGCTGATGTCCGGTCGTACTTCAATAAGTTCGGTGGGAACTTGGGTGAAACGGGGTCTGTATCCTTCAACTTTACCCGTGGCGGATTGATTTCCTACGCCGCCGATGCTGCCGACGCTGATACGGTGATGGAAGCTGCGCTCGAAGCCGGTGCAGAAGACGTTGAAAGCTCTGAAGACGGACATGAAATCCTGACCACAACCGAAGATTTTCTGGCTGTCCGCGAAGCGATGGAAGCTTCAATCGGCACCCCTCAAGAGGCTAAAATCGGTTGGAAGCCCAACATCACCGTGGATCTGGAAGAGGACAAAGCCTCAACCATGCTCAAGCTGATCGATACGCTTGAAGACCACGACGACGTTCAAGCCGTATTCTACAACGCTGAAATTTCCGATGAAGTGATGGAGAAGCTTGCAGGCTAGACCTGCAGCCATCTCTGAAAGGCTGACATGACGCTCAAAATCGCAATCGCAGGCGCCGGTGGCCGCATGGGGCGCATGCTGATAAGCGCCGTAACCGAGAACGCCAACAGCACGCTGTCGGGCGCTTTGGAGCACGAGGCCTCACCCCTGCTGGGGCAGGATGCAGGGCTTTTGGTTGGTAACGAAACCCTTGGCGTGAGCGTGAGCAGTGACCGCAAGGTCGCTTTTGCCGGCGCAGACGTGATGATTGACTTCACCTTGCCCGCAGCCACACTGGACAATATGCAGGCCGCTCGGGACGTCGGTGCGGCGGTTGTTCTTGGGACGACGGGGCACACCGAAGCGCAGGAAAGCGTCATTCTGGGCTTTGCTGAAAGCGTTCCGATGATCTGGGCGGCGAACTACTCACTGGGCGTCAACCTGCTTCTGAACCTGGTTGAAAAAGCCGCCGCTGCACTGCCCATGGGGTTTGATATCGACGTGCAGGAAATGCACCATCGCGAGAAAGTAGATGCCCCGTCCGGGACCGCTTTGGTTTTGGGTAAAGCGGCAGCCAAAGGTCGGGGGCAGGACTTTGATGCCGTCAAGAAGCTAAGCCGAGAAGGTGATACCGGACGTCGGCCACAGGGTGAAATTGGCTTCGCAACCTTGCGCGGAGGCACTGTACCGGGCGACCATGTTGTGGTGTTTGCTGGTGATGATGAGCGTATCGAAATCGCTCATCGAGCGGGCGACCGCCAAATCTTTGCGCGAGGCGCAGTGCAGGCCGCAACCTGGCTGGCAGGGAAAGAACCCGCTCTTTATACCATGAACGATGTTTTGGGTCTGGAGGACTAACTCCGACCGCGGCGCGCTTCTGACAAAGCGCTCAACAATCGGGTTGCCACGTCGCGGCGTTGATCCGGGTTGAGGTCACCACCAAACGGGATCCGGCGGTTTCCGGCGCGAAGCACCACGGGGTCATCCCACGTGGTTGGCGTGTTAATAAAAACCGCGCAATCCTCAGTGGGAAAGCTTTGCCGCTGCAAACGCCCTTTTGGGTCGCGAAGATGCAGACTCAAAGTCGATGGCGTGAGGATGACCTCTTCCTGCCGCTTGGCGCGACCCGTCATCACCCGATACCCCAGATACAGCGCCCCGACCTCAATCCCCAGAAAACCGATAACCGGCCAAGCGCCGTTAACAAACATCGCGAGGCCAAACCCTGTAAAGAAAATCCCAAGCGCACCAAAAACCACGGCCCAACCTCGGTCGGACAGAGCCTGATGCTGCTGAAGAATTTCACGAAAAAGAATGGGCTCGCTCATGACACAAGACCTAACAATCAAACCACGATGGTCAATCGCTCAAACACGCGCTGTTCCGCGGCAAATTGGCTCGCTTGAACCAGAGGCTAAAACAGCGGTTCGACACCGTCGTCGTCTGGGGAGCGACAGGCGACCTCCGCTTGCGTCAGAACAGAATAGGCTGCTTCAGCGTCATCATCATTGACGATCAATCGTCGGCCTTGAACCCCTGCCAAACCCGAAAAGGCCTGACTCGCATCATCCAGTACAGCGTTCCAGATGCCTGCTTCGTTCAAACAGTGCTGCGCAAAGCTGAGTTCAACCGGGTTGTCTGATTGCAAGGCGACCCACATGACAGTAATCCTTCACTTCGCTCAACGGTCTTTTGACCAGCCGACGCTTTCCCTTTGTGCATGCTTATTCTACATAGGCGCACAAGGTGACAACCCTTTGTGGCCTTTAAGAACTTGGAGAAACACGTGTCGGCACAGGCATCACGGGTACAGGACATTGGTGATTTGGACGTAACCAAAAGCGTCAAAAGCCGGGACGTGACGCAGGCCGTCAATCGACTTACAGCGCTTGTGGCTGACGATATGGAGCGTGTGAACGCGACCATCATCGAAAACATGAAGTCCGATGTCGCCCTGATCCCTCAGCTTGCAGGCTATCTGATCGCGTCGGGTGGGAAGCGACTACGGCCACTTCTGACTTTGGCTTCTGCGCGGCTTTGCGGGTTGAATGACGGTGATGAAGCGGTGCATCTGGCGGCATCGGTCGAGTTCATTCATACCGCCACGCTGCTGCATGATGATGTGGTTGATGACAGTTCATTGCGCCGCGGCGCTGCGTCGGCCAATGCGGTTTGGGGCAACAAGGCTTCTGTCCTGGTTGGCGATTTTCTCTATTCCAGAGCGTTTCAGCTCATGGTTGCTGATAAAAACCTCGCCACCCTGAAAACACTGGCTGATGCATCGGCGGTGATTGCGTCTGGTGAAGTGGCCCAGTTGACTACGGCCAACGACCTCAACACGGATCATCAAAGCTATCTCGATGTCATCGAAGCCAAAACAGCGGCCCTTTTCGCGGCAGCTTGTCAGGTTGGCGGCGAAGCCGCTCGAGCGCCACAGTCGCAGATCGAAGCGGTTCGGGACTATGGACACAACCTCGGCATGGCGTTCCAGTTGATCGACGATGCTTTGGATTACAGCGCGGATCAGGAAAAGCTGGGCAAGACCGTTGGCGATGATTTTGCCGAAGGAAAAGTAACGCTCCCCGTTCTTCTGGCCTTTGAAAATGGCGATGCCGAGGAACAGATATTCTGGCGCAGAACCATCGAAGATCTGGACCAGAAAGACGACGACCTGGACCGGGCCAAAGCACTGATCAGCAAGCACAATGCCTTACGCGGTACGGTCGAAGCCGCTGAGCGTTATGGGCAGAAAGCCACGGATGCACTGGCGCAGTTGGACGCCACGTCCGGGGTTGCCCAAGACATTCGTGAAGCACTCGAAGACGTCGTCGCCTTCTGTATCGTTCGCGGTTACTAGGGGCTAGGGCTGCTTTTCAGCAGGTTTTGCACTTAACCACGGCACCCCAATCCGGAAAGATCGCGTACGCGTGACCGGCGTTCGGGTACTGTTTGATCCGCTGCTTTCTCGCCAGACAACAAAGACGCCGCTGCTGATGATCAGCACGGAGCCAGTGGCCACCCAGAGATCCGGGATTTCCGAAAAGAAGATAAACCCGAAGAGCGCTGCCCAGATGATCTGGGAGTATTGCATGGGCGCGATCAAGGCGGCCGGGGCGTTTCGATAAGCGTTCAGCACCATCATCTGCCCCCCAATCAGCAACAGGCCCATCAGGGCCAGAACACCGAGATCCAGCAGGGGCATGGGCTTGTACGTGCCTGGCATGACCAGCGCCATGATCAGCAGAACCGCCACCATGGGAAACAAGATCAGCGTCTGGGACCGTTCTTCCCGACCAACCTTTCGCACAACAATGGCACCAATGCTGTTAGCAACAGCTGCGGTGAGGCCCGCAATATGCCCGAGCGACAGTGGCTGCAAGCCCGGACGCAAGACGATAATCACCCCAATCAGCCCCAGGACCACAGCCGCCCAGCGCCGCTTGCCAACCTTCTCCCCCAAAAACGGAACGGACAGTGCGGTAATCAGGAGGGGTGAGGCAAAAAGCAGGGAATAGGCCTCGGCAAGGGTCAGAACAGTAAAGGCGTAAAACCCACAAATCATGCCGATGATGACTGTTGCGGTCCGGAGCAAGAGATACCAGGGCTTGTGGGGAACGAAACTCGCTTCTGTTCGATCTGTTGCCATGATCAGGGTCATGGGTACGAAGGAAAACAAAACCGAGAAGAACACGATCTGGAACACAGCATAGTTCCCACCGAGAACTTTAATCAGCGCGTCGTGGCTCGAAAAAATGACGAAACCTAAAAGGGCAAAAAGAACACCGGCAACCGGGCGGCTGAAGGTCGAGGATTTGTCAGTCATGGTGGGAAACCTCGGTTTGAGGACAACAAGTTCAGTAGATCATGCTTCCTTGCGGTCGTAAAAGGGGCAGAGCCTCACTGCTTTTGCGACACTGCACCGCGCCTTACGCTGCCTCCGGCGTACTACCAGCCACTTCTCTGACAATCTTCAATCCAGCCGCCACCAGCTGCCGATGCCTGCGTCGGACGTGCGCAGCGACGTAGAGCGGCTGCTGGATCAGGGGGGCATCTTTAACGATTTGCAGGTTCGGCATCTCGGCCTGAAGCTTGGGTATCTGAGTTTCTGGCAAATAGGCTGTACCACCCCGGTGGCGGAGCAACTCGATGGACAATCCCTCGTACCCGACGGTCAAAGCTCCCTGCGTCAGACCCGGAAGCAGATCACGGTGGAATCGTTCAAACAGAGGCGAATAGCTGGCGTAGATATAGCCATCCTTTCCCACGTCTTCCATTTGGTCGGTCCGGGTCGAAACCATACGAAAGCTGAAGGCCGACAACGGTTCAATGTACAGGTCCGGCGACCATGAGGGCGAAAACAGGATTCCGATGTCGATCTCACCAGCCGACAAATCACGCATGATCTGGCCGGAATAGTCGGCTTCGAGCTTCAGGAAAAGGCTCGGCATGCGCTTATCGAAAGCCTCTATCAGATCAAAAAAGACCGAGCTGACCAGACTGAGTTGCGCACTGATATACAAGCTGGCCTCAAAGCCCTCAGCCTCGCTGACATCCCGCATGGCGCGGGTCCAGGCGTTGTAGAGTTCGTGTGCGTGCGCCTGAAATCGCTCACCTGCCGGGGTCAGCTTAGCGCCAGACCGCCCTCGCGTGAAAAGCGATGCGCCCATTTGCTCTTCCAGCACGCGGATCCGGCTGCTGATCGTCGACTGCGAAACATTGAGTCGATCAGCGGTATGATTGAAGTTCATGGTCTTGGTCAGGTCGAGAAAGGTCTCTACCAATTCATTACTAAGCATTAGGGATGTCGCTTTAAATCAATCGGAAATATCGATTGATAACACCCTTCTACACTCGTTTTTTCTGCTCAAAATGCGCCAAGATCCGACGTAAAACTGCGGAAAATCAGGTTGTTAGTACGACCACTGTTGAACGGTTGGTCGAGATCAAAGAGGATTCCATCGTGGCTGATATTCCAAGCACTGCCCGCGTTGTCATAATTGGTGGAGGCGTTGTTGGCGTCTCGGCGCTTTACCACCTTGCCAAAATGGGTTGGAGCGATTGCGTGCTGCTCGAAAAGAATGAGCTGACCTCTGGCTCGACGTGGCATGCTGCGGGTAACTGTCCGACCTTTTCCGCGTCATGGTCCGTGATGAACATGCAGCGCTACTCGACGGAGCTTTACCGAGGTCTGGCTGAAGAAGTCGATTACCCCATGAACTATCATGTGACCGGCTCAATCCGACTGGCGCACAGCAAGAACCGCATGCTGGAATTTGAACGTGTGATGGGCATGGGCCGTTATCAGAACATCCCCATGGAGATGTGCTCGAACGACGACCTGAAGCGGCATTACCCTTTCCTCGAAACTCACGACCTGGAAGGCGGTCTTTACGACCCGACCGATGGCGATATTGACCCGGCCCAGCTGACTCAAGCGCTGGCAAAAGGCGCGCGGCAGATGGGCGGTAAGATCCTCAGGTTCTGCCCGGCCACGGGCGCGCGTCGAGAAAATGACGAATGGGTCATCGAAACTGAAAAAGGCGAAATCCGCTGTGAATACGTGGTGAACGCTGCGGGTTACCGAGCGCAGGAAGTCGGCCAATGGTTTGGCCGCTACGTACCGATGGTTTCCATGTCTCACCAATACGTCCTGACCGAACCCGTTGCCGAGCTGGAAGCATGGACCGCGGAAACCGGGCGCAAGCTGCCTTTGCTGCGCGACGTAGACAGCTCCTACTACCTGCGGCAGGAGAAAATGGGCTTCAACATCGGTCCATACGAGCGCAATTGTAAGGCTCACTGGGTCACGCCGGATGACCCAATGCCGGAAGATTTCTCATTCCAGCTGTGGGCCGACGATCTGGATCGTATTGAATGGTACGTCACCGATGCGATGGAGCGCGTGCCGTTGGTTGGTACATCAGGTGTCTCAAAGATCATCAACGGCCCGATCCCTTACACCCCCGATGGCCTGCCCCTGATCGGCCCTATGCCGGGTGTGCCAAATGCATTCGAGGCTTGTGTCTTCACCTTTGGCATCACGCAAGGTGGCGGCGCGGGCAAGGTTCTCGCGGAGTGGATTGTCGAAGGCGGAACCGAGTGGGACATGTGGTCCTGTGACCCACGTCGCTTCACCGGCTTTGTTGACCAAGACTACACGACAGCCAAAGGCATGGAGGTTTACGGCCACGAGTACGCCATGCACTACCCACGCCATTTCTGGCCTGCTGGCCGAGATCAGCGGCTGTCTTCCCTGCACGACCGCATCAAAGGTCTGGGCGGTCAGATGGGCTACTACAACGGCTGGGAACGGGCGGCATGGTTCGCCAAAGATGGAGACGACACCTCGATTGAAGCCACGGAAACCTGGGAACGGGAAGGTCCATGGCAAAAGCGGGTGGCTGAAGAGGTCGCCGCCGTCCGCGATGACGCCGGCATGCTCGATCTGCCCGGTTTCTCCCGCTATCACGTCAAAGGTGAAGGTGCCTCAGCCTGGCTGCGAACGCTGGTTTCTGGCGCGATCACCAAGCCGGGCCGGATCGGTCTGCTGTACTTTGCCGACGACAAGGGCCGCACGGTCACCGAGATGTCGATCATTCGCTTCGACGAAGATGACTTTATGCTCATCACGGCAGCTTCGGCAGAGTGGCACGATAAAGGCTGGCTGGAGCGGCACATGCCCGCCAACGCAGCCTTTAGCCTCACCGACCGTACAGAAGAATTTGGGACGCTGATTGTTGCGGGTCCAAAGAGCCGAGAGAAGCTTGCCGGACTGACAGATGCCGATCTGTCCCAAGGTTGGCTCACGCACCAAAATGCGACCGTGGCAGGTAAAGATGCGCTGCTGGTCCGCGTATCCTTTACCGGCGAATTGGGCTGGGAAATTCACGCAGCCCCCGCTGATCAACCTGCGATCTATGAAGCGCTTCTGGATGCTGGCGTAACCCCATTTGGCATGTTTGCACTGGACAGCATGCGCATTGAAAAGGGTTACCGCGCGTGGAAGGGCGATTTGTCAACGGATTACACCCTGCTGGAGGCGGGCCTCGACCGCTTTGTTAAGCTCGACCGCAATGATGATTTCTTGGGCAAAGATGCTCTGATCGCGCAGCGGGAACAGGGTCTGGACAAGCGCTTTGCCATGATGACCATCGACATCGGAGACTATGACGCACCGTACATGTCAACGGTCTGGAAAGGTGATGAAGTTGTCGGTGAAATTACCTCTGGCGCGATGGGCTACCGGTGCAACAAGTTCGTCGCGCTGTCGGTTGTGCGTACCGACTGCACTGAGCCGGGAACGAACCTAGAGGTCGAAATCTTTGGCGAACGCCGCGCAGCGGTTGTCACCGGCGACGACGCAGCGTGGGATCCTCAGAATGAAAGGCTACGCGCATGAGCAGCAAAACCATTCCGGACAAGGCCCGCGCCGTCATTGTTGGCGGCGGGGTCAGCGGGTGTTCCGTCGCCTATCACCTCGCAAAGATGGGTTGGAAAGATATCGTCCTGCTGGAACGCAAGCAGCTGACTTGTGGGACAACATGGCACGCCGCAGGCTTGATCGGACAGCTGCGGCCCAACCAGAATATGACCCGCCTCGCCAAATATTCCGCCGAGCTGTACGTGAAGTTGGAAGAGGAAACCGGTCTATCCACCGGGATGAAGCAAAACGGCTCCATCACCGTCGCACTCACCGAAGCCCGCAAGGAAGAGATTTACCGTCAGGCGTCTCTTGCGCGGGCTTTTGACGTCGATGTCAATGAGATCAGCCCGGAAGAAGCGCTGGCCATGTACCCGCACCTGAACATCGATGGTGTAAAAGCGGCCGTTCACCTGCCGTTGGATGGTCAGTGTGACCCGGCCAACATCGCGCTGGCTCTGGCCAAGGGCGCACGCCAGATGGGGGCAACCATCGTCGAGGGCGTCAAGGTGACTGGCGTCAATCAAGCCAATGGTGCCGTGACTGGCGTCACCTACGAACGCGATGGCGAGCCGGGTCAGATTGATGCGGACGTGGTCGTCAACTGCGGCGGCATGTGGGCGCGGGACTTCGCAGCCATGGCCGGTGTAACGGTGCCTCTGCATGCTTGTGAGCATTTCTACATCGTGACTGAACCCGTTGAGGGTCTGACACAAATGCCGGTCCTGCGCGTGCCGGACGAGTGTGCCTATTACAAGGAAGACGCCGGCAAAATGATGCTTGGTGCCTTCGAACCCAAGGCCAAGCCGTGGGGCATGAACGGCATTTCCGAAGACTTCTGCTTTGACCAGCTGCCCGAAGATTTCGATCACTTCGAGCCCATCCTGGAAATGGGTGTGAATCGCATGCCGCTTCTGGGTGAAGCGGGGATTCATACCTTCTTCAATGGGCCGGAAAGCTTCACACCCGATGACAAGTATTACCTCGGCGAAGCGCCGGAGCTGCGCGGGTTCTGGGTGGCAGCAGGCTACAACTCCATTGGTATTGTATCCTCCGGTGGCGCTGGCTACGCGCTGGCTCAGTGGATCGTGGATGGTGAGCCGCCGTTTGACCTGTGGGACGTCGATATCCGTCGCGCTCAACCATTCCAGAAGAACCGGTTCTATCTGCGCGAGCGGGTGTCTGAGAGCTTGGGTCTGCTCTATGCCGACCACTGGCCCTATCGGCAGCCGGAAACGGCCCGCGGCGTGCGTCGAACACCGCTGCACGAGCACCTGAAAGCCAAGGGCGCTGTCTTTGGTGAAACCGCAGGCTGGGAACGGGCAAACTGGTTTGCCCGTGAGGGTCAGGAGCGCGAATACCGCTACGACTGGGGGCCGCAAAACTGGTTCGACAATGCTCGCGAAGAACACCAGTCGGTGCGCGAAGGCGTAGGTCTGTTCGACCTGTCGACCTTTGGCAAAATCCGGGTAGAGGGCGCAGACGCCCTGCCCTTCCTGCAACATGTCTGTGCGAACGACATGGATGTTGAGCCGGGAAAGATCGTCTACACGCAAATGCTGAATGGGCGCGGTGGCATCGAAAGCGATTTGACCGTCACGCGCCTGGGCGAAGCCTCCTTCCTGCTGGTTGTGCCAGCGGCAACCATCCGCCGCGATATGGCCTGGCTGCAGCGTCACGTACCAGACGGTGCCCACGTTACCGTCTTCGACAATACGGCGGGCGAAGCCGTTATTGCGCTGATGGGGCCTAAATCCCGCGATTTGCTGAACCGCGTATCGCCAGATGGCTTCGCCAACGACACGCACCCCTTTGGTACGGCACGCGAAATCGAGATCGGCATGGGTCTGGCCCGGGCGCATCGGATTTCTTATGTCGGCGAGCTGGGGTGGGAGTTGTACGTGAGCGCTGACATGGCGGGTCACGTGTTCGAAAGCATCGACGAAGCCGGTCGGGACATGGGTCTGAAAATGTGCGGATTGCACGTGCTGGACTCATGCCGGATCGAGAAAGCTTTCCGTCACTTTGGTCACGACATCACGGATGAAGACAATGTCCTCGAAGCGGGCCTCGGCTTTGCCGTGAAACGCGACAAGAACAGTGGCAAATTCGGTGACTTCATCGGCCGGCAAGCGGTTATGGACACGCGCGAGCGCGGGCTGCAGCGCCGGATGATGCAGTTCAAGCTCTCCGACCCCAAGGCCATGGTTTACCACAACGAGCCCATCATCCGAGATGGCAAAATCGTCAGCTTCCTGACCTCTGGCAACTATGGCCACACCCTCGGAGCGTCCATTGGCATGGGCTACGTCCCCGTGGTGGACGGTGAGAAGGGTACGGACCAGTTGCAGTCTTCGTACGAAATTGAAATCGCCGGCCAGCGGGTGCCAGCTGAGGTTTCCCTGAAACCCATGTATGACCCAACCGCCGAACGTGTGCGTGCTTAACAGGAGTGTACAAATATGAACGCTGAAGCACCGAGAAAGGGCCGTGCAGGTGGCCGTTCCGCCCGTGTCGCCCTTCGCGCAGCCCCATTGGCTGAAGATATTCGTCCGGTCCGTCCGGGTCTGGAAGGCGGTTCTTACAAACCGCTGTCCGAAGCGGACATGGATACTATTTATGAGGCTGCGCTGACGGCTCTTGAAACAGTCGGCATGGCAGACGCACCCGCCTCCGGCGTTGAATCGATGGTCGCAGCAGGCGCGATTTTGGGCGACGACAACCGTCTGCGGTTCCCACGCGCGCTGGTCGAACACACGCTGTCCATCTCCAACAAGAACCTGACCCTGCATGCACAGGATCCGAAGTACGATCTCGATCTGAGCGGTAATCGCGTCCATTTCGGCACCGCGGGTGCAGCCGTGCATTTGGTGAACGTGGACAGCAAGGAGTACGAGGACTCAACCATCGACCACCTCTACAGCGCGGCGCGCGTCGTAGATCAGATGGACAACATCCACTTCTTCCAACGGCCCATGGTGGCCCGTGATATCCTCGATAACCGCGATATGGACCTGAACACGGTCTATGCTTCAATTTCCGGTACGAAAAAACACGTGGGAACCTCATTTGTGGACCCAAGCCACATGGAAGACGGTTTGGAGCTTCTGCACATGGTGGCTGGCTCCGAGGAAGCATGGCGCGCCAGGCCTTTTGTATCGCTGTCGGTAACCTTCGTGGTCCCACCCATGAAGTATGCAACGGAATCCTGTGAAGTCATGGAGGTTGCCATTCGAGGGGGGATGCCAATCCTCTTGCTGTCCGCAGGCCAAGCCGGTGCAACCGCACCAGCGGCCATCGCCGGCGCAGTGGTGCAGGCTGTGGCTGAATGCTTGAGCGGGTTGGTTTATGTCAACTCGATCTCTCCGGGCCATCCCGCGATTTTTGGTCCCTGGCCCTTCGTCTCCGACTTGCGTTCCGGGGCCATGTCTGGTGGTTCAGGGGAGCAGGCGATCCTGACGGCTGCCGTCGGGCAGATGGGCAAGTTCCTCGGTCTGCCAACCGGCTCCGCAGCTGGCATGGCCGATGCCAAGATGCCGGATGCTCAGTCGGGCTATGAAAAGGGCATTACCAACGTGATGGCCGGTCTCGCCGGGATCAACATGGTTTACGAATCTGCTGGGATGCACGCATCTCTTCTGGGTTTCTGCCTGGAATCGCTCATCATCGACAACGACATGCTGGGTCAGGCCATGCGCTGCGTGCGCGGGCTGGAAGTGACACCTGAGAAGCTGTCGCTCGATGTGATGGCAAAGACCTGTCTTGAAGGACCGGGGCATTATCTGGGGTCGGATCAGACGCTGAACCTTATGCAGTCTGAGTACATCTACCCGACCATTGGTGACCGGACATCGCCAAAGGAGTGGGCTGAGGTCGGCAAGCCGGTTTTGTTGGAAACCGCTCAAAAAACCCTGCGGACGATCTTGCAAGGCCCCAAGCCGAGCCATATTCCGCCCGAGGTTGATGCAGCGGTGCGCGAACGCTTCCGCATTTACTTCAGCTAACACGAAAAAGGGCCTCGTCAGATCAGATCCGGCGAGGCCTACTTTTCGGTGGGCTTGGACTAGGGTGCTGTGGCAGCCCCCTAGAACTTGATGCGCAGGCCCAAAGTACCCGTTGCGATCCAGCGACCAGAGGTATGGAAGCCGCGCACGCTTGGCTCAGAGAACTCACGGATGCCCTTCAAGGAGAAGTCCAGCGCAACACCGGGTGCAATCTCGGTCTGTGCGCCGAATTCCATACCGGCATAAGGCAGGGCGTAGGAATAGTCCTCATCGGTGTTGAAACCAACCAGCGCGCTCAACCAGCTATTGCCTTCTTGAATACCAAGGCCGAGGTCCGTGGAGATCTGCGTGTAGTCAGCAATGCTGCCGCTAAC
>JBMZBW010000052.1:0-16263 GCA_049612785.1 Alphaproteobacteria bacterium | reverse complement strand
TGATTTGCGTATCGGGGTTCTCATCGCTGAAAGGATGCTCGAACTCGTAATCCTTGAAGGCCCGGATGAAGGCGTTGAGGTGGGAAGAGCCTGTGCCGGATTGCTGGACCTTTGCCATATCGATGGGCGCGCCCATTTCCTGACTGATCGTTGCGCCCATTTCGTCGGAGCGGCGCATGTAGACGTCCAGAATGGACTGCATCAGCTCCAGCCGTTCGGCTTTGCTCGAGTGACGCCAGGTTGGGAAGGCGGCCTTGGCAGCAGCCACAGCAGCGTCTGTATCAGCCTGTCCACCCATGGAAATCGTAGCATAGACTTCCTCGTTGGACGGATCGATGACAGCAAAGTCGCGGCCTTCCTTCGGCGCGACCCACTGACCATTGATGTAGAAATTTTTGGCGTTCTGCATGGCGACGGTCCCTTCCAATGCGATCGAATGAGTTGCCACTGTGGTACGACCAGCAGCAGCAAAGCAATGTTTCTTTGGCGACATAAACCCGCGCAAGATGCCGGTTCAAACGTGTCAGTGAGGATTTACTGTCGCAGGGTGAGGGTGACGGCTTGCCTTTGCTCCGCCTGAACAACCACATGCCCCGACCCTCGTTGACCCGAATAGGTGACGATTGAGAGGGTTTGGCCGGTGGTCTGGTCGAAAATTTCGACCAAGCCTTCATCGATGAGTATGAACACATCCAAGGCAGGGTGTGTCGTCTCAAAGGCTGGTAACACCGCAGTCTCAAACATCTCCTCACACCCTTTGGCGCGCCTGACCGTAATGGACTGCGCCGTTGGATCGAGTTTGACTTCCGTGGCTTTTGTCGCATGGGGGTAGGGGTCAAGAAGCACAGTGACTGTGCTCGAAAGCGTGGGCGCTTTGAATGTCAGGCCAAAGGTGGTTTCGCCGACCGCAAGCACCTGCTCGATACCGGATTGCAAATCCAGTTCTAGCGTCTTGTGATCCTGAAAAGCCCCATCCAGACTGATGGGATTTGAGCCTAAACGCAGCGTGCCATCGAGCGCTTTGGTCAGAAACAAATCCCGCGGCACCGTCATTGTGCCGCGATAGTCCAGTTGCGGGGTTTTGTTGGCATAGACCCAATTGAGCATCCAACCGACGTAAACCCGACGCCCGTCGGGGGCATCGGTGAATGTTGTTCCGGCATAATTATCGGGACCATGATCCAGCCAGCGGTATTGGCCCGGCTGGTCATTGACGAACTCTGAGCCTGTCCACTGACCGATGAAATACATGACGCCAGAACCGCCCGCGTAAGCGTGGTCGTCGATGGAAATGAGCAAAATCCATTTTGTGCTTCCGTCTGGCGCGGCGAGCGGGAACAGGTCCGGCACTTCCCAAACGCCTTGCCCCGGACCGTCAGAAAAGCTGCTTTCCAACGTCCAGTCGATCAGGTTGGACGAGCTGTAGAACTGACATTCCGGATCGGCTGCGATGGCCATGATCCACCGTGAAGAGATGGGACACCAAAAGACCTTTGGATCGCGAAAATCCTTTTTGACGGCTGGCAGGATCGGGTTTTCTGGATATTTGGTCCAGGTGAAGCCGCCGTCGACTGAGTGCGCAATTCCCTGCGTTTGGTTGTCATAGGAAAACAGCGCGACAAGGCCATTCTCAACACCCCGATCAAACAGGCCGCTGGTGTTGCGGCTGTCTCGAACGATGCATCCGGAGAATATCGTGCCCAGTGTGTCAGGAAACAGCGCGATTTCGGCGTGCTCCCAATGCAGCAAATCCGATGATGTCGCGTGCCCCCAATGCATCGGACCCCACATCATGCCCTGTGGATGATGCTGGTAATAGAGGTGCCAAAGGCCATCCATGTAGAAAGGGCCGTTCGGGTCGTTCATCCAGTTTTGGGGCGGGGTCAGGTGGAGCTTGGGTCGCGCGCCTGTTGGCTCCACAAGCAAGGGCGATGACCGGAACCGCGCTTCATAGTCTGTCATTCCTGTTAGCCGCCCTTCACCGAACCGGCGAGCAAGCCTCGCACGAAGTAGCGCTGGAGCGAAAGGAACACGATCAGCGGCACAATCATCGAAATCACTGCGGATGTATTGAGCAGGTGCAACTGGTCCTTGAACGTTCCCAATTGCTTTTGGATGACTCGCGGAAGCACCAGGTCAGTGTCGGCATTGGGGCCAAGGAACAGGGCGACAAGCAGATCATTCCAGACCCAGAGGAACTGAAAAATCCCGAAACTGGCCAAAGCCGGGACGGAAAGCGGAATGATCAGCCGCAAGAAAATTTGCAGGTGCGTTGCGCCATCCATGCGCGCGGATTCCAGAATATCGCGCGGCAGTCCAACGATGTAGTTGCGCAGCAGATAGATAGCCAGAGGCAAGCCAAAAGCCGTGTGCGAGATCCATAGGCCAGCGAAACTCTTGGAGCTGACATCACACTGCGCGCCCTGACAATTTGTGAATAACTGGTTCACCGCCGTAAGCCAGTTTGAGATACTGCTGAACCCGATGAGCACAGGCAGGAAAGCCAGTTGCAACGGCACGACCAACAGCGCCACAACGCCGATAAAGATGAAATTCCGACCGGGAAAAGTCATCCAGGCAAAGGCGTAGGCGGCAAAGGCGGCGATGGTGATGGGAATGATGGTCGCAGGAATGGTTACGACGAAGGAACTGATGATCGCATTCGGTACTTTGCTGTCTGAAAGCACTTGCCGATAGGACCGGAAACCGAACTGCGGTTCTCGCTCTATGAAAACGGAGAGGCGCTTTCCCTTGTTTTTGGTGTAGGGCGCGTCCTCCGGGAAGGTCCACGTGTAGTCGCCGTTTGCGGAAAACTCGAAGACACCGCCGGTGAGTTCAAAGGGCTCACCGGGGAACTTATCAACACGCACGGGCCGGGTTTTGGTTGGATCGTCTTCTCGGGGTAGTCTTTCCACCACCTGTATCCGCGCAACATCGCCTTTTATGGCGAAGAAGGGCGGTGTGTAGGCGCTGGAGCGCTCGTTCGCATCGATGAAGTCCTGATGCAATTCTTCATTTTTCGTCTGGAGCAGGTTCCCGGCAATCAGCGTCGAGCCGCCATCTTCGGCGGGAAGCGTGCGGATCTGATAGCCTTGTTCAATCGGATAGAAGGCGGTCCAGAAGCCGGTTTCGTTTGCGTCCTTTTGCGGACGAATGGACGTCACAGCCAGTCCCGCGAAGGGGATGACCCACACGATCACAACCGCGATAAGGAGAACACTACCAATAATACGGTTCCACATGGCTATTTCTCCTCCTGCCGCATACGCCAGACATTGAAAATCATGATCGGGATCACCGCGACCAACAGCATCATGACGATAACCGCCGCGGCACCTTCATTGCGGTCAACGTTCTGTGCACGCTCCATCAGTGTGGCCAGCAACAGCTTGTCATCATTGTTGTTGGCGAGCGCGTAGGGGATATCGAAGACCTTGAGCACCAGAATGGTGATGGTGGTCCAGACCACAACAACGGTCGAGTAGATCTGTGGCAGCTTCACACGGAAGAAGATCTGGATCGGTGTCGCGCCGTCCATGCGGGCGGCTTCAATTGTATCTTCCGGAACGCCGCGTAATGCTGCTGAGAAGATAACCATGGCAAAGCCGGTCTGGATCCAGACGAGGATGAACATCAGAAAGAAGTTCCCCCAGAACTCGATGGTGTTCCAGAACTGCGGACCCGAGCCAATCCATGCAAGAAGCGGCCGGAAGACGGCGTTGAGCAATCCCACCTGATAGGGGTCTACGCCTTTGTCGGTGAAGATATTCTGCCAAATGACGGCTGCGCCCACAAAGCTGATCGCCATGGGAACAAAGATGAATGCCTTGGCGACAACACCCCATTTCACGCTGTCAGCCAGCACAGCGATCAGCAGTCCAAAGGCGATGCAGGCGGTTGGCACCACCGTCAGCCACATGAACGAATTCCTCAGCGCCAGCAGGAGTTTCTCATTCCACAAACGGGTCTCACGCGGGTCGAAAAGCACGCTATTCCAGTTCGCCCACGACCACGACCGCTCAAAGAAGGTTCCGCCCTTCACCTGCTCGGTAAAGGCGATGTATCCCGTAAACAGCGCTGGGATCACAAGAAACAGCAGCAGCAGAACAATCGCGGGACCAATGAAAATCCATGGCTGCGTCACAGCTTGAACCGCGCCTATCCGGACTTCATCGCGGTTACCGATGCGGCTGTAACGCAGGTTCAGCCAGTCCGTGATACCGTAATAAGAGAAGCTGATCAGCACAGCGATGATGATGCCGCGGACGGCAAAGGAGACCTTTGTCAGGGTGGCGTAAAGCTCTTGGTTGGCCGTTGGGCGGCCATAGATGTCGAGGGCAAAGGCGGGCCGGTTCCCGATGAAGACGTCGATATAGGACGTCAGTCCAAACAGGAACAGCGCCAGTGCCGGCAAGACCACCAGAGTGGTCAGGAAGACAGCGACCGAGTTGCCAAACCCCGGCAAGTCGCCCCGTCGATGAGAGCCGCCGAGACTGAAGAAAACCGCCGTGCCGATGCCAAAGCCAACCAGCAGGCGCACCACCCAGAACAAGGGCGAAATCACTTGTGTCACAAGGTCTTCTGGGTCGGACAAAATGGCGGCTTGGACCAGACCTGTGATCCAGACAAATCCGCCGCCAGCGACAACAGCAAGCGCGAGCAGCGCAAAGCTTGCGACGGAAGCGGGTATTGCCGATTTGGCTTGGGGTTCCTGCTCAAAGGCCGACGTCATAGGTCAAGTCTCTCAAGAGGTTTCAGCCCCGTTTGGGGCATGACGGTTCGATTGGATGCCGAACGATATTCTTAAAGGTGCGAGAAGGGGTACTGTTCCGAGGCTAGTACCCCTTCTTGCGGGCTCAGGGCGAAGCGGGCTGCCCTGAGTTTCTCAGGCTGATAAGGCCCGTTGCTTACTTGATGGCATCCCAAGCCGCCTGGATGTTGTCAGCCGTTGTCTGAGCATCCTGACCATTGGAGAAAGCCGTCATTTCCGTCCAGAACGCACCAGCGCCAATGGCACCCGGCATCAAGTCGGAAGCATCGAAGCGGAAGGTGTCTGCGTTTGCCAGAATAGCACCCTGCTTGCGCAGGCTGTCGTTGGCGTAAGCAGAAGCGTCAACAGACTTCAGCGGGGTCAGGAAGCCGGACTGTGCCATCCAGATTTCGTGAGCCGCTGGCTCCTTCATGTACTCGATGAATGCGCGCGTTGCAGGGGAATCAGAAGCGATTGCCCACAGCGTACCTGCACCCAGAACCGGGTTGCCCAGGTCTTCACCCGCATATGGTGGGAAGTAGAAGAAGTCGGCTTCGCCGGACTCAAGCTCTGCACCCTGCTTTGGGAAGAAGGACGGGATGAAGGACGCCTGACGGTGCATCATGCACTGTGCTGGCGTGGTGAACAGACCCTTTGGCGAGTCACCAAAGAAGGTCGCTGCCACAGCCTCAGAGCCACCAGCAACCATGTCGTCGTTCAGCGCAATAGAGCCGAACACGTTCATGGCGTTGACCACTTCAGGAGAGTTGAACGGCAGATCGTTGGTGACCCAGTCGTCATAGACAGAAGGTGCCTGCGTGCGCAGCATGATGTCTTCCATCCAGTCGGTTGCGGTCCAGCCGGTTGCGCCACCGGACTCGATGCCCAGACACCAAGGGGTGTTGCCATCGTCGATCATCTGCGCGGACAGGTCCATCAGCTCTTCCATGGTGGAAGGGATCTCGTAACCGTTGTCCTCAAAGTTCTCAGGCGAGTACCAAACCAGTGACTTTACGTCGACCTTGTAGGCAAAGGCGTAGAACTGGTCGTTGCCATCAGCATCCGCGTAGGTGCCCAGGTCAACCCAGGACTGGCCTGCGCCATAGTTGTCGACCATCCATGCTGCGTCATCAGCGCTCAGCGGGACCAGACCGCCTTCAGCGGCCATGTCTGCAGCCAGACCGGGCTGTGGGAATACAGCGAGGTTGGGTGCGTTGCCAGAGCGGATATCGTTTACGACCAGAGCTTCAAACTCACCAGAACCGGTGTATTGAACGTCAGCACCGGTTGCGATTTCAAAACACTGGATCACCATGTTGACGAGTTCCTCGTCACGGTTTTCCCAAGGGCCAAAAATCGTAACAACCTCACCGGAAAGATCTGGCATGTCGCCGAGCTTGGTTGGGGTGGCGCTACAATGACCGTCCGCGTAAGCCGCAGACGTACCCATGACAGCAGCTGCCACAACGGACAGCGAAGTCAGCAAAATTTTCCGCATTTCTTTTCCTCCTTTGCACTCACGTATGAGTGTAGTTAATGCCGTCTCAAGGCCGAACGGGATCTCGGCTCAGCGTGCGGCGCTCTCCTCCTCTCCGGGCGATGCGGTTTGCCCGGATTGGTCGGTTCCCGGCTCGTCCGACTGGACAGACCGGATGGCTTTGGACATGTCGCCGCTCTGTGCGCCTGTGTCCTTCATGTCTTTGATTGAATCACGATGTATGGCCCAGCCGGGGATCATGATGCGCGATGCCTGATGGCTTTGATCCATGCTGCGCGCCCCGATCAGACCGAGAAGACTGGTCATCGCTTGCTGACCGATCTCATAGTACCCGATTGCCACCGAACTGAGTTGGGGGCGCAGAAGTCGGGTGATGAGATTGTAATCATCGAAGCCCACAATCGAGATGTGCTGGGGAACGTGCAGCCCGCGCTCTGCCAGCAGCCCGTAAACCACCATCGCCATCTTGTCGTTACCGCAAAAGATCGCTGTGGGACGGGGGGAGGCTGCAAGGACCGTGTCGAGGGCTTCGGGGACACTCACATGCTCGTCCCACGTGCCGGCATTGACACCGATAGCAGTCTTGATGAGGGGAGTGGGCAAGCCTTGCTCTTGGAACGCTTGCTTAAAGCCTTCCGCACGGAGGGAGGAGGCAATCTTGCCCTGATCGAGGTTCAGAAAGGCAACATGGCGATGGCCATTTTCAATCAGCATTTGGCCCGCCAGGTAACCACCGACACGGTCGTCGGGAACCACCGAAGATATTTTGCCCGAAGGGTCGAAACAATTGGCCAGAACCGTGGGTAGGTTCCGGTCGTGTTGGGTTACTTCTAACAGGCGATGCGAGTGCGCTGCGTAAATCAGGCCGTCAATCTTAAGGTCAATAAGCGAGTCAAAACCACGCCCTGACAGAGGGTTAGATGAGTCACCGTCCGTTACGAAAAGCACGGTTTGCCCCGCCGCCTCCGCCGCTTCAGAGACTCCGCGCGCAATGTCGATGGATTCTGGAGTGGTGACAACCCGATCAGTCAGGAAGCCAATAACGTTGGTTCGCTGGCTCTTCATAAGCCGCGCCGCCGTTGATGGCCGGTAGCCCAATTGAGCCACAGCCGCGAGGACAGCCTCTTTCGTGCTGGCCTTTACGTTTGGTTCCTGATTGATCACGCGGCTGACTGTTTTGGGCGATACGCCAGCGCATCGAGCCACGTCGTAAATCGTTGTCATGTTCCTCTCCCTGTCGAATAGGTGACAGTTTTTGACACCGATGTCAATTTGGATGTGTGAATAAGTTCATCTGCGCATCAGTGAATATCTGGGCGGAACCTCTACAAAGAGTAAGTTGGTTGGAGGAATGCGTTTGCCCCTTGCGGTGGGCTGGGGCAGTGTCTGTTCCAACGAGTGAACCTGATGAAAGTTGAAACATGCGCAATGGCGGGGAGCTGCTAGTTCAATCATTGGTTAATCTGGGCGCGACCAAGAGTTTTGGGGTGCCGGGTGAGAGCTATCTGCCGGTTTTGGATGCGCTCCATGACACCCAAGGGCAGTTTGACTTCGTGCTGTGCCGGAACGAGGGCGGGGCGTCTTTCATGGCCTCGGCCTACGGTAAGCTGACACGCACGCCGGGTATCTGCTTCGTGACGCGGGGGCCGGGGGCAACCAACGCCTCCATCGGTGTTCACACGGCCATGCAGGACAGCTCGCCCATGATCCTGTTCGTTGGGCAAATCGGCACGGAACTGCGGGAGCGCGAAGCGTTTCAGGAAGTCGATTACCGCGCTGTTTTCGGTTCGATGGTCAAGTGGGCGACAGAAATTGAACACACAGAACGGGTGCCAGAACTTGTTGCCCGTGCGTGGAAAGTTGCGACCAGTGGCAGGCCCGGCCCGGTGGTGGTCGCGCTGCCGGAGAATACGCTGAACGGATCCAGTGATATTGAGCCCATTCAAGGCATGCGGCCCCTTGCCGAACCAAGCCCGGACGCAGCGTCCCTCGAAGACGCCCGAGCCTTGCTGGAACGTGCCGAACGTCCTCTGATGATTGTCGGCGGGTCGATGATCTCAGAACAGAGCCAGCGCCGGTTGGAGCGTTTTGCCGAGCAAAGCAACATTCCGGCGATTACCGCCTTCCGCTTTCAGGACTGTTTCAACAATCACTCACCGGCTTTTTGCGGCGAAGCCGGGGTGGGCATGCCCGCGCATGTTCAGCGGCTGATCCGTGAGGCTGACACGATTCTCGCTGTCAACGTGCGCTTTGGTGAGATGACGACCAATGCCTACACCTTGATGGACGTGCCAGTGCCAAAGCAGAAGCTGATCCACGTGCACGGGGCAGAGAGCGAACTGGGTAAGATCTATGTGCCGACAATCGGTATTCAGTCAGGCCCCAATGCCTTTGCCCAAGCGCTTGAACCCGTGCAGCGTCAGGCCGATGAGTGGAGCCGAGGGGCGCGGGAAAGCTATGAATCTTTCCTCGATGTTAAGCCTCAACCCTCTCCCGTGGACATGGCCAGCGTGATCCAGCACCTGCGAACGGTGCTGCCTGAAGACGTCATTCTGACCAACGGCGCGGGTAACTTTACCGTTTGGTCCAACAAGTTCTTCCCGCTGGGTGAAAAAGCGCGTTTGCTCGCGCCTCAATCAGGTGCCATGGGTTACGGCGTTCCTGCCGCCATAGCAGCAAAAGTTGCGCACCCGGAGCGGCCCGTCATCTGTTTTGCCGGCGACGGTGATTTTCAGATGAATTGTCAGGAACTCGCGACGGCCAAGCAAGCAGGGGCGCAGCCGATTATCCTCATCCTCAACAACGGCATTTACGGCACCATTCGCGCGCATCAGGAAGCGCATTTTCCAGGGCGAATTTCGGGAACGACCATGGAAAGCCCGGATTTTGCGATGTTGGCGCAGTCCTATGGCTTCCATGGAGAACGGGTCGCACGTACCGAAGATTTTGCGGCTGCTTTCGAGCGTGCCTTGGCCTCACCGACCGGCGCTGTACTGGATTTGGAGATTTCAGCCGAGGCGATAACGCCCAGTAAAACGCTGAGCCAGATTCGGGCTGAAAATCAGTCTTGAAGACGTCTCACACTGTTGCCCGAGTGATGAAATGTGGGCTAGCCTGATTGGGTCAAAAACCCGAACAGGACGCCCGACTCATGAAGTATTTTGAAGGCATTGAACCGCTGAAGTTTGAAGGTGCGTCAAGCGCCAGCGATATGGCCTTTCGCCACTACGATGCGTCTGAAATGGTCATGGGAAAGTCGTTGGCCGAGCAGCTGCGTTTCGCCGTGTGTTACTGGCACAATTTTGTTTGGGAAGGCTCTGATGTTTTCGGGCAGAGCAGTTTTCCGCGTGCGTGGAATGCGCTAGCCGACACTGACCCTATGAAGGCTGCCAAGGCCAAGACCGATGCGGCGTTTGAGTTGTTCCAAATCCTTGGCGTGCCATTCTACTGCTTCCACGATGTCGATGCTCGCCCCGAAGGTGAGACCTTTGCCCAGAGTGATCGAAACCTGTCGGAAATCGTCGATTACATGCAGGGCAAGCAGGAAGCCACAGGCATGAAACTGCTTTGGGGCACAGCGAACCTGTTCAGTCATCCGCGCTTCATGGCGGGTGCTGCGTCTAACCCTGATCCCGAGGTCTGGGCGTACTCTGCAGCAACGGTTGCAAGCTGTATGGATGCGACCAAGCAACTGGGCGGAGAGAACTACGTGCTATGGGGTGGGCGAGAGGGGTATGAAACCCTTCTGAACACCGATCTGAGCCGAGAGATGGAGCAGATGGGCCGGTTCTTTGCCAAGGTCATCGACTACAAGCACAAGATTGGTTTCAAGGGCACCATCCTGATCGAACCCAAGCCGCAGGAACCGACAAAGCACCAATACGACTATGACGTTGCGACGGTTTACGGCTTTCTGAAGCGTTTTGGTTTGGAGAATGAAGTACGCGTGAACATTGAGCAGGGTCACGCCATCCTTGCCGGTCACACCTTTGAGCACGAAATCGCCGTGGCGCAGTCGCTGGGCATTTTTGGCTCCATCGATATGAACCGGAATGACTACCAATCCGGCTGGGATACGGACCAATTCCCAAACAACACGCCCGAAATGGCACTGGCTTACTACGAGATCCTGAAGGGCGGTGGATTCAGCACGGGCGGTACTAATTTCGATGCCAAGCTGCGTCGCCAGTCCCTCGAACTCAGCGATCTGGTGATGGCCCATGCTGGCGCGATGGATTGTTGCGCGCGCGGGCTCAAGGCAGCGGCGGCTATGATCGAAGACCGACCTCTGATCGATTTTGTCGAAAATCGCTACGCTGGCTGGTCTGGCGCGCTGGCGGGGGAAGTGACTGCAGACACAGCGTCATTGGCCGATATTCGCAGCCTGGTCACTGAACGCGACATCAATCCAAAGCCAGTCTCAGGCCGTCAGGAGCACCTTGAAAACGTCGTCAATCGCTACGTCTAACGGGTGTCAGTCAAGGGCGTGCCACGTCCGCAGACTGTTGCTTTCGCGATTGAGAATGATGTGGGTATTGGCGAAGACCTGAAACGGGGCGCTCCAACCGCTTTCCGGCCACTTCACGCGGACTTGCGCGACTTCAGCCTGTCCCAGACCAAAGTGGGTGAAGCCAAGCTGACCGGATGCATGGCCGCCGCCTATTGCGACGGTTTTGGTCTGATAGCGGTTACCGGTTTTAACGGAAATTGACGCGCCAATGCCGTCAGGGTTCACCGCGCCATTGTCCAACTCAACCCGCAGAAAGTTCCCCAAACCCTGCGCCGGGCTTGGCGCATCCAGTGGCCCCTGATTGACAAACAGGGAAGGGAGGTCTTCGCGGTTGATGACCAGCAAGTCGAGTTTACCGTCGGCGTTGAAGTCCTCGATCACCCCGCCGCGGCCTCTGCGGTCCAGCGCAATACCGGCTAGGTCGCCGACTTCTTTATACTGACCCGTTTCGCTGCCCAGCAGTAGGTTATCAGGATCGTAGGCGGCAAAGTTCGGCATAGCCTCGACATTGCCTTTGGCGATGAACAGGTCGTGCCAGGTATCGTTGTTCAAATCGGCAAATTGCGCGTGCCAGCCGGTTGAAGGCTTGGACGTGTCACCGGTGTAAGGCCGGTGAGCCGTCAGGCCCGCGTTGTAGGCAATATCGACGTAAATCGGTTCATCCTCAAAGGCGTCTTCGCTCAGAACCTGTACCTTGGTATCGCCCATCGAGGTCAGGGCATATTCCGGGCGGCCATCGGCATCCAGGTCCGCTTCAGCGATCCCCATGCCCCAAATCACCAGTTCTTCCCAGCCATCAGCACGGGTGTATTCATAGGGCTGTCCCCCCTGCGGGATGTGCCACAGCTGTTCCTGTCCGCCCCGGTGATATTGCCGATCATTGGTCACGCGAAGGTCAAACTGGCCTTCGCCCTGCCAATCGGTAAACAGGATCGACAGAGTGCAATGACTGGGGCTGAGCGCAAGATTATCGCTGTAGTCCGGCAGGGTGCCGGAGGTCGTAGCGGGACGGACGAGCCGGTTGTCTTCGCAAGTGCCAAAGGGCGAACCCGGTGCGCGACGATCAACGTAGTTGCCAAATGCGAGCGTGGGAAAGCTCTCCCCCGGCTCCCATATTGCAGCAAAAGAGGTTGTCCAGGCGCGGCCCCCGTCGAAATTCAGCTCCTTGTTCGCATCACGGAAGATGCAGTCGCCTTCACCCAGCAAGAGCCGGTTTGACCCAAGGCGTAAGATCACCAGATCCGTGTGGGCATCGTTGTTCAGGTTCAGCGGGTAAGCGCCGGTGGCTTTGGTGAGGTCTTTTTCGCTGGTCAGAAACGACCGTTCTTCAAAGACCAAATCGCCCCCTGCGGGAGACTGGTTCACGTACATCTTCGCGGGCGAGGTTCCTCCGGCCAGCAATAGATCCGGACGACGGTCGCCGTTGCAATCGAAGCTGGCGCCTCCGCCCCCAACAAAGAACTCCCATGGGCCGGTGAATTTGTGATCCAGACCCGCTGTCAGGCCGACTTCAGTTAAGGTCGGGATATCCTGCTGCGCGTGGGTTACCGCTGGACTGAGCGCCAGTAGACCTATCAACAGACCGGCAGAGGCAGATAGAGCCGGTTTCATAGCGCGGATTGCTCTCTGGTGTCGTCTTTGATGACCAGCGACTTCAGGAAGGCAATGATCGACGACTGCTGCGCAGGCGTGGCCGCGACATAGGTATCACGGGAAGCGCGGCTATCGCCGCCGTGGGCGCGGATGATTTCATCCAGGGTCGTGATGTCATTTCGGTGGCCATAGGGCGCTGTATTTCCGACGCCCCAAAGCTCAGTTGTCATGAACACGTTTGTGTCCACAAACCCTTGCACAACGCGTTCGTTGCCCAACTGATTGACTTCAGCGTCTGTCATCCTGTGACGCTTGAGATCGCCAAACAGGGGCACCAGAACCCGTCCTTCTGCATCACGGGGCAGGGTTTTTGACCATTCCATGTGGGTCAGGTCATAAATGGCCACCCGTTCAACATCGCGCGCGTTCAGCGTGCCTGCGCCGTCCAACGGGCCGGGATCATGGAAATCGAGACTATCAAGCGGCAAGGCGCTTACGTGACAGGTTGCGCAGCCAAAATCGGTGAACAGACCTTCCCCTTGCTGCGCGGCTTCGGCCCAGGCGGGCTCAAGGTCGTCTCGCCGACCCGGTGGAGGCAAGGTCGCTTGCCACGCGACGAGAGCCGAAATTTCACCAAGGCTCAACTCAGCGGTGTAACCATCCTCATCATAGTCAGATGTCCCGGTCCAGCGCGGGCCAAAACGCTCTGATGCCTGCATGCCCGCATGTTGGTTCATGGCGCTCAGCGTGAAGTGCCGTAAAGAGCGAACGACGCCTTTATGGGTGAAGGGTTTGATGATGAGATCGAAATCCACACCGTCAATCCCGCTCGGGTCCACCGTAGCGTCCGGGTAGGCGACCAAGGAGCCAAAATCGATCCCTTTGGCGTTCAACTCAGCGGTCACGGGCTGCTGTATTTCACGCGCCTTGAGCAGTGCCGCGCGGCGCTGATCTTGCAGCTCAACGGTCATTTCCCGCGCCAGAAGCTCGAGCAGGCCCGAGCCAAACAGGTGGTTCGTGCCGCGTTCGTTGCTGAATTCCGGATCCGTGGTGTCGAACACAGCGTTGGCAAAGCCTGATGCGGTGAACACGTTGGTCACGTTATCGCCTGCGCCACCAGAAATCGGATCGTTGTGGCAAGACGAACATGCGCTTGCGTCCGGTCCAGACGTGCGGCTGAAGAATTGGTTCAGCGGCTTGCGCGGGCGGTTTGGGATTGCAGCCTGTGTGCTGTTGGGTCGCCCGGCACCGTCTTGAGTGGTGAATTTTGCCTCAAAAAGCGCTTCGCCCGCATCAAGAAAGAAGAACAACTCGTCTTCCAGCAGCCACCCTTCTGGACGATAATCCACAATATCCAGGGCAGGGGAGGTTTCGTCCCACGCGTTTTCCGCGCTCACAGGTGCGGCCAGCGCGAGCGCGGCGCTGGCGCAAAGGGCAATGAGGCGGTTCATGCGGCTTGTTCACCCAAACGACGCGGCGCAACCAGATGTTCTTCGATGTAGGTCAGCGTGTTGCTGCTCAATGCATCGTAAATCATGATCGGTTCGTCTTGCTTAATGGTCAAGGTGACGTCGTTGCCCAAGGCCGTCAGCAAGTTAGCCGACAGGTGCCGGGAAATGACGGGCTCCATCAGGTCAAAGTACTCGGTACCGAAACCGGTGATGACGATGTCCAGGGAGCCATAGACGCTCACCAATCTGGAAAGGCCCAGACCGATAGCTTCGCCCGCTTGCAGGAAGGCGATCTGATAGTTGCGGTTTCCTCGACGGGCATCTTCGGCAATTCGCATGATTTCCTCACGCGGAATAACCTGAGTGCTGACCTTGTTCGTCGGTGCATCCAGCGCAGTGCGCAGAATGCCGTAGAACGAGGCATAGGCATCGATGCATCCATGTGATCCGCACCGGCACAGGGGGCCTTTGGGATCGTGACACGAATGGCTGAAAGCTGGGGCGTAATGCTCGCTCATGTCGTTCCCGACAGGCCGCGTTAACCCCAAGCCAATGGTGCTGCCCAACGAGAGGCAAACCAGCGTGCGAGTCCCCTGATACAGCCGTTCTGAAACCAGCGACGTTTCATGAATCAGGCGCAGTCGATCCCCCAGATCGTTGAAGGCTTTGCCGAAATCGATGGTTTGGTTTCCAAACGAAGCGGACCACAGCAGAGCCTTGGACTCGCCGGAAATGATCCCTTTCATCGACAAGGTTACCGCAGCCAGATCCGTTAGTTTTCGATCTGCCCGTTCAGCCATTCGGTTTAGCCCCTGACGGATCAACTGGATGAACTCTGAGCCAGAGGATTCCGAGCGGGGCCGAGCAAGGTAAAAGCGGTCTTTCAGGGTTCCTGCGAAATCGATCAGAGAGAATTCGACCTCATCTGACGCAATCCGAACCAGCGCAGCGAGTGCCAGATCACCATAGAGCTGAAAGTGTACTTTCGGCCTGCCACGGCCCGAAGACGGGGTTCCCTGCTGCTTGGTGATGACGCCTTCTTCAACGAATTCGTTCAGAATGACCGATACCGTTCCGGACGCCAGACCACTGCTTACGGAGAGGTCGCCATGGGTCGCAGACCCGGCCTCACGCAGTCTTTTCAAGACCAGCGCGCGGTTATGGTGCCTCAATCCCTCTGTCGTGTAAGCAAGCAAAACGGGTTCCGCTTCAAGTGGTTTCTGGTAGCCATATAGCTTTAATCGAAGACCAGTATAGCAGCAAAATAATTTATTTCGAGAGTCGAATTGACATAAAAAGTTTCTTGTGTAGTTTTTCTTCAAGAGTCGGATTTAATCGACTTGGGCGCTCTCGTGGGAGAGGGCGGTGACATTACATTGTGTCTGGGAGGACATCATGAACTCGTTTATCAAACTCGCGTTGGCGGCGACTGCTGCCTCAACAGTGGTCTCTGCGACCGCTTTTGCTGACGGCCTGACCATCGGCGTTTCCTGGTCCAACTTTCAGGAAGAGCGCTGGAAGACTGACGAAGCAGCTATGAAAGCTGCTATCGAAGCAAACGGCGACCGTTACATCTCCGCGGATGCTCAGCTGTCCGCGTCCAAGCAGCTTTCCGACGTGGAAAGCCTGATCGCTCAGGGTGCTGACGCGCTGGTTATTCTGTCCGTAGACAGCGGTTCCGTTGGTGCGGCTGTTGATAAGGCTGCTGCTGAAGGTATTCCGGTACTGGGCTACGACCGTCTGATCGAAGACGACCGCGCTTTCTACCTGACCTTCGACAACAAAGAAGTTGGTCGTGTGATTGCACGCTCCATTTACGCTGAAGTGCCAAACGGCAACTACGCAATCATCAAGGGCGACAAGGGCGACCCTAACGCTCTGTTCCTGCTCGAAGGCATGATGGACGTCATTGGTGATGCTGTTGCTGCGGGCGACGTTACCATCGTTGGTGAAGCCTTCACCGACGGCTGGAAGCCTGACAACGCTCAGAAGAACATGGAACAGATCCTGACGGCCAATAATAACAACGTTGATGCCGTTCTGGCGGAAAACGATGGCATGGCTGGCGGCGTAATTGCTGCACTGGAAGCTCAGGGTTTGGCTATTCCAGTATCCGGTCAGGACGGTGACCACGCTGCTCTCAACCGCGTTGCTCGCGGTACCCAGCTGGTTTCCGTTTGGAAAGACGCACGTCAGCTTGGTGCAGCAGCGGGTAACATCGCAGCTGCTCTGGCTTCCGGCGTTGCTATGTCCGACATCGACGGCGCTGTGAAGTGGTCCGGTGGTGCGAATGGCGTTGAAATGGACGCTATCTTCCTTGCTCCAACCCCAATTTCTGCTTCCAACATCAACGTTGTGATCGAAGCAGGCCACATCGCTAAAGATAAGGTCTGTGCTGGCGCGATGGACGGTGTAACGGGCTGTTAAGTCCTCGCCGTAGCGACTAAGCTACCGCCCGGCC
>JBMZBW010000051.1:0-16322 GCA_049612785.1 Alphaproteobacteria bacterium | reverse complement strand
ATCGGCAGCCGCTCGGTCGCACGAACGACTTGCTCACGCATGTTCAGACGACGGATCAGATGATTAGCGACCCCCATATCCGCCAGTCTGGTCATCAGGACTTCGGAGATGCGGTTGTTCAGTACGCCCCGGCCCGCTTGCCACAGCGCAACGGCGTCGTCCCCGCGCTTGCCGGGTGACGGGTCGTCCTTGAAGTGCTGAATGTGTGTGTCCGCTTCGGTGCCTTCGTAGATGATCTTGGCTGAAGTTTCGTGGACCTGCTTGCCGCGGGGCATGGCAATCGTGCTTTCGATCAAGTGGAACGCTCAAGTGCGCTTTTATGGCCTGTAGCACTCAGAGGACTATGTGTTAACTCATGTGCAAAGGGGAAAGCCATGCAACACGAAGACCAATCAGACAAGCAACCTGCTCAAAAACCGGAACCGATGGGGTGGCGCGCCTACGCACTGCTTGCTTTCATGGTTCTGGTGATCATCGCCATGATCGGTGTCGGGTGGCGCATATGGTTTTCGGTCGATACGGTCATGGACCCGTTTGTATGGTGGCTGATTGCTGGCGCGTTGCTCGTTTCAGTGGGCTTGGGCGGCGGGCTGCTGATGCTGCTTCGCTATTCCAGCCGTCACCATGACCACAAGGTTTATGACGCTGACCACTTCAAGAAATGGGATCGGCGTTAGGGCGCATTGATCCGGCGGCTCAGCCTCGGTTGACCGGGTGGTAAGCGGCGCGGTCTGCGGGGCCATCCGCAAACAGGAAAACGGGCTCTTCGTCCTCCTTTTCCATGCTCGGCAGCGCCAGTAACGCAGATGAGACGGTGCCAAATCCCCACTCCGGAACATCCACATTCAGTGCGGCTTCCCAGTATTCCGCATCCGGCTCGGCGCGTTCACTCAGCAGAGAAACCCACGTCTTCCAACTCTCAGGATTGGTCATCAGACCCGTCGGCACACCCGCCTCTGCGCGGGCAATATGGGTTTCAGCCCGGATCCCTGTATCCAAGTCGTTGTGGCTTATGATGTGAACGCCGGGTTCAATCGCTTTGACGTATACGTTCGCATCGCCTTCGTGTGCGATCCAGTAGGCATCCCGGTTGTCCGCAACAATCAGGTTAAACGGACGGTAGGCCTCACCGTTGATTTCCGCGAGCGCCCGAGCTGCATCCACCGCATCCGCGTGATCCAGCGCATCCAGCACGATTTCACCGCGGGACCGTTTGTTCGGTGCCGGGCCCAAAGCTTTCTTCTTGTTGAGTATTGCCGCAGCGACACCCGTGTCCGACAACCCAAGCCAAGTTCCGCCAGCCAAAGTGTCCTGTCCAGCGATCACCTCTGCCCGATCAGGCCAATGTCGAGCCGGAGCCTGCCATGGGCGCGACCGCAGCTCGTCACGATTACCGGCCAGCAAGAACGGCCACTCAGCTTCAGGATCGTAGCGGAAAATATAAGTGCACATGGCAGCAGATGTAGGGAACACCGACCCCGTTGTCATGACCCTCCAAGGAAAAAACCGCGCAGTGGAAACCTGCGCTAACCGGAACCACAGCTTGCGGAAAGGCGGACGGGCGCAGGTGCCAGCAATGCACGAATTGAAGCGCTGTAGCGTGGCTGGATGAATTGTTGAACGGGCGAAAACGGGATAAGGAAAGCTCAGAATTTTCGGGTTGCGACACCGCAGCCACCCATTGCGACACGACCGCGGTCGCAATCGAATTAACCTACCGAGGAGAATCCAATGGTTCCAGGCCAAGACACCATGCAGGTTCGGTCCACACTGACCGCCGCAGGTAAGGAATACGACTACTACTCTTTGCCAAAAGCCTATGAGCAGTTGGGCGACCTGTCCAAACTGCCTTTCTCACTGAAAGTACTGCTGGAAAACCTGCTGCGGTTTGAAGACGGTAAGACAGTGACCACAGAGGACATCAAGGCTTTCGCAAGCTGGATGGACAACAAAGGCGGCGCATCAGAAATCGCTTATCGCCCCGCGCGGGTCCTGCTGCAGGATTTCACGGGTGTTCCAGCGGTGGTTGACCTCGCAGCGATGCGTGAAGCCGTGGTTGAGCTTGGTGCTGACCCCAAGAAGATTAACCCGATCTCGCCCGTTGATCTGGTGATCGACCACTCCGTCATGGTGGACCACTTTGGTGACGATGATTCCGCTGACCTGAACACCGAAATCGAGTTCAAGCGCAACAAGGAGCGGTATGAGTTCCTGCGCTGGGGCCAGTCTGCGTTCGAAAACTTCCGCGTCGTGCCGCCCGGCACGGGTATCTGTCACCAGGTAAACCTCGAATACCTCGCCAAGACCGTTTGGTCGGCTGAGGTTGACGGGCGCAACGTGGCTTACCCGGACACACTAGTCGGTACAGATTCTCACACGACGATGGTGAATGGTTTGGCCGTACTCGGTTGGGGCGTTGGCGGTATTGAAGCCGAAGCTGCGATGTTGGGTCAGCCGGTTTCCATGCGCGTTCCAGAGGTTATTGGCTTCAAGCTTGACGGCAAGATGGTTGAAGGCACGACAGCGACCGATCTGGTGCTGGTGATCGTCCAAATGCTTCGCGCCAAGGGCGTTGTGGGCAAATTCGTTGAGTTTTACGGTCCCGGCCTGTCAAACCTTTCGTTGGCTGACCGTGCGACCATCGCCAACATGGCGCCAGAGTACGGCGCGACCTGTGGCTTCTTCCCCATTGATGCGGAAGCCTGCCGCTACCTGGCCTTCACGGGCCGCGATGCAGATACCGTTGCACTGGTTGAGGCCTACGCCAAGGCGCAGGGCATGTGGCGCGACGAAACCACCCCTGACCCGGTCTTCACCGATACACTGCAGCTGGATATGAGCACGGTTGTTCCATCGCTCGCCGGTCCAAAACGTCCGCAGGATCGCGTTCTGCTGTCTGAAGCCGTCCAAGAGTTCTCCCAGCACATCGCAGCCGACCTGAAACAAAAGCCGCAGGCTGATGGCATGGGCTCAGCAGCTGTTGCTGGCAGCGACTACACCATGGATAATGGTGACGTCGTCATCGCTGCGATTACATCCTGTACCAACACCTCGAACCCCTCCGTTCTGGTGGCTGCTGGTCTGGTTGCCAAGAAGGCAAACGAGTTGGGCCTTACCTCTAAGCCGTGGGTAAAGACCTCATTGGCACCGGGTTCACAGGTTGTGACTGACTACCTTGAAAAGGCGGGCCTGCAAGATCACCTCGATGCCATCGGCTTCGATCTGGTGGGTTACGGTTGTACGACCTGTATCGGCAATTCCGGTCCTCTCAAGCCGGAAATTGAAGCTGCAATTAACGAAGGCGATGTCCGTGTTGCTGCGGTGCTCTCGGGTAACCGTAACTTTGAAGGGCGCGTTCACCCGCTCAGCCGCTTCAACTACCTCGCGTCTCCTCCACTGGTTGTCGCCTACGCTTTGGCTGGCTCGATGAACATCGACATCACCAAAGACGCCATCGGTCAGGACAAGGACGGTAACGACGTCTTCCTCAAGGATATCTGGCCATCCAACCAGGAAGTTGCGGAAACAATGGACGCTTGCCTTTCTGCTGAAATGTTCTCCGAACGCTACGGCAACGTCTTTGATGGCACCAAGGATTGGCAAGGTATCAAAGTCACAGGCGGCATGACCTACGACTGGGATGATGGCTCCACGTACGTTCAGTACCCACCGTTCTTTGAGGGTATGACAACCGACGTAGACGATTTTGCCGACATCCACGGTGCACGGCCTCTTGCCCTGTTGGGTGATTCCATCACGACCGACCACATCTCACCTGCTGGTGCGATCAAGCGCGATGGTCCAGCCGGCCACTTCCTGATGGAACGTCAAATCCAGCCCAACGACTTCAACTCCTATGGCGCAAGGCGCGGTAACCACAACATCATGATGCGCGGCACCTTTGCCAACATTCGCATCAAGAACCTGATGCTGGGTGGCTCCGTCGAAGGTGGCTACACCATGCACCAGCCTTCAGGCGAGAAAATGGACATCTACGATGCTTCCATGAAGTATCAGGACGAAGGCACGCCGTTGGTGATCGTTGCCGGCAAGGAGTACGGAACCGGCTCCTCCCGCGACTGGGCGGCTAAAGGAACGCGTCTCTTGGGCGTAAAGGCTGTGATCGCAGAGTCCTTTGAGCGCATCCACCGTTCCAACCTGATCGGCATGGGCGTTCTTCCGCTGCAGTTCAAAGACGGTGACAGCATTGCTTCACTTGGTCTGACCGGCGCAGAAACCTACGACATCACAGGTGTTGCCGGGGGCGTAACGCCGCGTATGGACATCACTTGCACGATTACCTTCGCAGACGGATCAAAGAAGGAAATCACGCTGATGGCGCGGATCGATACAGCCAACGAGGTGGACTACTACCAGAATGGCGGCATCCTGCATTACGTTCTTCGCTCCATGGTGCAAGAAGCAGCATAAGCGCGAATTTCTAGCGCGCTAAATCCACGAAAAGGCCCGGCATACACTCCGGGCCTTTTTTGTTTCAGACCTTCACGCCGCAGCCGAATATCACAACAAAACCACCATCATTTGCGAAACAGCGTGACTATCGGCTAATTTGACCTGAGATTTACTCGCTGAAAATGTGTTGAAGTCGGTATCATCTTTGCAGGTATCAACCTATTTTGCGGGCCAAACCCCTTTTTCGGGTTAAGGAAACACGAGATGAAGTACAGCCTTCGCGTATTGCGAAATGCAGTTTTTCTGTTTGTCAGCAGTGTTTTGCTGGTCGGCTGTGGTGCTTTGGAGCCGATAAAGGACGCGGTTCTTCCTGACTTCAGCGATGAACAGCTTGAAAATCCAATGGCGAGTTTTGTCCCCTCGGGTGGCAGCGCGGCTGTTGCAAATCAAGCCTCGCCCGGACTGGACTTCTCCGCGACTCAGGCTGTCGGCAGTTTTGAAACTCTTCCGACAATGACACAGCCGACAGCATCGACAGGTCTGTTCGAACAAGCAGCCGTTTCCGGGGTGAACAGCGCTGATGCCGCCCTGCTTGACGCAGCGCTTGATGTTTCACCCAGTCAGATGGGCAACGCGGGCGCTTCAGTCGGATTGGTTGCTGACTCGTTGAACGGAATCATGGGCTTTGACGCGTCGGAGGCCCTACCCGGCTCTGACGCGGTTCGGGCTCCCATTGTATCGTCACTGGACGTGACCAGCACCGGTTTTCAGGTCGTGTCAGCAAGTGATGCACAGGCGCTGATCGCTGGTCAGGACGTGATCAAATACACCAGTCTCGAACGCGCAGACATGCAGACGCCTTACTTCGAAGGAAGGGCCAACGCCGTCCCCGGTCTCGCTCCGACACCCGGTTTCACCGCCGTGGGGACGAGCCCGGCTGTCGCTGTGAATGTGCCGGATTCCGGGCCTAACAGCACTGGAACGAGTTTTGAGCTGGAATCAATTCCACGGGCAACCTTGCGGACCAACCAGGCCGTAATCCCGATTTACGGGGGCAGTCAGCCCCTGAGCCAACGGCCAACATCGGGCGTGGTCCGCTCTGGCTATGCACAGTTCCGCAGTGGCGACATCCAGTTTACGCTGACCTATCCCACGCAGGTGGCCATCGGCCAGCTTTATGCCTCGAATAGGGGCAGCGTCACGATGACCATGCAGAACCTTGGCTCGGTCCCTATCTCTTTCCAGCCGGAGAACCTGCTCAACCGCTTTCCTCCCTTCGAGGTGTTTCGGTGGACCGGGTCGATCTGGGCCAGCTTGACCATGGATGTAGCCTATAATCTGGATCGTCAGGGCATCGCGGCTCCTGTCACGCTCCAACCGGGCCAGAGCACCACACGCCGCGAAGACTTTGCCAAGCTGGCTCTACTGCCGCTCATTGTCGACTTACCGCCCACCCAGCGGCTGGCCATTCGCCTGCGCGTGCTGGGCCAAGGCGATGCTTTTGGCAATGTTGATAGTGGATATCTGCCCATCCTTGTCACGGACTCTGGCGCATTCCCCCTCGCGACCAACTTGACCGACAGTGCAGATGCGGGTTTTGTGGTTTTGGATGGTTCGGTTGCAATCCCGGGGACAATCGTCAGCCGGTAGTCTTCTGAACGAACCAACCTTTCGCAGGCTGTTCGGGGAATTCACTGCCAATGACCATGACTCAGGAAGCTCCAGCGACGTACGATGCTTTTCGCCGCGTTCTGTCGGACCGCTTTGACAGCTTGTCTCCACAACTGCGGCTGGTGGCTGAGTTTATTGTCCAGCATCCAAATCGTGCTGCACTGGAAACCGTAGCCGAGCTATCACAGGCCGCTAATGTCCGTCCTCCGACCATGGTTCGTTTTGCGCAGGCCCTTGGTTTCACCGGATTCACCGATATGCAGCGGGTTCTGCGGGCGCGTTTGGTTGCCCGCACGCCAACCTATAAAGAGCGCATCACCGAAGCAGCGGACAAGGCCCCCAAAGAGCCAGTCGGCGTTCTTTCTGATTTTATCGCCAGCTCCCGCGAAGCCCTGTCCATTCTCGAATCCGAGGTGACAGCCGACGACATGCGCCGCGCGGTGGAAATGTTGTCCGCTGCTGAACGTGTGCACGTCATGGGGATGCGTCGTTCTTTTCCCGTTGCCACGTATCTGGCCTACAACCTGACAGGTTTTGGCGTACCGGCGCATATTATCGACGGGACGGGCGGCATGGCGCTGCAGCAAACGCAGATGATTGGCGCGCGCGATTTGCTTGTTGTGATTTCCTACCCGCCTTACGCGCCGGAAGTAACCGATGCATTGACTGCCGTTTCTGCGGCGGGACGTCCCATCATTGCGATTACGGACGGTCCATTGTCACCGCTGGCTGCGAAGTCGGATCTGTGCTTTGAAACCGACAGTCAGGAAACGCACGGTTTTCGACTGATCTCAGGCGCTATGTGTCTTTGTCAGGCGTTGGTGGTCTCCCTGGGCCTGAAACTCGCTGAGAAAAACAACGGCGGTTGAGTCTCTGACCTAGTCGAAACGCTCAATTCCATTAAGGTGTGGCGGTATTTTACAATCCGGAGCCCTTAGCCCATGACCCCTTCGCTCGATCTCGACTTTGTCCGTGCTCAGTTTCCTGCATTCGAGCAACCTTCGCTGGAAGGGCAAGTATTCTTCGAAAATGCTGGCGGCTCCTATACATGTCGCCAAGTCGTTGATCGCCTCACACGCTTTTATACCCAGCGTAAAGTGCAGCCCTATGGTCCTTACGAGGCATCTCGCCTTGGCGGTGAGGAAATGGATGAAGCGCAGACTCGGCTCGCCGCGGCGATGGGGGTCGCGTCTGATGAAGTGTCTTTTGGCCCTTCGACGACACAGAACACTTACGTGCTCTCCAAAGCCTTTGGCGAGATGCTCAGTCCTGGGGATGCCATCATCGTCACCAATCAGGACCACGAAGCCAACACTGGCCCATGGCGGCGTTTGGAGGCATTGGGGATCGACGTTCGAGAATGGCGGCTGAACCCGGAAACAGGTTTGCTCGATACAGCAGAGCTGAATAACCTGCTCGATGGCAAAGTGAAGCTCGTGTGCTTCCCGCACTGTTCAAACATTGTCGGTGCGCCCAACGACGTTCCCGGCATTACCGCCATTGTCAGAGCAGCAGGTGCCTACAGCTGCGTTGACGGGGTGAGCTACGCGCCTCACGGCATTCCCAACGTAGACGCCCTAGGCCCGGACATTTATCTGTTCTCCGCCTACAAAACCTTTGGCCCGCATCAGGGCATCATGGTCGTTCGGCATGCACTGGCAGACGCTTTGCCATCGCAAGCGCATTACTTCAACGCCGGCTATCGTACGAAGAAATTCACACCAGCAGGACCCGATCACGCGCAGATTGCGGCGAGTGCGGGGATGGTGGACTATCTGGAAAGCCTCTACGACCACCATTTTGGCTCTGACGGCGCGTCATTGACCGCAAAAGCGGAAGCCGTGCATGACTTGTCGCGCGCTTACGAGGCAGAAGCGCTGCAACCTCTTTTGGACTACCTCGCAGACCGGAATTCAGTCCGCCTGATCGGTCCCAAGGACGCAGAAGCCAAGGCTCCCACAGTTGCTGTCCACTCACAGACCCCAGCCGAGGAATTAGCCGCCGCTCTCGCGACCCGTGGGGTCATGGCCGGTGGTGGTGATTTCTATGGTGTTCGCTGCCTGGAAGGACTCGGCATTGATCCCAATCACGGCGTCTTGCGACTTTCGTTCGTCCACTACACACGAAAAGAAGACGTAACCACGCTCATTGGCGCGCTGGACGAAGTGCTCTGATCGGGGAGAAATGGTGCTGCTGGGGAGATTTGAACTCCCGGCCTCGTCATTACCAATGACGTGCTCTACCCCTGAGCTACAGCAGCACCGTTCAATGCGTGCGGTATTGCCACCTTCGCCCCTGACACGCAAGACCTAACCCATGCGCCTTGGGAAGCACGGCTATCTGTTGTGAAGCTGTGCGCATGCGGGGCCAATAATCTCAACAGTCCTGCACTGGCACTGTCCGCAAATAAAGTTTCCCACAGGCTACTGACTTGACCAAAAGGGCTGGCTCACGCACTCCCTGTTCACATTATGGGTAACGAAAAAGCAAAATCGGACACGCGCGCCGACAGGCTCGCAGACGCCCTTCGAGCCAACCTGCGCCGGCGCAAGGCTCAGGGACGTGCGCGCATTGCGGATGATGAGGCCTCCAGCGCCGCTGAGACACCCAAAACAGAACAATCGGAGTAAACCAGCCGTGGGCATCCTTCCTGACCACAAGATCCGCGACTTTGCCAATCAGGGCATGATCGAGCCATTCGTTGAAGCGCAAAAGCGCGAAGGCATGATTTCCTATGGTTTGAGCTCTTACGGCTATGATGCACGTGTGGCGGAAGACTTCCGGATCTTCACAAACATCGACTCAGCGGTTGTCGACCCGAAGGAATTTTCAAACGACAGTTTTGTCGAGCGCCAGACGGATGTCTGCATCATCCCCCCAAACTCGTTTGCGCTTGCGCGCACGGTCGAATACTTCCGGATCCCGCGCGATGTTCTGGTCGTCTGTGTCGGCAAGTCGACTTATGCCCGTTGCGGGATCATCGTGAACGTAACGCCGCTCGAGCCGGAGTGGGAAGGCCACGTTACGTTGGAATTTTCCAACACAACCCCATTGCCCGCAAAAATCTACGCCAACGAAGGGGCCTGTCAGTTCCTGTTTTTCCAGGGCGATGACCCGTGCGAAGTTTCCTATGCAGACCGCTCTGGTAAATATATGGGCCAAACGGGCGTGACTCTGCCGCGTCTCTAACAATCTGTTCTGGCGGTTGCCTTAACTGCTCATTCTTTGCATGAAAGCGTCATACCGATGGGTTTGGCGCTTGCTAAAGCTTGTCCGATTGTTTTTTGAGAGAGATTGAGCACACAACATGGCTGAAATTGTTGTAGCTGGCGGCAACAAACTGAACGGTGAGATCCCGGTTTCTGGTGCCAAGAACGCGGCTTTGCCTTTGATGGCGGTGACGCTGCTGACCGATGAACCCGTAACCCTGACCAACTGCCCTGACTTGCACGACATCGGTACGCTGTCGAACGTCCTGCGGGGTCATGGAACCGAAATCGATGCGTCGCGCATTGGTCTGGGGGCTGGAACGGGCCTCCCTGTCCTCAAGATGCATACGCCTGAAATCAAATCCGTCCGCGCGCCTTATGATCTTGTCAGTCAGATGCGGGCATCAATCCTCGTTCTCGGCCCCTTGCTGGCCCGTGAAGGCCGAGCTGAAGTAAGTCTACCCGGTGGCTGTGCCATTGGATCTCGTCCGGTGGATCTGCACCTGATGGGCTTAGGCGCTATGGGTGCCAGCATCGAACTGCGCGACGGTTACGTGGTTGCGGAGACGCCTCAGGGCGGAAAAGGCCGGCTGCAAAGCGCGAAAATCAATTTCCCGAAAGTCTCAGTCGGTGCCACAGAAAACATGGTGATGGCCGCGACTTTGGCCGAAGGTCGATCTGAGCTGTTCAACTCGGCGCAGGAACCGGAAGTCGTCGATCTTTGCCTGTGTCTCAACAGTATGGGCGCACAAATTTCCGGCATAGGGACGAGCCATCTGATCATTGATGGTGTGGAACGACTAAGCGGCGTTCAGCATCAGGTCGTGGCAGATCGGATTGAAGCTGGAACCTTTGCCGTTGCAGCCGGGATGACCGGCGGCGAGCTCATCCTCAAAAACGGCAAGCTTGAACATTTGGGAAGCCTCGCGACGGTGCTCGAAGCCAGCGGCATCATTTGTACGCAGGTGGGGAACGGCATTCATGTAGTCTCGACCTCTGACAGGCCCAAAAGCATGAATGTGACCACAGAGCCCTACCCTGGCTTTCCAACCGACCTGCAAGCGCAGACCATGTCACTCATGGCGATTGCAGATGGGACCGCCGTTCTTACTGAGACGATCTTCGAAAATCGGTATATGCACGTTCCGGAACTGATCCGCATGGGTGCAAATATTGAGGTCGATGGCCGAGTTGCTGTTGTTCGGGGCGTTGAACGGCTATACGGAGCGCCAGTAATGGCAACTGATCTGCGTGCTTCGGCATCACTTATCCTTGCAGGGCTTGCAGCTTCGGGCGAGACACGGTTGGGTGACATCCACCACCTTGACCGCGGCTATGAACGCATTGAGAGCAAGCTTTCAGCAGTAGGTGCCAGCATTGAACGGCAAGAATAAACGGACGGAAAGAAAATGGCAGCCACCCCACGACTAAAATTGCTGGGCCGGGAAAGCCGTGACATCGTGATGCTTTCTGGTTTGGTGCAAGACAGCATTTTTGTTCCTGCCGAAATGACCATAGAGGATAGCAAGCGTCGCTTCGTTGCCATTCTGAACCGGTTCCAGTGGGAGCGGGCAGAAGCTTTTGAGCAATCTGGTATGGAGCAGACTGACGCACGGTTTCAGGATGACATTTTGACCGGTTACACCCGCAGCTTCGCCGCGCTAACCGTAGAAGGGATAACGGGAGCGCGCACAAAGGCCATCAAGCGCGGTTCTCGGGACCAGTTTGTTTCGATTATGGCCTTGGTTCCGGATGAAAATGGTTTGACACTTGTTTGTTCTGGCGACGCCGCAATCCGCTTGTCGGGTGCAAATCTGCGTGTTTTCCTAGAAGACCTCGGTGAACCCTGGCCAACCCAGAGAAAACCAGAACATGGAGACGACCTTGCCGCGATTGCACGGGAAGCGCCCGAAGCCATCGAATAAGTGAGGCTACAACGTCATGAGTGAACCCCTCGTACTCGCCCTACCCAAAGGCCGCCTTGCTGGTGATTGCCAGCCTGTTCTTGAAGCCATTGGCGCAGCGCCCAATCCTGAGTTCTTCGACAAGTCGGATCGAAGGCTGCGATTTGGCACCAACTCACCAGAGATTGACCTCATCCCTGTGAAGCCCTTCGACGTGGCGACGTTTGTCGGTTTCGGCGGCGCGCAAATAGGCGTGGTCGGTGCCGATGTTCTGGCTGAATTTGACTATTCGGAGCTTTATGTCCCCGTAGATCTGGGTTTTGGTGCGTGCCGCCTGTCTGTTGCCGGACCTCAGGCCAGTCTGGACGCTGTACCTTTGGCCGGTCGCTCGCACCTGAGAGTAGCGACCAAGTACCCCAATGTTACCCGCAAGCACTTCGCCACCAAGGGTATCCACGCTGAGTGCATCAAACTCAACGGCGCCATCGAGCTTGGCCCCATGCTTGGCATGGCGTCCCGGATTGTTGACCTTGTTTCAACCGGAACAACATTGAAGATGAACGGCCTGATCGAAGAAGAAGTGATCATGCACTCCACGGCGCGTCTGGTGGTGAACCGCTCGGCATTGAAGACGGACTCCCAGCGCATTCTCAAGTGGATCAACGCCTTTCGCGATGCCGTTCAAGAGACGCAGAATAAAGAGACCGCATAGATGGTGTTTTGGCTCAACCAAGGTGACGCAGATTTCGAAGCGCGTTTTCAGGAGTTCCTGTCCCTGAAACGCGAAGTCTCCGTTGACGTTGATTCTGCAGTAGCAGAAATCATCGATGACGTGCGGGCGCACGGCCATAAAGCTGTGGCGGATTACACCGCCCGCTTTGACAATCTGGATGTCAGCGAGACAGCGCGTTTTTCCGAGGAAGAAATTCACGCCGCTGTTGAGGCGGTGGATGCCGAAGACCGGGCCGCCTTGGAAATTGCCATTGCGCGGGTTCAGTCTTTTCACGAACGCCAACGCCCAGCGGACGAGGGATATACAGACGAAATGGGCGTGGAGCTGGGCTGGCGCTGGACCTCGGTATCAGCGGCGGGGATCTACGTTCCCGGCGGACAAGCCGCCTACCCTTCGTCGGTCTACATGAACGCGATCCCAGCCAGAGTCGCTGGTGTGCCGCGTATCGCCATGTGCGTGCCAACCCCCAATGGTGAAGTAAACAAACTCGTCCTGACCGCCGCTCATCTTTGCGGCGTGACTGAGGTTTACCGCATTGGTGGCGCGCAGGCCGTGGCTGCGCTGGCCTATGGCACAGAAGACGTTGCGCCCGTCGACAAAATCGTCGGTCCCGGAAACGCCTTTGTCGCCGCTGCAAAGCGACGGGTTTTCGGTCAAGTCGGTATCGACATGATCGCTGGCCCCTCTGAGATCCTTGTGGTCGCTGACAAAGATAACGATCCCGCTTGGATCGCCGCCGATCTTCTGTCTCAGGCTGAACACGACGCCGATGCACAGTCGATCCTGATCACGGATCATGATGGGTTTGCCAAAGACGTAGCCGATGCGGTCGATAGCCAACTCAAAACATTACCCCGCGCAGAAATTGCAGGCGCGAGCTGGGCCAATAATGGTGGCATTATTCTTGTAAACGACGTCAACTCTTGTGAAGCGTTGGTCGATCGATTGGCTCCTGAACATCTCGAAATCGCCACGGAAGACCCAAAGGCCCTGTTTGGCAAAATCCGGAATGCAGGTTCAGCCTTCCTTGGCCGGTTTACCCCGGAGCCTATGGGCGACTATATCGCTGGTCCGAACCACGTGCTGCCAACAGCGCGAGCGGCGCGCTATGCCTCCGGCCTGGGTGTTCTTGATTTCATGAAGCGAACGACCTTCCTTGGCCTGTCACCGGATGCCCTCACAAAGTTGGGAGGTCCCGCGCGACGACTGGCGGAAGCAGAAGGTCTCGGCGCCCACGCCCGTTCAATCGCTATTCGTGGTAATCACTGACCATGACCAACAAACTCGCCAGTGTTGAACTTGCCGACGTGTTTCACGCGCACCTCTCACCAGAGGCGCAACAGGAGCAGCAGATCGCCATTTTTGACCTGGTCGAGGACAATGTTTTCAGCCCAGCAACCTTTGCAAACCAAGGCCCCTTTAACCTCAAACTCAATGAGTACGAAGGCAAACTCGTCTTTGAGATCGCGCCGGTCAATGGCGAGCAGGAACCCTATTTCCTGTTGATCTCATTGAACGCGTTCAAAGGACCGTTGGCGGAATACTATGACATCTGTACCGCATACAATGACGCCATCCACACCGCATCTGCCGCAAGGATTGAATCAATCGACATGGCACGGCGTGGCGTCCACAATGACGTTGCGGAACTGCTCCGCGACCGGTTGGAAGGTAAAGTAGAAACCGACCTGAACACCGCGAGACGGCTCATCACGCTGCTCTTTGCCCTGTACCTAGGCCGGAAGGATACCCTCTGATGAGCCGCTTACCCGGGTCCGTTTTATTCTTGTGTACGCGGAATGCCATCCGCAGTCCCCTTGCCGAAGGGCTGATGAAGCATGAATTACAACTTTCGGGTCAGACGGGTGTCTTTGTCGCTTCAGCCGGACTCTACCCGACGGATATCGACGGATTTGTCGTCTCTGCGCTAGGGGAGCAAGGGATCGACATGCACCGCCATCAGTCACGCCCCTTCGATGCTCACTCTGACGGGGGATATGACCTGATCATCGCGCTGTCCAAACAAGCCGAGGGCGAAGCGCAGGAAGCGATGCGCGCGCAAGCGACGGAAATCGAAAGTTGGGACGTTTTGGACCCTAGTCTGGTCGATGGCACGCGCGATATGAAACTGGACGCTTACCGCGAAACGAGGGATCAAATTCGCGCAAAGATCAAAGAACGCTTTGGATTCTCTTAATTTTGGACCGTTTTGGGCACCTGAACCTTGACCTTGGCGGCTCCTTACCCCTATCTCCCACCTCAACACGGCGGACTCTATCGCCTCACGCAACAGGATAAGTTAAGCCACACATGGCAAAAGAAGATCTGATTGAATTCACAGGCGAAGTGCTGGAAATCCTGCCAAACGCCATGTTCAAAGTGAAACTGGACAACGAACACGAAATCTTGGCTCACACGTCAGGCAAAATGCGGAAGAACAAAATTCGCGTATTGGCTGGTGACCGCGTTCAGGTCGAGATGACCCCCTACGATCTATCCAAGGGGCGGATTACCTTCCGCTACAAGTAAATGCGCCTTATCCTCGCCAGCGCCAGTCCCCGTCGCAAGGAACTATTGGCGCGAATAGGCGTGGTACCCGACGCCATTATACCCGCCGATATCGACGAGACACCGCATGGGTCAGAGACACCTTCTGCCTATGTCGAACGTTTGGCGCGTGGAAAAGCCCAGGTTATCGCTGACGCCAATCCAGACTCATTGGTTCTGGCCGCGGATACCACCGTCGCGGTTGGCCGCCGGATCCTCGAAAAACCGATTGATGCTGACCAAGCGCGTGATTTCCTCAAACTGCTGAGTGGTCGCCGCCATCGTGTCTACACCGGGCAAGCCGTTTTGCGGCATGGCGAAGAAATCCGCAGCCAGGTCTCCCTGACACGCGTGGCGATCAAGCGCCTGAGTTCGCAGGAAATTGACTGGTACATCGATACCGGAGAGTGGGAAGGCAAAGCAGGCGGATATGCGATCCAAGGGGCCTTTGCGCGCTTCATTCCGTGGATCAATGGCTCTTACACCAACGTCATGGGATTGGATCTCGCCGTCACTCACGCTCAACTCACGGGGAGCGGCCTTCACCTATGAAAACCCTCTACGTCATTGATACGCCGATCCAGCGGGATCTGATCGTAAAAGACGGAGCACCGCATGACTTGGAAGCTCCCATTTCCCAGAGGATAATCGATTGGCCATGGATGCGCCCTTGGTCAAGTCCCCTAGGTGCAGGGGCCAAGCTTTGGGCGCGCGTACACGAAGTTTCCAAGCCTCTTGGCGTTGCATTTCTGGATACGGGCAAGGCCATACCACCCCGCCTGTCACAGGGAACGAGCGCCGATCAGCGTACGATGGTTCCGTTAAAGGAACGCGCCAATGTCCGCGAAGGATCGTGGGTGTGCGTCGAAATCATCGCTGACGCACGGGAGGCCAAAGGCCCCAGAGGGCGTCTCATTCCACCCATCCCGGAAGTCGCAACATCCAAGGGCAAGGCCCAGATGCTGAGACCCGCCACCGACCCACTGGCTGCGATGATTGAGACGGTGGATGCAGTGGTCTGCCATAGCAAACCAGAGGCTGTCTCTGCCATTCGAGCCATCAGAGACAGCGTTCCAATCGACTTTTTTGCCTCAGACGACATACAGGCTTCAGACCCTTGCTGGAACGTGATCGACGGTATGTCAGTGCCCTTGGCCGGAGGCCTCAGCCTTTTGGTGGAGCCAGGGTTCACCGGCACCATGATCGATGTCAACGCAACCGTACGAACTTCGGAACGGCTGGATACCAACACGCGAGCAGCCGCAGAAATTGGGCGCGTGATCAAGGCCTTGAACCTTGGAGGTCTGCTGGTTGTTGATTTCTTGAACCTCGATACCAAGGCTGAAAGAGCCCATTTGACCGAGGTGCTTCGAGAAGCCTTGGACCATCCGACATGCACATTTGATGTTGAGCCAGTCAATCATCTGGGCGTCGGATTGATCACGCGCGCGCGCCGTGGTTTTTCAATCCCAGAGCAGCAGCGCATCATGACCGCCGTCGCGGACAAGGTGCCCTTGTCCTATGCTGCGACCTTCAAGGAACTGGTCCATGGCTGAAGTTGCACCCATGAAGAAATCCAGTCCGCCCGCCTGCCCCACCTGCGGCAAGCCAGAGACCGAGAAGGCGCGGCCTTTTTGTTCGGATCGGTGTCGGGATGTGGACTTGAATCGTTGGCTCACAGGGGCTTACGCTATTCCAGCGGTGGAAGAACCTGACCCGGATGATGCGAGTGAGTTGGGTGAAGTCTTGCCACTGGATCCGGAGCGCTGAACGGAGCATTCGCGGCCTATGCTCATGGCGCACAAGCGGCATTCCGGCGCTTAAAAAATCCTCTCTTGTTCTTGA